>JAUNRE010000061.1 GCA_030535795.1 Akkermansia sp.
TTATTTTATTGCTCTGTTTGCTCCTGTATTATTAGGTGTTCGGGAATCCAGGTTCCAAGCAGATGGCTGGCAGGGAGCCAAACTGAATGTAGGCGCGCTGGCCGGCAAAAAAGGGCAAACGGACAGCAGCCCGAGGTATTACTACGTTGCCTACCGCCTGCAAGGCAGCAATCTGCTTGTTGCCGGGGCGGATGAGCCCGGCAAACTGCGCTACCCCGCCACCGCCTGCGACTCCGTACTGGGCACTGCCGAAACCAACATTCTCGATGCTGCCGCCAAAGGCTCCGCCTTGTTTTTGGCTCACGCCGACCCTGCCACGGTGGAAGCATGCAGAAAACTGCTACTCAACAGCCTCAATTCCTCCGGCAGAACACTCAAAGAACTCTTCCCCGCGGGCAGCGCCAACCAAACCTCCGAGAGCCTCGCCACCATTGCCACTGAGCTTTCCAAAATACCCGAGTGCGAACACCCGCTCGAATTTTTCGTGTGGCAGGACGGCGACCTCCATCTCCAGGCAGATTGGGATGCCGGCGGCGCCAGCTTTGAAACATCCGAGCTGAGCGTCACCCCCAGAAACACGGATATGTTGTACGCCTGCGGCACCGCCTTCAAGCCCAATCGCAAGGTGAACATGCGCAACATCGTCACCGCCACCACCACCTGTGCCATCGGTGTTTCCACATTGGCCACCGGGAGCGGAGACTACGTGACAACACTTCTTCCCACCCTTCTTGAAAACCTCATGCCGCATGCCGAATCCCTGCTCGACGGACTCGGCAGCGGCTGGGCCTTGCGCATCGACAACGCCAGCACCACCGAACCGGCGCGCCGCAATGCCCCCTTCGTTGCTCTTTCACTCGATATCTCAGACCGCCGCAAACTCACGCAATCCTGGGAGCAAATCACCAAAGTCATCAACTCCATACCCGGCGTTTCCCTCGACTCCATACTCAAATTACAACACACCCAAAAAGGCGACACGACCATCTACACCGCACCGGATTACAACGAAAAACGGCAAGCCCTTTTCCCGGCACTCGCCATGCAGGATGAACGCATGGTACTCACCTCCGACTCCCGGAGACTGAGCAACGCCTTCGATGTGCCGCAAAAGGAAACCGGCGGCATCTTCGTCTACATCAACCCGGAACCGCGCCAAACCGGCTCCTCCCCCGTGCCGGCATCCGTCTACAAAACCATCAGCGCAGGCAAGCTCTCCATCACCATAGACGACGGCAAGATGAGCACCCGTCTCGACCTCACCACCCCCTGCCTCAAATAAAGCGCACGCCATCCGCAGGGGCAGCACACGCTGTCCTTGCGGGGGTAGGCAACGTTCCCGGGCTCACACCTTGTGCCAGGATTCCAGCAGTTCGGCCAGCTCCTCGCAGCCGAAGCAAGACGGCGTAAGCGCCATGAGTTGCAGCGCCATCCTGTCATTTTCCGCCAGCAAATCAGCCAGCTCGCTCAGCTCCGGCATAAAATCAGGCTCCAGCCGTATCAGCGTGGAAGAGCAAGCCCGATACACCTCAGCATAGCGCTTGTTGGCACGCGCAATCGGCACAACAGCAGCCTCAGCCGATTGTTTATCGGCCACACTCTTCAATGCAGCGTTCATTTCCCCGGCCAGCTGCACCAATTCCTTCACCGGCGCAGCCAGCTCACCTGAAGCCAAAGCCTCATCGACCGCAAGTTTCAACGGCGGCAGCAAACGCACCGCAATCGCCACCCGAGCATCGCCGGTGTCTTTAAGGAAAAGCTCCGTCAACGGGATGCAAGCCTTGCGCACCTCGTTCTCGGCATCGCGGCACACCTGTTCTGCGGCAGTGCGCACCACACCGCCATACTCTTGCAGAATACTCCATCGCACACGCAGCCTCACACATTCCGCATAAAAGGCCGGCAAAGCAGCAGCCCCCTGCTCCTGCGCGGCTGCCGCCATCTTCAGCATCACAGCCGTCGTCTCGCGTAGCAGCGCCTCCATACTCTCCACATCCGGAGCCTCCGGGCGCACACCCCCGCTGAAAGCCTTTTTCATCGCCACCGAGCCATACACATCAACCCCATCTGCATGCAGGCGCACCCTTTCCGCTTTCAATTCCTGCCCTATTCGCTCAATCTCAGCAGCAAGCGGCAGCGAACGCACCGCTGCATCATCTGCCGTGCGGCACAGGTACCACATAGCCGACAAAGCCCGCACCTCGCCCCACTGCTGCGCATACTTTGCCGCAGTAGCATCCGCCGTAAACGTATCCTGCACACCGCGCAGCAGCGCAACGGATTTCGCGGCATTATCCCGCGTTACCGTCAGCAATGCCTCACGGAGCGCATCGTGCGCCGCTCTGTTCTCCTGCGCCGTAGCCTGCGCCACCTCGGGCGTATCGGCAGCGTGCCAAAACCAACACACAGCACCACCGACCAACAGCAGAGCAGCTGCGGCAGGTATCCCCCAAATCAGCTTCTTTCTCATCATACTTGTTCGTTTATCATACGAAAATACACCTCTTCTGCAAGTACCTGTTCTGACATGCAAGCACCGCCACAATGAAAAGCCGCCCCCTGCCATCAAAACAAAGAGCGGCGAAAAAGCACTGAGGCGCAGCTTACTCCGTCACGCGCAGAGCGCGAGCCTGCTCCTCGGTAAGCTCGATACACTGCCAGGGCAGGCCGTACTTGTTAAGAGCCTCCATGAAGGGATCCGGGTCATTCTGCTCCATGTTGAACACACCGGCGCCACTCCAGGTACCGGTCATTACCATACGGCCACCGATAGCCGCCGGCACGCCGGTCGTGTAGGAAATAGCCTGGGAGCCCACCTCGCGGAAGCACTCCTCATGGTCGCAAATGTTGTAGATGTAGACAGCCTTGTACTTACCGTCCTTCTTACCCTGAATCACACAGCCTATGCAAGTGCGGCCATGCGTCGTCTTACCCAGGTCACCGGGGTCGGGCAGCACCGCCTTCAGGAACTGAAGCGGCACAATCTCCACGCCATTGTACACCACGGGGTCGATGCGAGTCATCCCCACATTCTTCAGCACCGTCAGGTGGTTGATATAGTTGGGGGAGAAACTCATCCAGAACTGAGCACGCTTAATGGTGGGAATATGCTTCACCAGCGACTCCATCTCCTCGTGATACATGCGGTAAATCTCGTAGGTACCCACACCGTTGGGGCAAGTGAAAGGCTGGTGCATGCTCATGGCACCGGTCTCTTGGAAATCACCGTTTTCCCAGTGGCGGCAGGGAGCCGTCACCTCACGGATATTGATTTCGGGGTTGAAGTTCGTTGCGAAAGCCTGACCGTGGTCACCGCCATTCACATCGATAATGTCAAGGTACTCAATCTCATCGAAATGATGCTTCAAAGCCCAGGCGGTGTATACATTCGTCACACCCGGGTCGAAGCCGGACCCCAGCAGTGCATAAAGCCCGGCGTTCTTGAAACGCTCCTGGTAAGCCCACTGCCAGCTGTACTCAAACTTAGCCACATCGCGCGGCTCATAGTTAGCCGTATCGAGGTAGTTCACCCCGGCCTCCAGGCAGGCATCCATAAGGGGAAGGTCCTGGTAAGGCAGCGCCACATTGAGCACGAGGTCGGGTTGCACCTCCTTAATGAGAGCCACCGTAGCGGCTACATTGTCAGCATCTACCGCGTGGGTAGTAATCTGCACACCGCTGCGCTCCAGCACATCGGCTGCAATCGCATCGCACTTGCTCTTGGTACGCGAAGCCAGATGGATGTTCTTGTAAACATCTGCCATCTGGGCACACTTGTGAGCCACCACATGGCCCACACCACCAGCTCCGATTATGAGTACAGTGTTGTTCATTGCGCGGTAAGAGTGCCTTAACACCGCAGAAATGTCAAGCATGAAGTAACGTTTAGGCTCCGCATGACAGAAACGCACTCTTTTACAACAAAAAATCACCTCTTATGCTTCGGCGTGTATACCTTTGTCTTTACCCATAATCATGCGACACAGCACAGGCTGCACACCCCCAAAACGGGCGTACAGCCTGCGGACGTTTTTTGAACGCTGAAGGCAAGCCTCAGCGCAGGAAGATGCGCAGCAACTTCTCCGCGAAGGAAGTATAGGGGTGGTAGCGCATGGGCAGGTCGAGCCAGTTGGCCTTCGTGAGCACCGATTTGTAGTGCGTAAAGGTATCGAACCCGGCCTTACCGTGGTAGGAGCCCATACCGCTGTCACCCACACCGCCGAAGGGCAAGCCATGCACGGCGAGGTGGATAATGGTGTCATTCACACAGCCACCGCCGAAAGAGAGGTTATTAACGAAGCGTTTTTCATTGGCGGAACGGGTTGTGAAGAGATAGGACGCCAGCGGACGCGGGCGGCTGAGCACAAAGCGCTCCACCTCCTCCCACTTATCCCAGGTGAGCATAGGCAGAATCGGCCCGAAGATTTCCTCCTTCATGCAGGGGGAATCCGGCGTCACATCATCCAGCAGCGTGGGCTCGATGCGCAGCGTAGCGGGGTCGCCCTTGCCACCCAGAATAGCCGTAGCCCCCTGCATCAACCCCATCAGGCGGTTAAAATGCTTCTCATTAACAATGTGAGTGAATGTTTCATCCTTCAGCGCCTCCTCACCCAGCATACGTTTTACCTCGGCGGTATAAGCCTCGATAAACTCCTGCTTACGGCTGCTGTGAATGAACAGATAATCCGGCGCC
Organism: Akkermansia sp.; assembly: GCA_030535795.1. Lineage (GTDB taxonomy): Bacteria > Verrucomicrobiota > Verrucomicrobiia > Verrucomicrobiales > Akkermansiaceae > Akkermansia. The sequence continues at coordinate 4,694 of JAUNRE010000061.1, forward strand.
ACACAAGTCTGCCCGGCATTGAGAATCTTACCGAAGGCAATGCGGCGGGCAGCCACGCGAATGTTGGCCGTTTCGTCCACAATGCAGGGGCTCTTACCGCCCAGCTCCAGCGTAACGGGTGTGAGGTGGCGCGAGGCTGCCTCCATCACCACATGCCCCACGACAGGGCTGCCGGTAAAGAAAATATAGTCGAACTTTTCTTCCAGCAAGGCACCGATTTCCTTGCGTCCGCCCAACACCGTCGTCACATATTCCGGCGGGAAAATACTACCGAGCATTTCAGCAATGACAGCCGAGGTAGCAGGCGACATCGAGGACGGCTTCACCACAGCGCAGTTACCGGCAGCCAGAGCGGCAGCCAGGGGATCCAGGCAAAGCAGAATCGGGTAATTCCACGGGCTGAGGATAAGCGACACACCGTAAGGCTCCGGCTGCACGCGACAGGTGGAGGGGAACTGAGCCAGCGGAGCAAGCACCTTTTTGGGACGGCTCCAGCGGCGCAGGTGGCTGATATTTTCGCTCAGCCCCGCCAGCACCATACCGATTTCGGTCATATACGTCTCCGTGCCGCACTTACCGAGGTCCTTCTGCAAAGCCTCCGCAATGCGGGGCTCCCACTCAATAATCGTCTTCTTCAGTTTTTTGAGTGCGCTGAGACGGTACTTCACATCGCGCGTGGTATGCGACAGGAAGAATTGGCGTTGTTTTTCGACAAGGGCTTTCATATCAATAAGCAGCTTTCAGAATTTCGATAACCTGAGCCTCATCGGCCGCACGCGGGTTCACGATAAGCGCGCCATCATTCACCGCCACCTCCGCCACATGGGCAAAGGTCTCGGGAGCCACACCGGCATCCTTGAGCGTGAGCGGAATACCACATATATCCCTCAGCCTGCGCCCCAGTGCCGCCACGGCATCAATCGCAGCCTCCGCCCGCTTCTCGGCGGGGGTAGCCATTGCGGCATCCATCCCCACCAGCCAAGGCAGCAGCGCAGCATAAGCCTGCCCGCAGTGGCTGAGGTTGTAGCGCATCACATGCGGCAGCAATATTGTCATGGCTACGGCATGCGGCACATGGCACACACCGCCCAGAGCATGGCCGATGGCATGCACGGCACCCACCATGGAATTGGAGAACGAAATACCGGCCATCGTCGAAGCCAGTGCCATGGCAAAGCGAGCCTGCTTATTGCTGCCGTTGCGGGTAGCCTCCTCCACATTTTCAACAATGGCGCGAATGGCAGCCGTGCCATAAGCCGAGCTGAGCGGGTTAGCCTGCTGGCATGTACAGGCCTCGATAGCATGCACCAAGGCATCCATACCGGTCGTAGCTGTAGCCTTGGGAGGCAGTCCGGCCGTCATGCGCGGGTCAATCACGGCGGCATCGGGTTCCACATAGGGGGAGAGGAACTCCATCTTCACGCCGTTGGAATCATTGCGAATCACCGCCACGCCGGTGCATTCCGAGCCGGTTCCGGCAGTGGTAGGCACCACAATGAACGGCACATGCTTACCACGCACCAGATTATCCAACCCACTGAGCGAAAGGATATCCTGCTTATTCTGCGAGAGCACCAGGCGTACCCCCTTAGCCGTATCAATCACCGAGCCACCGCCCACAGCCACGATAGAGTCGCAGCCCTGCTCACGGTAGAACGACGCAATGCGGTTCACCACGGCCAGCGATGAATCCACCGGAATATCCGTAAACGTAGCGGCAGGCTCCACGCCCTCCGACTCCATGGCTTTAATCACCGTAGCCAGTGTGCCGATTTTGGTGAGCACAGCATCCGAAAGCATCAGCGGACGCGAGGCACCCATGAGCTCCAGCTCAATAGCAATGCGCTCCAGCGACAACTCGCCGCAGAGCAGTTTAACAGCGTTCTGAAATTCAAAATAAGGAACCATAATCATTTGGAAAGTTTATATTTACCGGTCAGGAAGCCCAGCGCAATGCGGGCATAGGCACGCAGGAAGCACACCTCAGTTTCCGGCACATCCGTCATGATGCGCCGCGTCATGATTTTCGGGAACAAATAGCCCTCCACCAGATTCACCAAACGCGCCAACCGCATGACATCGGCCACCTCGCCTCCCATCGTAAAGGCATGGCGGGCATAGGCCTGAGCCAAGCCCATCTGCCCCGTAAAGAGTTGAAAGGAAAGCGGCATACTTTTGATACGCAACGCGCAGGAAGGCGCAGCCAACGCTGCCAACCGCTTCAGTTCACGGCCATCCCACTGCACATAAAGCGAGGGGCCGTTGTGCCCGGTACGGATAGCGTAGCTAAGCCCCTCAGGCATACGCTCAAATTCCTTAGCCACACGGCTGTCCAGCTCACGCAGCTCAATGAGAGCGGCATGCACCACACGCAGCACAATGGCTACCACCAAAGCCTGTATACACCGCATCATGCTTCCTCCCGTTTGGCTGCTGCGCGGCGCAGGCGGTCCATCATAGCACAGCCCAGCCCCGTTTCGGGGAGCTCCTCAGCCACAATCACCTGCACCTCATCATTCTCATCCATGGCTCGCATCACGGCAAACAAACGCACAGCAGCCTCGGCCAAACGCCCGCTACCGGGCGAAAGCGGCATCACCTCCGTCCAGCACTCCTGCTGCGCCAGGGCGGATTCGCCCTCGTAGCTGATAAGCCCGTAGCTCACCCCCTCCTCAGGTGTGAACTCCTCACGCGGATTCCACAGGATAAGCGGTTTCGCAGGGGCATAGTGGCTCTTGAGCTGCCCGGGCGCATTGGGCAACACCTCCTCGGCAGCCTTCCCCTTACCGGGTTTCAGCACACGGCAAATACCGCGCAACTTCTCGCGGGTGACAGGCCCCTCGCGCAGCAAGCGCACGGCGGGCTTTCCCTTTTCATCCAGGCACGGCATCAGAATGGTGCTCTCCAGCCCCTCTGAACAGGCACCGGCATCCAGCACCAGCGGTATGCTACCGCCCAGCTCCTTCACCACCGCCTGAGCACTCGTCGGCGATATATGCCCGAAACGGTTAGCACTGGGTGCGGCAATGGGGTGTTCAAGCGCACGCGCCACCCCGCGCATCACCTCATGCGACGGCACTCGGCATGCCACCGTAGGCAGCCCGCTCGTCACGATATCCGGTATAATCGGCTTGCGTGGCAACACCAGCGTCATCGGCCCCGGCCAGAACTCCTTGGCCAGCTTATCCACAAGCGGCTGCAGCTCCGCCGGTACCTCCGTGTAGTCCTTTATATCCTTCGCCTTTGCAAAATGACAAATCAGCGGGTCAAAGCTCGGGCGTGCCTTCACGGCAAATACATTCGCCACGGCCTCCGTATTGAGCGCATCCGCACCCAGACCATACACCGTCTCCGTCGGAATGGCCACCAAGCCTCCCTCCGCCAGCACCCCGGCAGCTTCTTTATACACACTGCGGCAGTCCTCCAGCGGGTCCACCTCCATCACTCGTGTTTCCATGCGCGGAATCATACTCCTTACCCGCTTATTTGTCAATGATAATCGCCACTTTCCGCGCAAAAGCTCGACACAGCTCTAAGTTTTCACAAAAGAAAAAGGTGTAAAAAAGCAGAGATACGAACGGATTTCGGGGTTGACTTTAGTGCAGCAAACAGGCATAATGTGCGCGTTATGAAGAAACCCGTAACCGTAACCGTGACCGGCGCCGCCGGCAATATCGCATACTCTCTGCTGTTCCGCATCGCAGCCGGCGAAATGCTGGGTGCTGACCAGCCCGTTATCCTGAAGCTTCTGGAAATCACCCCCTGCCTCGACAAGCTCAAGGGTGTAGTCATGGAACTTGAGGACTGCGCCTTCCCGCTGGTGCAGGAGATTGTTCCCACCGATGATCCCGCCGTGGCATTCAAGAATGCCGACTGGTGCATGCTGGTGGGTTCCGTGCCCCGCAAGGCCGGTATGGAGCGCAAGGATCTTCTTTCCATCAACGGCAAAGTATTCGTGGGTCAGGGCAAGGCCATTGCCGAGAACGCAGCTCCCGGCTGCAAGGTGTTCGTAGTAGGCAACCCCTGCAACACCAACTGCCTCATCGCCATGCACAACGCTACCGGCATGCCCAAGGAGAACTTCTTCGCCATGACCATGCTGGACGAGTACCGCGCCAAGGCTCAGCTCGCTGCCAAGGCCGGTGTAGCCGTGTCCGATGTGACCAACATGACCATCTGGGGTAACCACTCCGCTACTCAGTACCCGGACTTCACCAACGCCAAGATTTGCGGCAAGCCCGCTACCGAAGTCATCACCGACTCCGAGTGGCTGAAGACCGACTTCATCAAGACCGTTCAGCAGCGTGGTGCCGCCATCATCGCCGCCCGCGGCCTCTCCTCCGCCGCCTCCGCTGCCAATGCAGCCCTGATGACCGTGAAGAACCTCACCACCCCCACCGCCGAGGGTGACTGGTACTCCGTGGCTCGCTACAGCGACGGCACCAAGTACGGCCTGCCCGAGGGCATTATCTGCTCCATGCCCAGCCGCACAGAGGCTGACGGCACCCTCACCATCGTGGAGGGTCTGCCCATCGACGAGTTCTCCCGCGGCAAGATCGACGCCTCCTGCGCCGAGCTGCTCGAGGAGCGCGCCGAGGTGCTTGGCTAAAGCCGAGGCTCACAAACCACCCCTTTCCGATAGCCCGCCCGGTGCGGGCTATCGTTTTTTATGTACAAAACGCCGGATGTGCGTATCTTGCGTGTCATTCTGAGCCATGGAACCTTGACGCCACGCGCGCGAGGTGATAGACTGCACATAACACACCATGGGTAAGACATTATACAGGAAAGTTTGGGAAGCGCACACGGCAGGCATTCTGCCGGACGGCCGCACGCAGCTCTTTATTGCCACACACTTTGTACACGAAGTAACCTCGCCGCAGGCCTTCGCGATGTTGCGCGAACTGAACCTACCCGTACTGCACCCCGAGCGCACCTTTGCCACGGTGGATCACATCATCCCCACGGACAACCAGGCCGAGCCCTTTGCCGACCCTCGCGCCCAGACCATGCTCAACGCCCTGCGCAGCAACTGCGCCGCAGCCGGCATTCGCCTTTTTGACCTGCCCACCGGCCGGCAAGGCATTGTGCACTCCATCGGGCCGGAGCTGGGTATCACCCAACCGGGCATGACGATTGTTTGCGGTGATTCCCACACAGCCACACACGGCGCAGTAGGCTCCATTGCCATGGGCATCGGCACCACACAGGTACGCGATGTGCTGGCAACCCAGACACTGGCCATGCTGCCGCTCAAGGTGCGCAACGTGCGCGTGGAAGGCACACTGCGCCCCGGCGTCACCGCTAAAGACGTCGCCCTCCACATTATCGGCAAACTCGGCGCCGATGGCGGCCTGGGTTACGCCTATGAGTTCGGCGGCAGCGCTATCGACGACATGGAAATGGACGGTCGCCTGACCCTCTGCAACCTGGCAATCGAAGGCGCCGCTCGCTGCGGTTATGTCAACCCGGATGAAAAAACCTTCGCCTACCTGAAAGGGCGCCCCTATGCCCCGAAGGGTGCAGCCTGGGATGCCGCGGTGGAACGCTGGAAGAGCTTTGCCAGCGATGCGGATGCCGAGTACGATGATGTGGTTGTGTTCAATGCGCAAGACATTGAGCCCACAGTCACCTGGGGTATTTCGCCCGACATGAGCATCGGCATCAACGGCACCATCCCGGCACCCGAAGATACCGACGACCCCGAGACCCGCAAAGCCCGCAGCACGGCTCTGGAGTACATGAAACTGCAACCCGGCCAGCAGCTCAAAGGCATGCCTGTCAACGTGGTATTCATCGGGTCCTGCACCAATGGGCGCATCTCCGACTTCCGCGCAGTCGCACCGCTGCTCAAAGGCCGCAAGGTTGCCGCCGGCATCAAAGCCCTGGCCGTCCCCGGCTCTCAGGAAACAGCCGCCCAGTGCGAAGCGGAGGGCATAGCCGACATTTTCCGAGAAGCCGGGTTCGAATGGCGCCTGGCCGGGTGCTCCATGTGCCTGGCCATGAATCCCGACAAACTGCAAGGGGATCAGATTTGCGCCAGCACCAGCAACCGCAACTTCAAGGGTCGCCAGGGCAGCCCCACCGGGCGCACCCTGCTCATGAGCCCGCTCATGGCAGCCGCAGCCGCCGTCACCGGCACCGTGGCAGACCCGTGCGAGGTATTCGACATCCGCTAACATTCAACACGTTCACACTCTCATGCCTCTCAACAAAATCATCAGTATCACCGGCAAGGCAGTTCCCGTCCCCGGAGCCGATATGGATACCGACCGCATCATCCCGGCACGCTTCCTCAAGTGCGTCACCTTCGATGAACTGGCCGGCACCATGTTCTACGATGAGCGTTTCAACGCCGATGGCAGCAGCAAAGGCCACCCCATCGATGCCCCGCAGCACGCAGGTGCCGCCATCATCCTAGGTGGCGAAAACTTCGGCTGCGGCTCCTCCCGTGAGCACGCCCCGCAGGCCATTAAGCGAAGCGGCATCAAGGCGGTTGTGGCAGAAAGCTTTGCAGAAATCTTCTTCGGCAACAGCTCCGGCATCGGCATGCCCTGCGTCTGCCTCAGCCACGACGACTTGCAGCAAGCCCTGAGCATCACCACCGCTCACCCCGATACGGAGTGGACGCTCGACCTCGCCTCTATGACGCTCAGCTGCGCCTGCGCCACCCTCCCCCTCACCATGCCGGCCGAGCCTCGCGAGGCACTCATGCAGGGGCGTTGGGATGCCGTGGTTGAGCTCATGAACGCGCCGGAAGCCGTGGCCGCCCTGGCAGCCAAGCTGCCGTACCCCACCCTCTCATAATCTCCCCCGCATGCTGGCTCTTCTTTCCCCACTCGTCACGCGAGGTGTTATCGACAACACCCTGCGGGAGCTCATTGACCTGCGTCTGTGGTTCACAGACAACAGCGAGCCCCTGCACCTGCGCATGCGGGGAAATTGCCTGAGGGACATAGCCGGCTGCCGCCTGGAATTCACCAACACAGCCGCGGGCAGCCCGCCGGCCTTCTTTCCGCCTATTGTTAATGACCTGCGTCAAAGCGCAGGCAGCGCGCGCATTGTTGCCGGGGATATTACCTATTCCCGCCGAGTACTCGAAAAGGACAACCGCCGCGGCGTAGCCAACGTGCTCTATATCGAGTTCTTTGTCGACGAAATCCTGCGCGTTCTGCTGGAGTTCAACGCCGTCAGCTATGACATCTCCATGCCCCAGTGGGAGCAAAGCTGGGAAGACGACAACCTGCAGACCCTCCTCAACATGGAAGCCCTGCGTGCCCATGTCGATGCCAACGTGAAGCGCTACAACGGCCCCTCCATGACCGGGCTGGGTGAAGACATGCCCCCCTGCGACTGGGACTACCGCCTGAACAGAGCGGAAGCATGCATGGCGATCTACCCCACCATTCACGAAAAATACGCCCCGATTCCCGGCGGGTATCTCTCGGCGGCTTTTGTGATGAATCTCACGGATTTTCTTGGCAAGGAAGCCGCTGAGGAGGAAGCAAACATGCCACCCGACCCCAAGGTAACGGAAAGAGATTGGAATGTGCTGGATTTCATGGCGCCGCAGGAGCAAGAGTTGAACCGCGCCATGCACCACCCGCTCTTTGAAGAAGCCTCGAAAATGACAGCCGTGGTGCATGAACACCTGCTGTACCGGAATGGCCGCAAACTGAGGGAGAGCAAAGAGGGCGTGGCCTTCCTCTCACTCTATGCCAGCATCATCTCCCACCTGCTGAGCACCCTCTTGCTCACCGGGCAGGATCACTACTCCTCCGCATTGGCAGCCCAGCGCATGGAGGCTCTCTGCAAGCGGCTCTCCGCCCTTGCACAGATGTTCGATACCCTGCCACCGGACAGCCGACCGCCACTTCAGGATGCAGCGGAATCACTCATGCGCAACATGCGCCTCTTTATCACCTCCATCCCCGGTTAATACCCCTCCCCCTACTCGCCTATGTACATGGCACAGGAACGTCGGCAATACATCCTCCGCCTGTTGGAACAACGCGGCAGTGTCCGCACCACCGCTCTGGCTCGAGAACTCGGCGTAACCGATGAAACAATCCGCACCGACCTTGTTGACATGCAGGCACAAGGGTTGCTGAAGCGCATGCACGGAGGAGCTCGCTACATCATCCCCTCCGCGCCGGTGCTTTCCGACAGCCCGAGACTCGACATCCAGCTCGCCCACTTGGTAGCGGCGCACATTCGTCCGGGCATGCGCATCTATGCCGATGCCACGCCCTTCACCCGAGTCCTCGTCAGCCAACTGAGCAACACCCCCTGCACGTTCATTACCCCCTCCCCCATGATGCTGGCGGCACTTTCCCCCGCAGCCATCCCGCACAAAATCATCTGCACCGGCGGCGCGCTCGACAAAACAAGCGCCTTGCTCATCCACCCCGCACCGCGAGATGTGCTCGGCATTCTGAAGCCCGACCTCGCCATCCTATGCCCCCCGGCGCTGCAACCACACTGCGCCGGCTACAAATACGCCCCACAGGCAAACTGGGCCACAGTAGCAGCCAACGCAGCTCCGCACACCTTGGTGGTAGTCCCCTCCCTCGCTCTCACTGCCAGGGTCGAACACGAAGCTGAGCTACCCGCCTACGCCCTCATCACCGAAGATAATATCCCCGCCGGTTTTGAGGACATTCCCAGCGAAACGGTGCCGTATATCTCTGAGGCCTCTTTCAACGAATTCACCTATTGAGCCCCGGAGCCTTGCTGAGGCTCCTCTTTTTTCCTTGAAAAATCAGCACAGCTTCTTTCAAGCTCAGCCAACAAAGATTTGACCCGGCAGGCCGGAGCCTGACGGGTCGAAATCTTTGTTGCGATCCCTTTCGCTTTACTTGCCGGGAACCGGAGTGGGAACCGGGTCAGCGGGGGGCGGAGGAGGGGTCTGCTGCTGCTGCTGCTGCTGGCAGGACACCAGAGCGGCGGCTGCGATAGCGAGGATGGCGATGGTCTTCATAATTATGAGATAATGTTTTGGTTGTTTTGCAGAGCACTCTCACCATGAGGATGTCTACAATTCATAGAATACTGCATTTTTCCGTAAAAGCAAGAAAAAAATTACACTTTTCTTAAAAAAAAGGCACTGCGTCAAAAAAGTCGCGTGAATGACGGGGATGTTAGCTGCCTGAGTTT
>JAUNRE010000062.1 GCA_030535795.1 Akkermansia sp.
TAAATTGTAGATTGTAAATTCTGCTTGGCAAATTGCCTTTTTCAGCCACGCAGCCCCCCGTCTTTACAGGAAGAAGAGGTACAGATACACGCTCGATATCACGATGGAGAGCAGCATGAGCGGGAACGCCACCTTCATGAACTGCCAGAAGCTCACCAACAGATTCTGCTTGCGAGCCAGCGAAAGCGCCACCACGTTGGCACTGGCGCCGATAACGGTACCATTGCCACCCAGGCAGGCCCCCAGCGAGAGCGCCCACCAGAGCGGCTCCAAGTTCGCGTAGCCCATGGCGCCCATGTCCTGAATCAACGGAATCATCGTCGCGACGAAGGGGATGTTGTCCAAAAAGGCGGACATGATAGCGCTGAGCCAGAGCACAGCCATCGTCGTGACGGCGGACTCGCCGCCGGTAAGGTTCATAGTCTGCTGAGCCAGCCATTTGATAACGCCGTTCACCTCCAGACCACCCACCAGCACAAAGAGCCCGATAAAGAAGAAAATCGTCGTCCATTCCACCTTGGAGAAGACCAGCTCGAGCATCTTCTCGCGGCGCGGCATCACCAAGACCAGCAACAGAGAGGCACACACCACGGCCACTGTGCCGCTCTCAAGTGCCCAGCCCGGTATCTGCCCATGCGTGCAGAAGAGCAGAATCGTCACCGCCAGCGTAAACAGACACTTAATAAGCAAAGGCTTACTACGAATCAGCCCCACGGTCTTAATTTTCATGATACGTTGCTGCACCTTGGGGTCGCACACCAACTGGCGGCGATAAATAAACACCAGCAGCCCCAGCGTCAGCAGGAAGATAACGACGCAGAGCGGAGCCAGATTTATGATGAAGGACATGAAATCCAGCTCCTTCACCGCGCTGGCTATCATGATGTTAGGCGGGTCGCCAATCATGGTTGAGGTACCGCCGATGTTAGAGGCAAAAATCTGCGCCACAACGAAGGGCAACGGCGAAATACGCAAATCCTTCGTCAGCGTGAACGTGAGCGGCACCGTCAGCAGCACGGTCGTCACGTTATCCAGAAGAGCCGAACACACCGCCACGATAACGGACAAACTGATGAGAAGCGCAACGGGATTGCCGCGTGTTTTCTGCGCTGCCCGCACGGCCAGATAGCGGAACAGCCCCGTCTTACTGAGAATCAGCACCTGTATCATCATGCCAATCAGCAGTGCCAGCGTGTTAAAATCAATGTGCGCAATTGCCTCATCCTGAGTGATAACACCCAACACCACCATCACCATGGCACCAAATAGTGCTATCACCGTACGATGCACTTTTTCTGATACAATCAGAGCATACGTCACAAGAAAGATAACCAGAGCGGTTATTGTCGTAAAATCACATGTCATAAATAAAAAACGGTAAACTTACACTCAGCTCGCGCGGGCACGCAATTTTACCCGTATTTACCGAAAATGCAAGCATAATCGTTCATCCGCCCGGAAAACACCAATTGTTATGGAGTAAACTCGAAGATTCTTGCGCTTAGTGCAATTTTGGGCTTCACAAAACGAAAAAAAACGTGTACAATGCCATCACGATATGGCTATTCAGATGCAACGAACACTCAGCAAGTGTGCCTCCATTCAGGGCACGTCGCTTCACACGGGTCTGCCCGTCAAGCTCACCATCAAGCCGGCAGAGCCCAATACCGGCCTGAAGTTCCGCCGCATTGACCTGCCGGACAAGCCGTTCATCGACGCTTCGGCAGCTAAGGTGCAGACGGTGGAGCGCGCCACGACGCTGGCAGAAGGCTCTGTGAAAGTTCACACCGTGGAGCACATCCTCTCTGCCCTGACCGGCATGGGGGTCGATAACGCCATCATCGAGATGGACAGCAACGAGCCCCCCATCGGCGACGGCTCCGCTTCTCCCTACGTAGAGCTTATCAAACAGGCCGGCATCGAGGAGCAGGATGTTCCCTGCCCAATCTGGGAAATCCGCGAGCCCGTACAGGTGGAAAACAAGAATGGCAGCCGTATCATCATCATGCCTGACAAGAAGTTCCGCGTGACTGTCACCGCCGTAGGCCCCGAGGGACGCGTCACCCAGTACTTCACCACCGAGGTGAACCCCACCACCTACGAGAAAGAGCTCTCCACCGCCCGCACCTTCTGCTTCTACGAAGATGTTCAGCCGCTGCTCGACAAAGGGCTCATTCAGGGCGGCACACTCGATAACGCCATCGTCATCAAGGGCGACCAGTACATCTGCGCCGGCGGCCTGCGCTTCCACAACGAATGCGCCCGCCACAAGGCCATGGATATGATTGGCGACCTCATCCTCAACGGCCGCCGCATCCTCGGCCATGTGATTGCCATCATGCCCGGGCACGGCATCAACACCCAGATGGCCGCCACCCTGCAGAAGAAGTACGAGAGCATGGAAGCCATGAAGCCCAAGCCCTTCGTCTTCCCCCAGGGTGACACCGTGCTCAACACCGCCGAGGTGATTAAACTGCTGCCGCACCGCTACCCCTTCCTCATGGTGGATCGCATCCTCGGCTTCGAGGGCGAAACAAAGTGCATCGGCCAGAAGAACCTCACCATGAACGAGCAATTCTTCCAGGGGCACTTCCCCGGCAAGCCGGTCATGCCCGGCGTGCTGCAGCTGGAGGCCATGGCACAGGTGGGCTCCATCCTGATGCTGCGTCTGCCCGAAAACCAGGGCAAGATCGGCTACTTCATGAGCTGCGACAAGGTGAAGTGGCGCAAACCCGTCGAACCGGGTGACGTGCTCATCATCGAAGCCGACCTGACCAAGATGCGCGGCGCTATCGGCGTGTGCAACGGACGCTGCACCGTCAACGGCGAAGTAACATGCGAAGCTGAGCTCAAATTCATGGTAGCAGACGCCTGATAAAGCGGCTTTTTGCAGAAAAATCACAAAAATCAAGAATCGGTGCTTGACAAGCGCCGATTTTTGAGTATCATACCTCACCCCGACCGCGCGCAGCGGCCACAGCAGACTTCAACAACTTCAAACGTAACCATCAATTATTATGAGCAAGAGAACATACCAGCCTTCCAAGCGCTGCCGCAAGCGCCAGTTCGGTTTCCGCGCACGCATGGCTTCCAAGAATGGTCGTGCCATCCTCGCCCGTCGTCGTGCCAAGGGCCGCAAGCGCCTTCTGCCCAAGGGTGTGGAGATTCACTACAAGCGCCACACTGTTCAGCACGGTGTTTGATTCAGTATGAGTTGCGCGGCCTTACAGCCGTTTAGCGACTCAGGAGCAACACGCAACGTCCTGTTGTAAGATGCAGCTCAGGCGGAGTAACACCATGAAGCGAGCCTCAGAGTTCGCCATGGTTCGCAAAGCCGGCAAATCTGAAGCAGGGCGTTTCCTTATTCTCAGCACTGCCCCGCTCCAATCCCCGGCTGATTCCTCGCGCTTCGGGATTATCACCACCAAGAGAATAGGGCACGCCGTGGTGCGCAACCTGCTGCGCAGGCGCGTGCGCGAAATCCTGCGCGCCCACGCTGCCCCCCTGGCCACCGGGCTTTATGTCGTCATCGTCGTGCGCAACCGCGCCGCTATGACCGACTACGCCGGCCTCGAAAAAGACTTCTGCAAACTCCTTACCCGCGTGCAAAAGACGTGGGGTGAGCCATGTTCAAACGCATCCTCATAGCCCCCGTGCGCTTCTACCAGCGCTTTCTGAGCCGTCCCCTGCATGTGTTGGCCGGCCCTATGGCGGGCTGTCGTTTTACCCCCAGCTGCAGCAACTACTTCATCCAAGCCGTGGAGGAACACGGCGCGCTGAAAGGAGCCGCGCTGGGGATATGGCGCATCATGCGCTGCAACCCGTGGGGCGGCTGCGGGCATGACCCCGTCCCGCCCCGTAAATGCAAATAACCCCTTAACCCCCACCCGCTAAGTTTATGGATAAAACATCAATCATCGTTGTAGGCTCCTGCATAGCGCTGCTGGGCGTCAACTGGTGGTATACCAGCAACCAGGAACCGCCCCCCGCACCTGCACCGCAGGCTCAGGCAGCCCCGGCCACGCCCGTGGCCGAGCAGCCCGCAGCACAACCTGCCACCCCCCAGCCGGCCAAGCCGGCATACGAGACGCCTGCCACCCCGGTGCCGCAGGTTATCGCCACACTCACCTCGCATGATGCCGAGGGCAAGCCTGTTGCCCGCTACTCCTTCCAGGACATCGGCGGCAGCGTCAAATGCGCCGACATGCTCGGCCAGGCTATCAACAGCACCAAGGAAGAGCTGCGCGGCGATGTAAGCATCAACGGCAATGTGCCGCAGGGCATCGGTACGCTCATGTTCCGCCTGAGCAATGAGACCGCCCCCGCCTTCGACCAGACCACCTACAACGTCATCCCTGAGCTCACCAACGACAAACAGGTGGCGCTCTTCGCCCGCATGGGCGACCTCATGGTGCGCAAAATCTACGCCCTAGCTCCCCTGAAGCAGGGCGACAAGACCGTCGACGGCAACGCCTACGTCCTCAACCTCACCGTTGATGTGCAGAATGTCGGCGGCGTGCCCCTCAGTGCTTCCAACTGGGGTCTGTATGCCGGTGGCATGAGCCAGATCAACCACGCCGAAGGCAGCATCTACACCCACTACATCCGCCTCGAAAACGGCGATTTCGAGAAGGAGACCCGCGGCTCGTTCGACCCCTTCTTCGGCTCCGCCAAGTCGCGCATCTACAAGACGGACAGCTCTGACCTGAAGTGGGTCGGCACCATGAGCCAGTACTACTCCACCGTGGTGATGCCTGATGCCAACAGCTCCCGCAACGCCTGGTATGCCGCCCCCACCCGCTACAAGCTGCCCGTCACGAACGAAGAGGTGGACGGCGTGGAAATGGCTGCCGGCATCCCCGACTTCACGCTGGCGCCCAAATCCGCCGATATGCCCGGCGGTGTGCGTTCTCTCAGCTACAAGATTTTCACCGGTCCCAAGCTCAACCTGATGCTTGAGGACATGACGCACGACATCCCCAAGATTGAGCAAATCATGGACTACGGCTGGCTCTACCTCATCAGCTACCCCATGAACTGGCTCATCAACATCTTCCACAGCTGGTTCGGCAACTGGGGCTGGGCTATCGTGGCCATGACCTTCGTGGTGCGCCTCATCATCTGGCCGCTCTACCGCAAGAGCTACATGAGCATGAAGCGCATGAGCCTGCTGCAGCCCATGATGAAGGAGCTCAAGGAGAAGTACCCCAACGACCAGCAGAAGGTTTCCATGGAGATGATGAATCTCTACAAGCAGTACGGCATCTCCCCCTTCGGCGGCTGTCTGCCCATGTTCCTGCAGATTCCCATCTTCTTCGCATTCTTCTATGTGTTGCAGACGGCGGCCGAGCTGCGCGGCGCCCCCTTCCTCGGCTGGGTGACCGACCTCTCGCAGATGGATACGGTTGTTACGCTGCCCTTCACCATCCTGGGCTGGGAGCCCGTTATCAACGTGCTGCCCTTCATCATGGCCGCCTCCATGATTGCCATGATGAAGATGACCCCTCAGGCCGGTGACCCCACGCAGCAGAAAATCATGCGGTTCATGCCTGTCATGTTCTTCCTGTTCTGCTACACCTACCCCAGCGCTCTGGCTCTGTACTGGACGACGACCAACATCATCTCCATCATCCAAACGCTCATCATCCGCCGCCTCCCCCAACCCACCCTCGAAAAGGTGGATCCCAAGAAGCGCCAGCCCAAAAAGGGCGGTTTCCTGGACCGCATGCAGCGCATGATGGAAGAGCAGCAAAAGGCCCTCGAAGAGCAGAAGCGACAGGCCAATATGCGCAACGTTACCAAAAAGTAACCCCCGCACTTCATCTTATACAGGCGCGCTCCGTATGGAGCGCGCTTTTTTATTGACAAAACTCCCACTGCATCGTATAAATACAGCACAGGCACACGCCTGCATACAACATCATTCAAACAACTGAAAACTATGCCTAAATCACGTCTTGCCTACATCCTGCTCGGG
Organism: Akkermansia sp.; assembly: GCA_030535795.1. Lineage (GTDB taxonomy): Bacteria > Verrucomicrobiota > Verrucomicrobiia > Verrucomicrobiales > Akkermansiaceae > Akkermansia. The sequence goes on from JAUNRE010000062.1 coordinate 5,978, forward strand.
GTTTTCCTCGGCTCCCTCGGTGTCCACAACTTCTACGCCGGTTACACCGGTAAAGCCGTTGCTCAGCTTCTTATTACACTGCTCTCAGGCAGCATCCTGGGGCTTATCTCTTACATCTGGGCTATCATTGACATCTGCACTGTCACCAGAGATGCTCAGGGGGTGGCATTCACCAACTGATTCCGCACTGCGGCAAGCCGCAAGGGTGGCAGAGCTTAGCGTCGACTACTGCCCGCGCTTTAAGGCGCGGGCGTGAGCGGTGGAATAAGCTACGCATACCTGCGGGCGAACCGCCGAACTTTCAAATTCGCCTGCCACGGCGTAGCAAGCAAGCGTAGCGAGACGCGAAGACGGGACCTTCATACTTCCACAAATTTCCCTTTCCACCTTATTTCACCGCGTATTATACCGTGTATTCAACGCCCGGGGTTCCGGGCGTGTTTCATTCTACATGAACAAAATCACGCTTACACTGCTGGCTCTGCTCTGCGCCGTCTGTCTGCCGGCCTGCCATCACCACCACCACCCGCGCCACTACGGCCCGGCCTATCATCACAGCCCCGGGTTCCACAACAAGCGCCCCCACTACAACAACAATAAGCGCCCGCCGCGCCCGCGCCCTTACCCCGCCTCCCGCCCGGGCTATAGGTGGTAATCCACCCACTCGCGGCACAGCAAGCCCTAGCCTGCATTATTTCGCAAAAAAAAGCTTGCCTCCTCGCCCGTACAGGTGTACGATATAACCGTACACCTGTACGGACAAATGAAAGAAGACGCCAGAGAGAAGTTAAAGCGCATCGGGCGGGCATGGCTTACCCGAGGCGGGATACGGAGCATAAAACTGCGGCAGATATGCGAAGAAGCCGGGGTAAGTCCGGGGACTTTCACGGCACATTTCCGCACCCTTGGGAATTTCAATGAGATATTGCTGAGGGAGTGGTATGAACCCTTGCGGGAATCGGTGGAGCACCAAAGCCACGCGCGCGGGAATTCGCTGGAAGTGCTGAAGGCGGAATTAAGAGCGGCGATTCAGTTCATCTGTCGGAATTCGGGGGTACTGGTACAGCTGTACATGGATGCAGCCATGGGCGAGAAAACAGTTTTTGCACTATTTCGGCAAACAAAGCTCACCCATGTGGCGCACCTGCGAAACGCCATCAGGCAGGCGATGAAGGACGGCTACCTGATAGCGGGCGATGGCGATGCCATCTTATTCTACCTGGTAGGAGCCATCGGGCTGCCGATTATCGTCTTTCAGCTGATGAATGACAAATTGCCGCCGGACATCCGCCTGGTGGAGAATCTGAAAAACACGGCCGACGAGGCCGCGACTATACAACGCATGGAATGGGCACTCAAAGGAATCAGTCAATTATGAAAATCGTACTACGCATGATTATCGCGCTCATCCTCCTGGGCGTGGGGTATTATTTCTACGCCGACAGCAGGGCGGATTCCGCAGCGGAGCTGGTGCTGAACGGCAATGTAGACATACGTAGTGTCAACGTGTCGGGGCGTGTAGCGGGGCGCCTGCAAACGCTGGCTGTTGATGAGGGAGCCGAGGTAAAGGCCGGCGCCCTACTGGGGCAACTGGACCCGCAGCCGTATGAGATAGCCCTGCGGCAAGCACGGCTCGATGCTGCGGTCGCGCAGGAAAGCGTCGCCACGGCGGAAAGTAATGTCAAAGCGGCTCAAGCCTCGCTGGCTTTGCTCCGAGCCGGCTATCGGCCGGAGGAAATTGACCGTGCCGCCGCCGAACTGGAAGCCCAGGAGGTAGTGCAGGAGAATGCCCAACGGGAGTACAACCGACAGGTATCATTGCTGAACAAGCGCGCGGTATCTCAGCAGGCGGTCGACCTGGCTGAGAAGACGCTCAATAGCCAGAAACAGGTTGTAGCCGCACACCGCGCAGCGCTGCACATGATGAAAACCGGCTACCGACAGGAGGAGATTCTGCGTGCTGAGGCACAGTTGGAAGCCGCCACATCAGCCGCAGCCGAAGCAAAAGCACGGCATTCGGTTGCATTGGTACGAGTGGAGCAGGCTGAACTCAATCTGGCAGATACTCGCCTTACGGCTCCGGCAGACGGTATTGTCACCACCCGCATCGTAGAACCCGGCAGCATGCTGCAAGCCGGAGCCCCCGTGCTGAGCATTTCGCTGCGCTCCCCGGTGCGGGTGCGCGCATACATAGATGAGGTGTACCTCGATAGCGTCACCCCGGGCATGCAGGTCAAGGTGGCAACCGATGGCGGCACGGAATGCACGGGCACGGTGTCATACATCTCGCCACAGGCGGAGTTCACCCCCCGAACAGTCCAGACAGCCGACATTCGCACCACTCTGGTCTACCGCATTCTGGTAACGCTCGGGTCCGGCGCCGAGCACCTGAATGCCGGAGCCCCGGTCACTGTCCGCATTCGCTGAGCCCGCTTCCATGATTGCCTGCATCGAAAACCTGGTGTATCGCTACAAGGGCGCCGAGCACGATGCGCTCGGCGGCGTGTCCCTGCAACTCGCGCGCGGCGAGGTGCTGGGGCTCATCGGGCCGGATGGCGCAGGCAAAACCACCCTGCTGCGCACCATGGCCGGGCTGTTGCGCCCCACAAGCGGCAGCCTGCGCATTCTGGAGCAAGAGCCATTGCAACACCACGCAGAACTCAGCGCCAAAGTCGGCTACATGTCGCAACGCTTCAGCTTGTATGAAGAGCTGAGCGTTGCGGAAAACATGCGTCTCACCGCCGGACTGAGGGGCATCCACCCTGCCCGAGCTGCGGAAACGGAGCACCTGCTGCGGGCAGCCGGGCTGGAGCCATTTACCGCCCGCCGTGCCGGGCAGCTATCGGGCGGTATGAAGCAGAAACTGGCGCTCATCTGCGCCATGCAGGGGGAGTCCGAGCTCCTCTTGCTCGATGAACCGGGGGTGGGAGTAGACCCGGTATCGCGTCGGGAACTCTGGCAGCTTGTAGAGCACAACCGAAACTGCGGGCGTGCCATTGTGTGGGCAACCGCCTATCTGGATGAAGCCGCACGCTGCGACCGCGTCTGTATTCTTCATGCAGGCCGGGTGTTGTACCTGGGCAAGCCGGATGCCCTGTTGCAACCCATACGCGGCAGGGTGTTTGCCGTGGCATGCTCCCCGGCCGACAGACTGTCCACCCTGAGACGCCTGCAAGCAGACCCGCAGATAATGGATGCCATGATAGAAGGCAACCGCATACGCTACCTGCTGAAAGCTCAAGCCGCCCACCCCCACGGGCTGCAAGCAGCCACCCCCGTGGAACCCAACTTTGAAGAAGCATTCATCAACCTGATAGGCGGCGTACAATCTTCCCCCACCCGCGCATCGGCTCCACTCGCCGTATCTCCCCAAGCCAACAATGCCCCCCGGGAAGAAGTGCTGGTCACGGATGGGCTCACAAAGCGATTCGGCAATTTTGTAGCCACACATCACCTGAATCTTCGCGTACGACGTGGGGAAATCTTCGGTATTCTGGGGGCGAACGGCGCGGGAAAAACAACGGCTTTCCGCATGATATGCGGCCTGCTGCCGGCCAGCAGCGGCAGCGCCCGGCTCCTGGGGCTGGACCTGCTGCGCGAGCGACGGAAAGCGCGTGAGCTGCTGGGCTACATGGCACAGAAGTTTTCACTGTATGGTCGGCTGACGGTACGGCAGAACCTTGTTTTCTTTGCAGCGGTGTACGGGTTGCGCGGCAAAACGCAACAGGAGCGTATCACACAGGCGGTGGAACGCTTTGAGCTGGCTCCCTACCTGCACGCAAAATCCGGCACCTTGCCGGTAGGCATACGGCAGCGGCTTTCCATGGCCTGCGCCACCCTGCACCGCCCGGCGTTTCTGTTTCTGGATGAGCCCACCTCAGGGGTGGATCCCTTTGCGCGGCGCTATTTCTGGGAAATTATCAATGAACTGGCGGCTCAGGGTGTTACCATCATCGTGACAACACATTTCATGGATGAAGCCCAATACCTGCACCGCATGGTAATCATGAACAAAGGCGAAGTGATTGCGCAGGGCACCCCGGATGAACTGAAGCAGGCGGCAGCCACCGCCGAAATACCCGCACCCACGATGGAGGATGCCTTTATCCACTACATCCGCACCCACGCATGAAAACCCTCACCATATTGCTGCGCAAGGAATTCCTGCAACTATGGCGGGATCCTTCATCCTTTATCCTGGCCTTTATTCTGCCGGTGCTCATGTTGCTGCTATTCGGGTTCTGCATCAACATGGACGCCACGATGACAACCCTTGCCATCGTAGCGGGGGATGAAAGCCCGCAGGCGCATCGCATTCAGGAGCACATCGTAGGCTCGCCCCATGTAGAAGCCTTCGTGGTCGGCAATCGGGAGCACGCATTCGACCTGCTGCACCGGGGCGAAGTACAGGCGGTTGTCATGATTCCGCCACACGTCTCTCGCCGGATGGCACAGCAGCAAGGCGCCGATATCCTGATAGCCACCGATGGCACCTCCCCCAACACAGCGCAGTTCTCAGCGCTCTACCTGCAAAGCATGGTAACAGCCGCCCTGAGCGAAGCCACAACACCCCTGGTCGATATCCGAACAAGCTACCTCTACAACCCCGCCGCCGAAAGCCGGCACTACATCGTACCCGGAGCCATTGCCCTGGTGCTGGCCATGGTGGGCACCTTCCTCACGGCCATGGTGGTGGCACGCGAATGGGAGCGAGGCACCATCGAAACGCTGTTGGCCGGGGCTGTCACCCGGGCTCAGTTCGTTCTTTCCAAGCTGATACCGTATTTCCTGCTGGGGGTGGGCACCATGCTGGTGTGCTTATGGTGTGCAGCCTGCGTCCTGCAAGTCCCCATACGCGGCTCGCACCTGCTCATCCTGGCGATGGCCGGCTTATTCCTGCTCAGCGTGCTGAGTATCGGGCTTCTGGTGTCCACCCTGACGCGCAATCAATACAGTGCCTCGCTCCTTTCGCTCATGATTGCCATGCTACCCACCATGCTGCTCTCAGGCTTTGTGTTCGAGCTCACCAGCATGCCTGCCTTCGTGCAGGCGGTCAGCTATTTCATACCGGCGCGCTACCTGTGCTCCACCCTCACGCCCCTGTTTCTCTCAGGCGCGGCCGGTGGTGTACTGCTGCTCAATACCGTGTTCATGGGCGTATCGGCCGCCTTCTGGTTCGCGTTCGTTCTCCTCGTTACCCCCAAACGCCTGGATTCATGATTCACCGCATCATCGCCCTAATCATTAAGGAACTGCAAGAGCAGGTCAGCACCGCACGAGGAGTGGCGGTGCTCATTATCCCCATTCTCTTGCAAACACTCCTCTTCCCCTTTGTCGCCACCCAGGACCTCACGAACTGCAAGGTGGCCGTTTATTGCCAAGACACAGGCCCCTATTCCGCCGAGTTCCTGCAACGCCTCAGCGCCGCCCCCTATATCACCGAGGTGCGCATGCTCTACAGCGAACACGCACTACGCGATTGCCTCGACCGCCGGCAATGCATGGCAGCCATTCATATTCCCCCCACCTTCTCCGCCCACTGCGCACAAGGCTCCACCGCCCCCATACAAGTGATTGGCGACGGCCAGCGCTCCAACAGCTCCCGGATTGCCACCGGCTATATTTCCGGCATTCTCAACACCCTTTTCACCGACACTGCGCCGCCCGCAGACACACCCGTCATCCGCCACCTGTATAACCCCAACCTCTCCTTCAAATGGTTTATCCTCACCTGCCTCTTCGGCATGCTGGGCATGATAACCAGCATGAACATCTCGTGCATGGCGCTCGCCAAAGAACGCGAGGCCGGCACCTTCGAGCAACTTTGCGTTACCCCATTGTCTACATTTGAAATGCTTATCGGCAAAATCGTACCGGCCACGCTCATCCTCATCGTTCAATGCAGTGTTATCTACGCCGTAGCGACGCTGGGGTACGGATTGCCGGTGCACGGCTCCGTGCCCGCCCTATTCACGGCATTGGTCATTTACTCACTGGCTCTGGCCGGCATCGGCTTCTCCATCTCAGCTTTCTGTGCCACCCAGCAGCAGGCCTTCATCGGCATGTTCTGTTTTCTGCTCCCGGCGGTCCTTCTCTCGGGCTTTCTCGCACCGGTGGAAAACATGCCCCGCTTCCTGCAATACCTCACACACATCAACCCGCTGTATTACATCTTTTCCATCACGCGCGGCATCTTCCTGAAAGGCTACACCTTCGCTGACATCGCCCCCCGGCTCGCCATCCTCTTCTCCATGGCAAGCGCCTCTCTGCTCCTCGCCTACACCACCCTGCGCCGCACCTGCTCGTAATATATCAGGCACCTCGCGCCGCAGGGTAATGGTGTCGGCGCGTCGTGTTAATGTTCGGGTTTCAGCAGGTGCTGCGGTGTCGGCTCATCCGACATGACCACGCGATACCCATCGTCCCCGGTCGTCAGCAGCGTATCCCACTCTATCTCAGCGTGAAGGTTGCAGAGCGTCAGGGTATGCCCGTCCTCAATAGCCGAAGTACCGCGCATGAGCTGGTGGAGGACATCCGCCAACGGCGCAAAAGGAGACAGCTTGCCCTTTTCATAAACAGAGGCAGGCATCTCCAGCTCCACCTCCGCCAGCCCGTAATCCGACATACCCCGGGTAGCAAGCAAATAATCACCATCCTCCGTGCGCCCGAGTGCCACGCCTATCAGGTCGTAGGGCATCAGCTCACCCGGCTCGCCCTTGAACGCAGAGCCGATAAAGGACTGGAACTGCACGCCCACAACACCGGGCATCGTTTCAAACGCGCCCAGAGCCGACAGAGCACGCTCCGCAACAGTCACGGGGTCTTCATTCTCACGCCCCTGCACGGCTACCTCCACATAGGAGGTGTGGCTCAATATCCGGGCAATGACATTATCTTTGAGGGGGCTCTCGTTCAGGCTCTCACGCAGAGCCTCGGCATTCCACTGCCCGGCATGAGCGGTGACGCGCAAGCCCTCGGGCATGGCAGCGGCAATGGCGGCGACATCGGGCAGCTCCCCCTTCACAAACACGCGCCCGGTGTAGGCCGGCACAGGCACACGCAGGTTGCGGCCGCGCTTGCCACCGGCCTCTGTCAGCAGGCGGCGCAGCTCATCATTCTTCTCATACCCCACATGTGTCTCATCGTAGGCGAGATCGAGCGGGGTGTTGCCGGAGGGACTGCACGCATTCACATCGGCCCCATACTCATGCAGCAGGTAGCGCAGCATGCCAAGAGATTCCTCGGGGTTATAAAACCAGCCATAGACTACAGCATGCAGGGGGCCGTTGCCATGCGCATCCTGCGACTGGCTCTCTGTCACCTTGTCGGCGCCCAGCTCCACCAGCACACGCGCCTTCTCCACCGAGCCGTGCGCAATACAGTTCAGCCACGGGGATTCCGTCTCGACCTCGGGTTTCATACCGACCTCCAGCAGCAGTCGCAGCATTTCAGGCGCCCCATGCTGCACGCAGAGGTTGAGAAGCTCCACGTCCTCCTCCTCCATGAGCCGCTCTTGCAGATGATCCGCCTTCCCGCCCAGAGCCAGCAGCTCCTTCATGCAGTCCGGGCTGTTTGCCATCACAGCCAGCGGCAGATAGGACACCAGCATCTCATAATCGTCCTCCACCAGATAGTGACGAATCTTCCGGAGCACGCGACGCAGTTCCTCAGCATCCCCCTTTTCAATAGCCCGCGAAATCTGACTCCCGAAGCGATAAAACTTCAGCCAATACCAGCCAAAAGCCAGCCCCAGAAACAATACAAAAATACCTATCTTCACAAGCAGTTTTATCCATGCGGCGTCCATGCACGGCATTCTATCAGATTATTTATCAGCAGTCAATAAATTTAC
>JAUNRE010000009.1 GCA_030535795.1 Akkermansia sp.
TACAACAATTCGCCCCGCCTTCTTAACGAAGCGCGGGGCGTTTTGTATATAGCGCGACCGTATCTGTCGGATTTTATTCAGAATATTAGCCTTGTTTTGCTACAGCTTCAGGCATTGACGCAAACTCTTTGCACAGCACTGCCAAGCCTTTAAATCGGCCTGAGGGTCGCACATCAGCCCGGCTTTTTGCACAATAGAGAAGGCTTTTTCAGCCTCGGCCTTGTCCTCTTTGAGGTATAATCCAGTGCTGTAGAGTAAGCCCAACAAATAAACGACGCCCGCGAAATTGATGTATTCATCGGTTATGATATTCAGCCAAAAGAGCACGTCCTGATTCTCTTTATTAAAGTTCTTTTCGTGGAACCCGAGAAACAGCTTCAGGGCAACCTCCACACATGGTTCCGTCAGCCAGGCCTCGTAATAAAACTTATAGGCTGAAGCATAATTTCTTCGCCCTGCATTGCCTTTGTAATACAAATCCCCCACAAACGCGGCTATACCCGAATTATCCTCGGCAAGTTCCCGAAGTTTGGCAACCACGTGTTTTGCGACCTCAGGGCTGCAAGATTTCAACGCCAGCACGTCCTCCATATGCCTTTGCACTCGCTGCACATCCGCATACTTTTCAACAGCCTCGAGCATTACCTCATTTACCATCTCCTCCGTTCCGCCGCAGAATGCCCTCTCAAATTTCTCATAGAAATGCGGCAACGACACCTTAAGCTCCTCAGCCCGGATTTCGCGCTTTATCTCAGACTCTAACTCAAACATTTTCTCAATATCGGTTAAGTCATCAGAATTAAGCGCATATTTAATAGCCAGCTTTACATACTCGAGAGCCTGCGGCAGGTTCTTTCGGCCTAGCTCTTGGTCAAAGTAAATAACTGCCAGCAATTCTGCGCACTCGGGCACTTTCAAGTCCACGCCTATCCGGGCAAATTTTACAGCCTTATCCACATCAGCTGTAACACCCAGCCCCTTCAAATAACACTCAGCCAAACAACGCAGCGAACGTGTCGAACCGGCATTAGCGGCACGCGTAAAGTAATCCACCGCTCGTTTGTAATTGGGGCGACACCCATCGCCGTTGTAATTGATAATCCCCACATAATGCATACCACGACTATCCCCCAAATTAGCAACCTTCTGGTAATACTTCAACGCATTAACATAATCTTTGCGCACACCATTACCCGTGGCGTACAGATGCGCCATGCGGAAGTTTCCCTCGACACTGTCAGGTATTTCGCGCAGCCACTTCCTCACATATTTCACAGCCGCCTCATAATCCCCTTGTTTGATGCAGCTATCTACCAACAATTCCCAAGTTTCATCCGACAAACCTTCCAACTCAGTTCGTTCCAACAACTCGCGGATTTCCGAGACATCATGTTCATCTTCTAGCGCTTCTGCATATATATGAGCCAGTTTCAAGCACGAAACTTCATCCCCCGCATCGGCTGCTTTTTGGAGGTGTTCAAGGCTTTTATCCATATCCTGTCGTCCGGAAACATCCGAAGCATAAAGTAAGGAGAACATCTTATGGCCAATAGTCGGGTCTTCAGCCAGCGTGTTGTGGCACCACAATTCCCTCTTAGCCCAGTTACACTCACGAGATTTCGTTCTCGCCATGTATTCCAGGTAATACATTCTTGCCATGAAGTCGCCATCATTCGCCATATCCTCCAGCCACTTAAGCGCCAAAGGTGAAGCATTTGACCCCATAAGTTCCATTTGAATACACAGCATACGCGCCGCCACATCACCGGCTAACGCCAGCTCGTAAAGTTCTCCGACCTTATCCTTCGATTTGTTTTTCTTGGCCATAATCACATCCGTTGACTAGTTCTACAACAAAAAAAGCAGCAAAGCAACCTCAAATTGCAACAATACGGTTGATATTCATCATTTTTTGCTTTTCGTGACTTTACACGTCGGAATAATTAGGATAAACATCTCGTTGCGGTTGAGCAGCCTCCAGCAAGCGTTGATAACACATTCTTACTAACATCGGCATCTTGTTTTCACCTTGCCACCAACACACCCACACAGAACCGTTATTTTGCCCTGCTGCAAAAGGAGCACATTGATAACGATGCCTCGAATGACTAAAGTGTCAAGATATAATCATTTCTGAAGGGAATAAAGTGGCCGGGAAAATTGGGCACAGAGACAGCGTAGGCCGCTCAGGCGCGGAGATTATTCTCGAACTGGCGGAACTGGATAGCCTCGAAGAGGTCGTTATCGGAGGGGACATCGCGGCCAGCGAGGTCGGCGATGGTACGGGCGACGCGCAGGATGCGATCGAACGCACGGGCTGAGAGCCCGAACTGCTCCACGGCAGACAATAGCATGCCCTGCTGCGATGGCGACAACGGGCAGAAACGACGAAGCAACTTGACGGAGAGGCGAGCGTTGCAGCTGACGCCCAGCCCGGCGTAGCGCTGCATCTGCCGCGCGCGAGCAGCCACCACACGGGCACGCACCGTCGCGCTGTTCTCACCATCGGGACGGGAAAGCAGCTCCGCGGGATCCACCGGCGGCACCTCGATAATCATATCAAAGCGGTCGAGGAGAGGCCCGGAAATCTTCTTGCGGTAGCGGGCAATATCCGTGTGGTTGCAGCGGCAGTTGTGGCGAGGGTCACCCAGGTAGCCGCATGGGCACGGATTCATGGCAGCCACGAGCATGAAATCGCAGGGGAAATCCATGCTACCGGAGGCACGGGAAATGGTAACAACGCCGCTTTCGAGCGGTTGGCGCAGGGTTTCAAGCGTGCGGCGGGAGAACTCCGGCAGCTCATCCAGGAACAAGACGCCATGGTGAGCCAGAGAGATTTCGCCCGGGGTGATATTAGAACCGCCGCCCATGAGCCCGACATCGGAAATCGTATGGTGCGGGGCGCGATACGGGCGGGTGCTCAAGAGGCCGCAATTGCGGGGTAAGAGCCCGCAGACGGAGTGTATCTTGCTTACAGAGAGAGCTTCCTCCTGCGAGAGCGGTGGAAGGATAGTGGGCAGACGCCGCGAAAGCATGCTCTTGCCGCTGCCGGGGCTGCCGCAAAACAACAGGTTGTGACCTCCGGCCGCCGCTATCTCCATGGCACGGCGAGCGTAGGGCTGGCCTTTGATTTCATCGAAATCTACGTCGGCTGCTACCCCCTCCACCGTGGCAGATGGGCGACAGGGCTCAAAACGCTCCCGCTCCAGCAGCAAAGCCCAGGCCTCAGCCAGACTTTCCACCCCATACACGGTAATCCCCTCCACCACCGAGGCTTCCGCTGCATTTTCGGCGGCCACCATCAGGTACTTGCGCCCGGCATCGCGCGCTGCCACCGCCTGGGGCAGCACCCCGCGCACGCCACGCACCATACCATCGAGCGCCAATTCACCGATGATACACCAGTCATCGGTGTGCAGCGGCACGCGGCGCTTATCGGCAGCGGGTATATTATCGTAGTGGCGCTGAATTGTCATTTCCAGCCCGAGGGCTATGGGCAAGTCAAAGCCGGGTCCCTGCTTTTTCATATCGGCAGGAGCGAGGTTCACCGTTACAATCAGCTCGCCGGGGCAGAAGAAATGGCTGTTTTTGAGAGCCGATGTCACGCGCTGCACACTTTCGCGCACGGCGGTATCGGGCAAGCCAACGATGAGAATGCGCCCGACATCCTTCACCGGCTGCATATCCACCTCGACCATGACCTCATAGCCATCGATGCCATTGACAGCAGCTGAATGGAGGCGAGCGATCATAACGGTTATTTGACAATCACTTCAGAGCCGACAGCCAGTTTCTCGAAGAGGATGCTGCAAGCCTCCTCCGGCACGCGCACGCAACCGTGCGAAGCGCCATCACGCTGCACCACACCGGTGTGCATGCCAATGGCACCGTTGAAACGCATCCAGTACGGCATGAGAGTACCGCGGAAGGTAGAGCCGGAGGGAGCGGCCAAGCCGGAGTGGACATTGCGGCGCACGGTATCGCCGCTGCTGTTCACGAATGAACCGTAGAGCGAAGAACGATGCTCGCGCTTTTTCTCGCTGATACGGAAACGCCCGCGCGGGGTCTCATAGCCGCCTTCACGGCCGGAACACACGGGGAAATCCATGGCAATGACATTATTAATGTAGAGGCGTCCGCGCTGCTCATTGAGCAGAATCTCCACGCGCGAGCGCGAAGGGGCGTACTGAGCCAACGCCCCGCCGCGCCAGAAATCGCGCGTGGTGCGGTAGGTGGGACAGGCAATGAACTCCTCGAAGGTTCTGGCAACGCGCTTGTGGCGGGCAGCGGCTTCGAGCTCATCACCTTTCTGACGAAGAGCCTGGGGGCTCTGCTGCTGGCAGGCGGCCAGCAGCGGCAGCAAAGCAAGTGCGAGGTATCGTTTCATGGCAGGTAAGTAAGAGAAGAATCAGATTCTGTAGGAGTCGATACGAGCGGCAAATTCGCGGGGCAGAATCGCCTCTACCAGAGCATCGTTCCCCTCATATTCCGTGTTGAGCACCTTGCCGTCGCGGTGCATGATGGCAATGATGCGGCTCTCAGCCAGCGGGATGCGATAACGCGCGGTTGTAACACGATGTGAAAGCATCTCGACACAGGCCGTCATGAGAGCCTCCATCCCCTGCTCTGCCAACACACTGGCCGCAATGCAGGGGCAGCTAACCTTGGCCGAAAGACCGGCCAGCGTACTCTCTCGCACCTCTTCGGGGATGAGGTCAGTCTTGTTCCACACCACAACCATGGGTTTATCGGCGGCGCCCAGCTCAGCCAGCACCTCGCAGGTTGTTTCGTAGTGGCGCAGCGCCTCGCGGTCGCTCGCATCCACCACCTGAATGAGAAAATCGGCCAGCGTGGCCTCCTCCAGAGTGGATTTGAAAGCCTCCACAAGACGATGCGGCAGATTGCGAATGAAGCCGACGGTATCGGTCAGCACCAGAGGCTGTCCATCAGGCAATTCGATTTTACGGCTGGTGGTATCGAGGGTGGCGAAGAGGATATTCTGCGCCAGCACCCCGGCTCCGGTGATAAGATTGAGCAACGAAGATTTACCCGCATTGGTATAGCCCACAATGGCCGCCGTGGGAATTCCCTGGCGGTTGCGCTCCTTGCGTTGGGTGCCACGCTGGCGACGCACGATTTCCAACTCATCGCGAATGGACTCGATACGCTCGTGAGCCAGACGGCGGTCGACCTCAATCTGCTTTTCGCCTTCACCGCGAGCGGCTGCACCGCCACCCTTCCCGCCGCCGGAGCCACCGCGCTGGCGGTCGAGGTGCTTCCACATGCCGGCCATGCGCGGCAAGGCATACTGCATGCGGGCCAGGTCCACCTGCAACACAGCTTCGCGGGAACGGGCACGCTGCGCAAAGATATCGAGAATCACCTCCTCGCGATCCATCACGATGATTGACTCATCCTTTTTCCACTTGGCCTGAACCATGCGGCCATCAACCTCCACCTCCTTGCACTCCAGGAACTCCTCCCACTCGCGTTGCTGGGAGGGCGCAAGCAAGTTGTCAAAGATAACGCAATCGGCATTCAGAGCATGAGCCAGCTCACGGATTTCCTTTGCCTTACCGATACCGCAAAGGTACTTAGCCTGCATTTCGCGAATAAACTCCAGCCGCACATCGGCAATACCGATGCCGAGGTTGCTCACCAAATCCTCCAGCTCAGCCAGCAAGGCAGCGCGCTCCCGGCGGGATTCGCCCGGCAGCCCAAGCCCGACCAGCAGCGCACGTTCAAACACTGCGGGTTTTTCGCGTATTTCAAAGGACATAAGTCAATCAATAGAAGCTGCGTGAAGAGGAACGGGGCACATCGCGCAGAGCATCGCTGCTATAGGAATTGCAGTTACAATTGCCGCAGGCACTCAGAACAACGGTGCAGACAACACCCAGCACACAAATGGCTATCATTTTCATACGACACCTATTGAACTTCATTCCCCGCCTGATTGCAAGCCCAAAATACACAAAGCCGCTAAATGGCGCGGGATTATGACAAACGCCCCGATAGGCAGCACCGCGAAGCATATTCACCCCCGGCGAAACGGATTTTTGTACCAGTTAAGCCTTGACGTTTGCCGAGCTGCACTATATACTGCCGTGCGAGATGTCAAACTATGCACTGATACTGGCAGGAGGAAGCGGCACAAGGTTCTGGCCGCTGTCACGCAACGCGAAACCTAAGCAACTGCTCGATTTGTTCGGTAAAGGCACCATGCTCAGGCAGGCCGTGGAGCGTGTGGGCGGGCTGGTACCGGCTGAAAACATCTTCATTCTCACCAACCATCTGCAGGAAGCAGAGGTGCGCCGACAGGTGCCGGAAATCCCTGCCGAAAACATCGTGGCTGAGCCCGCACGCCGCGATACGGCACCCGCCGTGGCCCTGGGTATCGGCCTCATCGCCGCCCGCGACCCGCTGGCCAACATGATTATCATCCCCAGCGATTCGTTGATATTGGATGACTCCGCCTTCCGCAGCTTGGCTGAGGATGCGCTGAACCTGGCCGGCCGCGAAGCCGCGCTCATAACCATTGGCATCAAACCCACCTGGCCATGCCCGAGTTATGGCTACATTGAGCGAGCCGATAAACTGAACGCCCCAGGCCTGACGCATGATTGCTACGAGGTAGTACGCTTCCGCGAAAAACCGGATGCCGCCACTGCTGAAAGCTACTTAGCCAGCGGTAATTTCACGTGGAATGCCGGCATGTTCATCTGGAATGTAGCCTACGCCTGCGCCCAGCTGGCTATCCATGCTCCGGAGCTGGTCGACTTCATCTGCCGCCTGACGCAAGCAGACGACAGACAGGCCTTCATCACGACCGAGTTCCCGACCCTCACGCCCATCTCCATCGACTTTGCCCTCCTGGAGAAAGCCGACCGCGTGCTGAACTTTGAAGCGACCTTCGACTGGGATGACGTAGGCTCTTGGATATCCGTGGGCAAATACCTGCCCACCGACGAACAACAGAACGCCGCCAATGCCCCGCTGAACGCCCTGAACTCCGCTCGCAACATCGTCTTCAGCGACAGCGGCAAGCGCGTGGCGCTCGTGGGAGTGGACGACCTCATCGTCGTCGATACGGGCGATGCCCTGCTGGTAGCCCGCAAGGACTGCGCAGACGACATCAAGAAGATTGTGGCGCAGCTGCCGGAAAACCTCGTCTAACCCCGCCATGCACCCCGCACTCGGCATTGACTACGGGCAGGCGCGCATCGGTATTGCCGCCACTGACCCCTGCGGTATACTGGCTCACCCGGTGGAAAGCATCAACCTCAACAAGACAGAGCCGCTGGCTCGCATCGGTGAGCTGGTGGCGCAGAAAGGGATTCGCACCCTCGTACTGGGACTGCCGCTGCGGCTGGACGGAACGGAAGGCACCGCCTGTGAGAAAGTGCGAGCCTTCGGCAAAAAACTGGCGGCTCGATTTCCCGAGCTGCCGCTTATCTATGTGGATGAGTTTCTGACGACTACCGTTGCTCAGGAAAAGCTGCACCAGGCCGGCAAAAAAGCAAAGAATTTCAAGCCAATTATCGACCAGGCCGCAGCCGTCGAAATCCTCAACACCTGGCTGGAGGCCTCCCCCATGTGAGGGAGAGCGGCGGCTTACTCCGTACCGCTCATCACATACAACACACTGGCAAGCACAGTGCCGGTGGCGGCATCATGCACGGCGATGCGAGCCGCAAACAAATCGCCGCTGCGTCCCTTGACGCGTTTCAGGCGCACGGGGGGTTGCAGGGGCAGCATACCATCCTTGCGTCGGGGACTGGTAACAGGCAGCGGATGGTAGCTCAGGGGTGTATTGTCGGCCGTCAGCAAAGCCGGAGCCCCGGTATGCAATGCCCACACAGAAAAGGTATAAGCCGAACGAACGGGATTGCCCCAATAGAGCAGCTCATAGCGATTGGGGGCATACTCGCGCAGGCGAATCACCGGCAAGCGGGAATCCTGCACCGCCGGCACTTTCTGGTCGGCAGAGTACGGCACAAGACACACCGATTCCGGGGGCAGCACATGCTGCTCGGTATCAAACTTCAGCTCCTGCCGGTGGCTCAGATGACGCCCCACGAAAAGAAAGGCGACGAGTGTCACAAAAGCCGCCGTGGTGAGCGCCGCCACATGTGCTATCCACACACGGCGCTCGGGCAGATAAGGGTAGAGGAAGCGGCGCAGCATCGTTATCGAGTCATGAGGCGCAGCGCCCCGCGTATAAGTTCATCCGTATCAGCCTGTTGGTTGGACTTGAGGAGCTCCTTGAGCGCCTTGCGAGCCTCCACCTGCTTGAAGCCCAAGGCCACGAGCGCGAGCTCGGCATCGGCCGCGGCCGGGCTGGTAGTACCCTGCTGCTGAGCCTCCCAGGTAGCGGCAAGGCCTACCTTGTCCTTAAGCTCCAGCACAATGCGCTCCGCCGTCTTTTTCCCCACGCCCTTGGCGCGCGCAATGGCCTGCACATCGCCCCCGGCCACAGCGGCTTTGAAGGCGCTGACATTCAACCCGCTGAGAATGGATATAGCCGTTGCCGGGCCAATACCGCTAACGCGCTCGATAAGCAAACGGAAAATATCACGCTCGGCATCCGTAGCGAAGCCGTATAGCACATGAGCCGTTTCGCGGATATGCAAATGTGTTTTCAGCGTAACCTGCTGACCTTCGACGGGGTTCAGGCGATCAAAGGTCGAAAGAGGAATCTGTACCTCATAGCCGACACCACCCACATCAAGCACCAGACACTGGGGCAAGGCTTCGGCAACTGTTCCGCGAAGAAAAGCTATCATATCCACATGTTACCTGTGGCCGCTCCAAAAAGCAAGCCGTCTTTTTGTCACCGTTCACCGGAAGCCTCCTGCAGCGCGATGACTTCCTGAAGATCAACGAATTCAACATCTGCTCCCAGCCCGCCGATTTCCGCAAGCAGCTCACGCACACGCACATTCAGCCGCGCATAATCCACACCGGCGCCGCCTTCAGCCGTGCCGGGAAACACCAGATAGCTCACCCCCAGGCCGGACGTAGCAGAGCCATCAGCATCTGCCTTCTCGCGCACCATGCGGCACAAGCGCACCGAAGCCTCACCCGTTTCGACCCGCGGCACAAATCCACCCACGATAGCAGGAAAAACACGTTTACCCACCACTACGGCAGCGAAGTCACCGGGCAGCGGCCGAAAATCCGCCCCGCCCTTCTTCTCATCGCTGCGTTTATCCTGCACCGTGGCAGGCAGCAGGATAAAGGGGTCGAGCTCATCGCGCAGCGGAATCTCGCGTTCCTCAGCCGGGGCGGCGGCCGCCGCCTTCATCCCGGCCTGAAGCCACAACAGGCGGCGCCCGCACTCCGGCGCCGTCAGTTCCAGCAAGGTATCCGTATCGTAGAATGATGCACTATCGGGCAGCGGCTCCACCATGGCCGCAGCCTTGCGCACCAGTGTCTGCTTGCGGAGATAAAGCGCGTGGTACCAGGGGGAAACGGTTGCAGCCTGCATCAGCTCGGCATATCGGGGAAAGACGGACGACAGCGCCGGATTCGCCGCCAGCAACTCATGGCCGCCGGCAGCTTTGGGCAACAACACATCGATTGACACGCTGACGCTGTATGCTTCTTTCAGATTACGATCCTGCGAAGCCGTGGTACCGGGGGTAAACACCGTCTCAGCATTCGTTAACAGGCTTTGGATATGAGGCTCATACTGCGGTCCGACATTCTCCAGCAATGCGGGAGGAAAGTTTGGCAGACGCACCCCGGACATACGGAAAGACGATTGGGGACACCATGGGGACGGCTGCTCCAGCAGCTGCGCCGCCTTGTCCTCTGCCGTGAGCGGAGCCTGCTGTTGCAGCTCGGCAGGCGCTTCGCTCGGTAGCTTGGTCGGCACGGCCTCGGCGGGCGCCAGCCCCGCGCGGCACACACGCAACAGCTCATAAGGGTGCGGAGTCAGGAACGAACAGGCACCCGCCGCAATGAGCCCCAGAGCCATGGCGCTGAACCAGGGGAGAGTTTTCTTCTGCGGCTCTCTTTTTCTGAGAAGGTTTTCCATGGTGCTTATGTTACAGAGCGAGCTCAAGCCGAAGCAGAAGCTGATGATTCTTCCACCGCCACAGGCTCCTTCTTCTCGGGCTGAGGGAGCAAATCCTTCATCTCCACGAATTCGGCATCGGGGCCGATACCGCCTATTTCATCGAGCAACTCGCGCACACGGGCATTGAGGCGCTCATAGTCAATCGGGCCATTTTCCGGTTCCTTGGTACCGGGGAAAATGATGTAGCTAACGCCCAGATCAGACACAGGGCGGGCATAGGTGGTTGCCTTGGGGTTCACGGCCTTGCTGAGACGCAGCGACGCCTCGCCCGTTTTGAAGCGGGGACCGAAATCGCCCACAATGGCCGGGAACACGCGCTTACCCACCACCACGGCGGCGTAGTCGCCGGGAACAGGGCGGTAGGCGGCATTCTTCCCCTCCTTTACCGTAAGCGGCGCCACGATGAAAGAATCGTACTCCGCCAGCAGGAAGCTGGAGTTTTCCAAATCAGCTATCACCCGAGCCGCATTTTGAGCGGCCTCTTTCTTACCCTGCTTGCGGTAGCGAGCCTGGCGTTCCTTCCAGCCGGCCAGCAGCGGATTCGGTGTCTTGGTACGCTTTTTCCAGCGATAGGAGGTGGTGGGCTGGTAGTGGTCACTCTTACGAATTTTCTCGGGCATCGTCGGCAGGCGGTCGCCGTCCGAGCCATCCGACACCACATCCATATCCGCCTGAATCCACAGGACTCGGCGATGGGACTCCGGAGCCTCTATCTCCAGAATGGTATCAGTATCATAAAAATTGTGGCGATCCAGCAGCTGCGCCAGCAAGGCTGTATTCTTGCGGATGCGGTTCTGCTTGTGCAGATAAAGCGAGTGGAACCACGGGGAAACTTTAGCGTGCTGCATCAGCTCCGTGAAGCGCGGCAACACGCGCGGCAGCTGAGGATTGGCATGCAGCAGAGCATCCCCCTCCGCAGCCTTGGGCAGCAGAACATTGAGCGATACCCGCACCTGGTATGCATCCTTTTTCACGCGATCCTGTGCCGCCGTACTACCGGCACGGAAGTGCACATTGCTGCGGTTGTTCAACCCGCGCGTCAGATTATTGACATGCTCATAGTTACCGGGTTCCACCGACTCCGGCAGCGCCGGCGGGAAATTCGGCAGATTGACCGCCGGCATGGCAAAGGCCGACTCCGGCGACCAGGGAGCGGGATGCTCCAGCACAAACTCGGCCTGCTTCTGCGCCTCTGGTTTTTCGGGGCGGGGTTTGGGCTTGGGCTTAGGCTTGGGAGCCACAGGAGGCGGTGGTGGCGGCGGATTAAAAGCACGCACCAGCTCCGCCGGATACGGCGTAAACAGAGAAGCCGCAGCCATGGCCAGCACAGCCAGCAGCCCCAGCTTGAACCAAGTCAGAGCCCTCCCTTTGCGTCTCGTCTTTTTCCAACTCATATCGTTTCTCTTATTCGGCGGGTACAGCCTTACGGGGACGGAAGCTCATGATGAGGCGCAGCATCCAAAGCGGAGCATTGCGCACAAACAACCCGACAAGGCGGATTTTGAACGAAGGATAACAACGAGGTCTGTTGAGCAGAACGGCAGCGTACGCGGAATCAACCACGCATTCTACCGATGTGTAAAACCACTTGCGGAACGGCACCTCTTTCTTGCTCTTGCCGGTACGCCTGGCCACATCGCCGAACCCGGTGTGAGACGGCCCCGGACACACCGCCGTGACATGAATATGTGTTTTTGCCAGCTCAATGCGGAGAGCCTCGCTGAACGAACTCACAAATGCCTTACTGGCAGCATACATCGCAAAATCCGGGATAGCGAGGTCAGCCGCCAGAGAAGCGACATTGATGATAAACGCCCGGCGAGCCTTCTGCATGGCGGGCAGCATGGCGCGAGTGATTTCAACAAGGGCGGTCATGTTCACCTCAATCATGCGGCGATTGCGCTCCGGTTCCGATGAAGCGAACTCCCCGTAATCGCCCAGCCCGGCATTGTTGATCAGCATCATCCACTCACACTGTTCTCCGGCCAACTCCTGCAACAGTGCCGCGCGGGCATGGCTATCGGCCAAATCGCAAGGCTTCACCTGCACCTCGCAGCCATACTGCCCCATCAAATCATCAGCCAGAGCCTTCAATTTATCCTCACTGCGGGCGATGAGAATAAAACGCGTCTTCTGAGCACGGGCATGATACCGCATGAACTCGGCAACGCGGTAGGCAAACGCCTTGCCGAAGCCGGATGAGGCTCCTGTGATGACCACCGTGGATAAACATGACATGCCCCTATCATCCCATCTCAGAGCATGACTTGCAAGCACAAAATCAGCCAGCAGAGCACCTGCGGAACTTTTTTTGCTGGAATTGCACGGCGAAAGATGATATAAACAGTGGCGTTATGACACCTCCTTTTGTCTATCAGGAAATGTTCCCCATGGGGGAAGACACCACGAAGTACCGCCTGCTCACCAAGGACTACGTGAGTGTAAGTGAATTTGAGGGCAAACCGATTCTCAAGGTTGAGCCCGAGGGGCTGCGACTGCTGGCCGAAACAGCTTGGCACGATGTGGCATTCTACCTGCGCCCGGAGCACCTGCAGATGGTGCAGAGCATCCTCAGCGACCCCGAGGCCTCCGAGAACGATAAGAGCGTAGCGCTCACCATGCTGCGCAATGCCGAGGTAGCCGCCCTGGGCGTGCTTCCGCTTTGTCAGGATACCGGCACCGCCATCTGCGTAGGCAAGAAAGGCCAGCAGGTATGGACCGGCTTTGATGATGCCGAGTATATCTCCCGCGGCGCCTACGATTGCTACACCAAGAACAACCTGCGCTACTCCCAGAACGTAGCGCTGGATATGTACAAGGAAATCAACACCGGCACCAACCTGCCTGCCCAGATTGACCTCTTTGCCACCGACCACGGCATGGAGTACAGCTTCCTCTTCATCGCCAAGGGCGGCGGCTCTGCCAACAAGACTTACCTGTATCAGGAGACGAAAGCCCTGCTCAACCCCACCTCGCTCAAGAAGTTCATGGTCGAGAAGATGAGCACGCTGGGTACCGCCGCCTGCCCGCCCTACCATGTGGCATTCGTAGTGGGTGGCACCAGTGCCGAGCTCTGCCTCAAGACCGTGAAGCTCGCCTCCACCAAGTACTACGACAGCCTGCCCACCAGCGGCAATGAGCACGGCCGTGCTTTCCGCGACGTCGAGCTGGAGAACGAGCTCAAGAAGGAAGCCGAGAAGCTCGGCCTGGGTGCACAGTTCGGCGGCAAATGGTTTGCGCTGGATGTGCGCGTGGTGCGCCTGCCCCGCCACGGTGCCTCATGCCCGGTGGCTCTGGGTGTATCCTGCTCGGCCGACCGCAACGCCAAGGCAAAGATTACGCCCGAGGGTATCTTCATCGAAGAGCTGGTGTACGACCCCGGCAAGTACATCCCCGCCGAACTGCGCGAAACAAAGAGCGCCGGTGTACCCATCGACCTCGACCGCCCGATGAAAGAAGTGCTGGCCGAGCTCTCCAAGTACCCGGTCAAGACGCGTCTTTCCCTGAGCGGCACCATCATTGTGGGGCGCGACATTGCCCACGCCAAGCTCAAGGAGCTGCTGGATGCTGGCAAGGATCTGCCGCAGTATGTGAAAGACCACCCCATCTACTATGCCGGCCCCGCCAAGACACCCGAGGGCTATCCCTCCGGTTCCTTCGGCCCGACCACCGCTGGGCGCATGGACTCCTATGTGGAGCTCTTCCAGAGCCATGGCGGCAGCATGATTATGATAGCCAAGGGCAACCGCGCACAGTGCGTGACAGACGCCTGCCAGAAGTTCGGCGGCTTCTACCTGGGCTCCATCGGCGGCGTGGCTGCGGATCTGGCCAAAAACTGCATCACCTCCATCGAGTGCATCGAATACCCCGAGCTGGGCATGGAAGCCATCTGGAAGATTACCGTGAAGGACTTCCCGGCCTACATCCTGGTGGACGACAAGGGCAACGACTTCTTCGCCGACATTCGTGCCGGCTGGGCCTGCCCCGGTTGCGCTCACTAATCCACCTTTTCAGCCCCCGCTGTTCCGACAGCGGGGGCTACTTTAAAACAATGACGGATAAAACAAAAGAGATACTGAGGCAACTTGCCTGCTACATCGCAGTCGGGGTTGTGGGAGGTATCGGTCCTATTCTCCCGCTGACCGCTTATCTGGTATGTGCGGGCGGCACCGTCATTTTTGCCTATCTGTACAAGTGTATGCAGGGGCAGCCCCTGCGTACCGTCTTCCTTGTCAGTGCTCTGCTGTGGCTGTGGGGAAACACCGCCATCACCCTTATCGACTACAGCAATGCTCTGTTAGCTATCGGTGTACTGGTATTGGGCTGCACCCTCGTCACCGGGGCTCGCCGTTGGGAGCGACTGGGGGCTTTCCTGTTGCCTGTTGGCGGGCTGAGCCTTATTCCCTACGGGATGCGAGACATAGAAAGCGGCCATGCGATGGCAGCCATAGCAGCCTGGTTGCTGATTTTCGGCGGTGTCTGTTACCTGTGCCGCACCCTTATTTCCTCGAAGATTCGCTGCGGCAATTTTCTGCGCTACGGGTTGCCGTATATACTCGGCTTCGCATTGATTATCGGAGGCCTCCTGCTTGCACGTATACGCCCCGACGAAATCATGGGGGTCATTCCCGGAGTTCTCCTGCTCCTGTCGCCCGATTTGTGGGCTATGCTGAGTCGGCGTTGCCAGCAAGCCTGCGGCGTGCAGAACCCCTGGTGGCTCGGCATGCTGAGTGCCCTCGCCTGCCTGGTTCCGCTGGGTATTGTCAATTTTATCTTCAACATCACCATTTACCTATTCCCACAATTTTAAATTATGAGCCCGAAAGTAAAAACATTCATAGAACGCGGTATCAGCACCATCATTCTCCTCGGACTGCTGGGCGGTGCCGTATGCTGGAACAACGCCATCGGCTATGCCATTCTGGTCTGTGTGCTCTGCAACCTGACTAGCTACGAGTGGTTCAACATGCTACGCGAACGCGGCAAGGAATCGAACCGCGGACTCGCGCTGGTGGTCGGTTTGGTGTACCCCTGGCTCATGGCCGCCGGTATGCTGATGCTCAACAGCGAGGAACATATCGCCATCATCGGCGGCGAAGATGGTCCCACCTCCCTCTTTCTGGCTAGCACGTTCGATTTCAACTCCGTTGCGCTGAGTGCACTGGTGCTTTTCGTGCTGGCAACATTCTTCTGCGAGCTGTACCGCATGGACTACAAGGGCAGCACGGGAGCACAGGCGCTGAGCAGCGCCGGCATCACCATCCTCTCCTTCGTGTACCCTGTATGGCTCTTTGCCTTTGCGCTGAGCACCCTCTGCGACCCGAGCGCCGTCTACAACCTGCTGTGGCTGGTGCTGGCCACCAAGATGAGCGATATCTGGGCCTATGTGAGCGGCGTGCTGCTGGGCGGGCGCTTCATCAAGCGCAAGTTCAGCCCGGCTGTTTCACCGAAAAAAACATGGGAAGGCATCATCGGCTCCTTCATCATCACCTCCGTATGCAGCTGGTACCTGCTGCCCATAACCGGGTTCTGTTTTGAACAAACGCCGCTTATCTTCTTCTGCGTCGTCATGCCTGCCATCTTTATGCTGAGTGTTACCGGCGACCTGGCGGGCTCCCTCATTAAGCGAGGCGTCGCCATTAAAGACAGCGGCTCACTGCTGCCAGGCATCGGCGGCATTTTCGACCTCATCGATTCGCCCGCATTCACAGTCTCATTCTTTGCAGCGGCAATGCCCATCCTCTGCCTCTGATTTTTCGACACAACCATGCACCTCACCGTCCCCTTACTCATCAACCCCAAGGCCGGCAGTCTTTTCCGCTCCGGCTTAAAGGTATGGCTGGATGAACACCGCAATGACTTTACGCTGGTTCCCACAAGCAGCGCGGAGGATTTGACAGCCAAAGCCAGACAGCTGGCCGAGGCCGGAGAACCCGTGGTGGCAGCCGCCGGAGGAGACGGCACCCTGATGAATGCCGCACAGGGACTCGCCGGCACGGATACGGCACTGGGTATTCTGCCCTGCGGCACCATGAACGTGTTTGCCCGCGAGCTGGGCATCGGCTCACGCCGCTTCGATGTCGCGCTGGATGCCATTAAAACGGGGCCGCGCCACAAGATTGACCTCTTCACCGTCAACGACCGCCCCTTTCTTCAGATGGCAGGCTTCGGACCGGATGCGCGCATCGTAAAGCTCATCACCCCCAGGCTCAAGAAGCTCACAGGCGCCGCCTCACACGTTATCGTGGGCTGCAAAGTAGCGTTGGAGCACCACCCCATCATCACTGTTACGCTCCCCGGCGGCAAAGAGATTCGCGGCACTCAGGTCATATTAGGCAACGGCAAACGCTATGGGGGTGAGGCACACCTCTTCGCCAACGCGCGCTACGACGACGGGCTGCTCGATGCCGCCATCATTCACCAGGAAAGCATGCCCATTCTCTTCGAAATACTGGATTGCATGTGCCACCGAGGTGCTACAAGCAGCAATGTGAGCCAGTTCACCAAGCTCTGTTCCTTCGAAAGCTGCGAAATCACCGCTGAGGGTAAGCTGGATTACCAGCTCGACGGCGACTACGCCGGCACCATTCTTCCCGGTGAAAAAGCTATCATCCGCCGCCTGCCCGAGAAGCTCAAGGTATGTGTACCGCGCGTACCGGTACCGAACACCCCCTTCGAGAAGTTCATGGCTCACCCCATGGTGGAAGCATGGCGCACACTCATCCGCCGCGCCAAGGAGTTTTAAGCGAAGCCAAAAGGGCTCGTACACAGCAAAGCTACGCCCACTTGCGGGCGCAGCTTTTTTTTACTTAACCCACCTGCCATTGCCCATGGGCAGGCAGCCGTTACTTACAGGATGATAGCGGGTTGCTTCCGTATTACCCCACAGGTGGACTCCAAGTGCCTTAAACCACTTACCGCTCATACTCCTGCCGGTATAGCAGCCGAAGCTGCGACAGATTGCCCCCGGAGCAAAGGCATTGCGGTGTATATTAGCCGCAAGGTCATCCTCATGCAGCCATTGGGTGGATGCCCCGATGATGTCGTTGCTGTACTCCAGCATGAAGGCGTGTGCATTAGAATGCCCGAAGTAATAGAATGAGGTGATGGGGCCACCGAAAGACGGAGCCTTGTTAATGGCAGCGTATGCCTGTGCAGCCGTGTCAACCATCACCAAACGCACCCCTCGCTTGGCAGCCTGCTGATGAATCATGCTCACATAATTCTTCCCGTCTTCCTTGCCGCGAGTCACATAGGACGGACGATACACAATCCACACGATTTTCTCGCCGGGTTTCTTGCGGCGCGTCATATCCATCTGCACCGTGGCAGCACGCACAAAATTGGCCCACCAGTTATCATGAGCAGCCGGACCGCGCAACTTCTCCCAGGTCTTAAGAGCGACACCGCCGGTCATGATAACCTCAACCGCCTGTGTCGGAACGCACAAGATAAACAGAAGAGCTGCGATAAACAGACGAACCCTATTCATGATGCGAAAAGCATACAGCCATCAGCATCAGAAGTCAAGCAAGTATTGAATGTATGAAATACAATTTCACTGCCATCACCGCGCCATACTGACACAAAAAGACACAGCCCGGACTAGCCGCCCCGCTTGTCTGCTTGTATAATAACGGCGTGAAAAAGTGCCACATATGCGGAAAGCGCGCGTCTATCTACCTGACGCAAATCATCAACGGGCAGGCTACCGACCTGGCTCTCTGTGAGACGTGTGCGCGCGAAAAAGGACTTTTTGACCCGCAATCGCTTACCTTTGCCGAGAAATTCTTTCCGGAAGCCTTCCGGCAGAGCGTGGACAAGATAGTGAAGGAACTCATCGGCAAAGCTGAAGAGAATCGGGAAGAGCCCCCGGCACGCTTGCGAAGTGCCGACATGTTGACGTGTTGCCCGGCCTGCGGTTTCCGGCTGGAGAACTTCCGAGCCAGCGGACGCTTGGGTTGCGCCGACTGCTACAGCGTCTTTGCCGATGAAATCAGCGCCGATATGCAGCTCGCCGACACTGCCGAGCAGCAGGACTCGGCCGATGATACGGAATCCCCCGCCCTGCGCCGCAGCAAGCTGGAGCAACAGCTGCAAGCCGCTATCGACCGCGAAGATTACGAGACGGCGGCCACCCTGCGCGACGAACTCAAAAAATTGCTCTGATTCCATTCCTTTTATTTCCATGGCATTCAATTACCAAAGCCTGCAAAAGAAGCTCCCCGTCTGGTTTCGCCACGGCGGGGCTGAAGGCGATGTCATCCTAGGCGTCATGGGACGCCTGGTGCGCAACCTGCCCGGCCACGCCTTCCCGGGGTGGAGCACGGCTGAGGGACGCAAAGCCGTGGCGGATATCTTATTGCCGGCCATATTGGAGCAACCGGGCTTCAAAACAGCTTGGCATGCCGAAATGACGGAGCTGGACTATGGCTTGCGCCGCGCGCTGCTGGAGCGCCGCCAGCTTTCCCCCTGCATGGCTGCCCGCCGGGACGGATGCCACGTCATCATCAACCGCCCGCAGGACACGGTCGTCATGCTCAACGAAGAAGAGCACCTGGCCATTCATTGTTTTGTAGACGACTTAGACTTCCACACCCTGCTGCAAAAGCTGTTGCGCCTGCCTGAAGCACTCAGCGAGCGCATGACATTTGCACGCAACGAGCGCATGGGGTACCTCACCAGCCTGCCGGGTGAGGCCGGGGACGGCATTCAGCTCTACAGCGTTCTGCACCTGCCGGGCATGGCGCTCTCCAACATGATACCTCAAATTAACAGAGGCATCGAGAAACTTCAACTCAACATCGCCCCGTTCTACCCCCAACTGGGCGATGAGTGCGGCAATATTTTCGTTGTTTACACCAATCCCTCCCCACTCGGCGAGCTGGAAGATACGCTGGAGCGGCTCACCCAAATCACGTACACACTCACTGAGCGAGAGAATCAGGTGCGTGAGCGCCTGAAAGAACTCCCTGGCAACGGCGATGTCTTTGTGTTGGATCGGGTCAACCGTAGCTATGGCCTGATGAAATACGCCCGAGCCATTACAGCGGCAGAATGGGCCGATGCCATATCCCTGTTGCGATTTGGGGTCACCGCAGGCTACATCAGTGCAGACGACGCCACCCAAGAAGAGCTGCTGGCGGAGTTAGCCTTGCTGACCTTCAACGGAGGAGATTTTGCCCGGCCTCGCCCCCCGGCAGTACGGCGCCACCCCCGCGAAGCCTCGAACGCCGATATAGCCCGCACCGCCGCGGCTTATTACTTCACCAAACACACCATCCTGCACTCAGCCCTTAATATGACTGAGTAACATTTTCCCTTTCATCTGCATTCAACATGAATAATTTTACCCCCCGAGCCCAGCAGGTTCTCAATCTCGCCCGCCGCGAGGCTGACCGCTTTCACCACAACTACATCGGCGCCGAACATGTTCTGCTCGGGCTGCTCAAAGTTGGCCAAGGAGTGGCCGTCAGCGTTCTCGAAAACGCAGGCGTTGATATCAAGGAGCTGACTCGCAAAATAGAGGCCGCCATGGTACAGGGCGATTCCGATAATAACGAAGGCTCACTGCCCTACACTCCGCGCGTCAAGCGACTCCTCACCGTAGCCGGAGCCGAGGCACGAGAACTGCGCCATACCTATGTGGGCACTGAGCACATGCTGCTGGCATTTCTTCGGGATGACGGAGGGTTGGCCAAAGATGCCCTCAGCTCGACCGGACTCACCTATGATACCGCGCGCCAGGGGGTACTGCGTGAGATTGATCCCAAGTTCGATGGAACCCCGATGAGCGACCGCGATGATATTCCCCGCCGCCGCGATGAAGATGAAGAAGAGGACGCCAACGCCTTTCTGCACTCCAACACAATCGGCAGCGGCAACAGCTCCATGGCGGAAGGCCGCACCCGCACCCCCGCACTCAAGGCTTTCGGGCGCGATTTGACAGAGCGAGCCGCCCGCGGTGAGCTCGACCCGGTCATCGGTCGGCGTTCCGAGATGGAACGAGTCATTCAGATTCTCTGCCGCCGCACCAAGAACAACCCCGTCTTGCTCGGTGAAGCAGGTGTGGGTAAAACAGCCATTGTAGAGGGGTTGGCTCAAATGATCGTAAGCGGCGATGTCCCGGAGTTTCTGCTGGGTAAGAAGCTCATTTCGCTCGACCTGGCGCTCATGGTAGCCGGCACCAAATACCGCGGCCAGTTCGAAGAACGGCTCAAGGCCATCATGGACGAGATTCAGCGTGAAAAGAATATCATCCTCTTCATTGATGAGATGCACACGCTTATCGGTGCCGGCTCTGCCGAAGGTACCATGGATGCCTCCAACATCATCAAACCTGCGCTTTCACGCGGCGAGTTGCAGGCGATTGGCGCCACTACGCTGAATGAATATCGAAAGCACATTGAAAAAGACGCCGCCTTCGAACGCCGTTTCCAGCAGGTACAGGTAGGCGAGCCTACCGTGGAGGATACCATCCTCATTCTCAAGGGTATAGCACCTCGCTACGAGGAACACCACCATGTGCATTATACCGAAAAAGCACTGGAGGCCGCTGCCAACCTCTCCAAACGCTACCTCACCGGTCGCTTCCTGCCCGACAAGGCTATCGACGTGATGGATGAAGCCGGCTCCCGCCTGCGCGTGGCACTCATGACCCGCCCGCAAAGTCTTAAGGACCGCGAGCAGACTCGCCGCGGCCTGGAGGCCGACAAGCAGGCAGCCGTCAAGGCGCAGGATTTCGAGCAGGCTGCACGTCTGCGCGATTCCATTGCCGCGCTCGATGCCAGCTTCAAAAACGAAGTAGCCGAATGGAAGGAGCAGATGAATGCCTCGCGTCTGGAGGTATCGGAGGAGGATATCATGGCCGTCATCTCCAAATGGACCGGTATTCCGCTCTCGCGCATGGAGGAGAAAGAGACAGAAAAACTCCTGCGCATGGAGGAGGAGCTCAAAAGCAAGGTGGTAGGTCAGGACATAGCCTGCTCCGCCATTGCGCGAGCGCTGCGCCGCAGCCGCGCCGATATCAAAGACCCGCGACGCCCCATCGGTTCCTTCCTCTTCATGGGTCCCACCGGCGTAGGCAAAACATACCTTGCCCGCAATCTGGCGGAAATCATGTTCGGCACGGCGGATGCACTCATTCAGGTTGACATGAGTGAGTACATGGAGAAGTTCAGCACCAGCCGCATGATAGGCTCGCCGCCCGGGTATGTCGGACACGATGAAGGCGGCCAGCTCACGGAGCAGGTACGCCGCCGCCCCTACGCCGTTATTCTCTTTGATGAGGTGGAAAAGGCACACCCCGATGTCATGAACCTACTGCTGCAAGTGCTCGAAGAGGGGTCGATGACGGACTCTCTCGGACGCAAAGTCAGCTTTGCCAATACCATTATCATCCTGACCTCCAACGTAGGCGCCAGCCTCGCGGCACGACAGAGTACCATGGGCTTCGGCGCCATGGACAACACAGAGGCAGACTACGATACCATGAAGGAGCGTATCACCGAGGCGGCCAAGCAACACTTCCGCCCGGAGTTCATCAATCGCTTCGACGAGCTTATCGTTTTCCGCATGCTGGAGCGCCGCGATCTGGAGCAAATTGTGCTGCTCGAAGCACGCAAGCTCATCAAGCGCCTTGCCGACAAGCAGATTGCGCTCGACCTCTCGCCCGAAGTAGTCAGCATGTTGGTAGACAAGGGATACGACCCGCAATATGGCGCACGCCCCATGCGCCGCGCTATTGAGCGACTGCTCGAAGACCCCATTGCCGAGGCCATTCTGCGTGGCGAGCTCGCAGCCGGCATTTCCTCGCGCGCCATTCGCCCCGAGGGAACAAATCGTATCGACTTCGCACAGCTCCCGCCGCCTGCACCGGAACCGCCCCCAACCACGGAGCCCCAGCCCACCCAGCAGGAACTTAACCTCTCGGCGGAACCAACCAAACAGCCAAAAAAGAAAGCAGCACCCCGTAAAAATGCGGCAGCCTCAACAACCAAAAAAGCCCCTGCGGCCAAGAAGCCCAAAAAGGATAAGGGCGTGTAACTTCCATAAAAAAGAGCCTCCGAACGGAGGCTCCTTTTTATTATCTCTTATTCAGGAAACTTAAGGCTTTTTGAACAAACTTAACGGTTACTCGGCGTCGGGCAGGATTTCTTCGAGCAGAGCTTCGATGTTTGTTTTAACGGACTGACGAGTGGCCAGATTCTTCAGCTCGAGTTCGGGATATTCGCTACCGACGACCACAGCCCAGGTTGCACCAATCTTCTCGGCGCGTTTAAGCTGATTGCCAATCTTAGCCGGGGAAAGGGGAAGGTCGACACGCACGCCGGCATCGCGCAGGGTGGATGCCAGAGAAAGCATCTGCGGGCGCATCTCGGCAGCGGCCAGCACGAGGCAGACATCGCAGGCATCGGGCTTCACGGCGGCATCGCGCAAGGCTCGGGCTGCGGGGCAAGCCTCTATCAGGTGTGCAATCACGGCATCACCCATGGCAAAGCCGGTCGCAGGCATATCCACCGCGCCATTAGAAAGCGTAGAAACAAGGCCATTGTAACGCCCGCCGCCGGCGATGGCGCGCAGGCTGTGCCCCTTATCAAAAATCTCGAACACAAGCCCGGTGTAGTAGGCCAGGCCACGCACGACATAGAGGTCAAGTTTCACGTACTCAGCCAGACCGCGAGCCTCGAGCTCAGCCAGAACGGCCTCATAGCGAGGAGAACAGCCGGCAGGAGGATTCTGAATGAACGCCTCCAAATCAGCACGCTTCATGCCAAAGGCATCGAGCTTTTCCTGACATACCTCGGGGCGGTCACGTTCAAACTTGTCGATAACGGCGAGAAAATCAGAAGTCTTTTCCTCGGGCACGCCATGTTCGGCGGCATATCGCAGCCACACCTCGCGGTCGGATACTCGCACCACGAAATCATCGGCCGTGAACCCAAACTC
This sequence comes from Akkermansia sp., assembly GCA_030535795.1. Taxonomy (GTDB): domain Bacteria; phylum Verrucomicrobiota; class Verrucomicrobiia; order Verrucomicrobiales; family Akkermansiaceae; genus Akkermansia. The sequence goes on from JAUNRE010000009.1 coordinate 23,033, forward strand.
GCGCATGCAGTCAATGGCCAGAGCTATCAGCTCGGCATCTGAGCCTTCGCCGGCTTCGCCAAGGATATCGGCGTTGAATTGCACGAATTCTCGGAGACGCCCCTTCTGGGGTTTCTCGTAGCGGAAGCAGGAACCGATTTCAAACCACTTGAGAGGCTTAGTGTACTCGCGCTGGTAAGCGGCAGCAATACGCCCCAGCGATGCAGTGAGCTCAGGACGCACCGTGATATCGCGCTCGCCCTGGTCGATAAAGCGGAAAAGCTGGGTGGGCAATTCGCCGCCGGACTTTTTGAGGTACAGCTCTGTGGCCTCCAGCGTGGGGGCCTCCCACTCTACAAAGCCGTAGCGATGCGCCACTTTGCGCCAGGTATTGAAGAGATACGCGCGCAGGGCGAACTCCTGAGGGGCAAAATCACGAAAACCGGTGAGGGGCTGAAATCTGGCGTCTGGCATAACTTAATAAAGATTGGGTGCGCGCTATTATACGCAAAGCGGGCTGTATGTCAATTCAAATGAGGGCTCAGATGGCAGCAAGACGCGATTTTCACTTGCCAGAGAGCTTTCATCACGCTAGAATGAACGGCAGCAGCAATTTCCGTATATGAAGCATCGCTTTTATCTGACAGGTCTTCTGGCTATGAGTGCCCTGCTCTGCGCCCCGTATGTTTCGGCGCAGGAGCGGTCGGCTACAGAGCGCACGTTGCGCCGTACTCAGACGAAACGCGCCCCCCGCACTGTAAAGAAAAAGACGGTGACAGTACAGCGTCCGGAGCTGCCCAAGCCCGGGAGTCTGGTGGGGATGGATGCAGCCCCCGAGTCGCACCCCGAGCAATACAAGATATTTATTACAAAGCTCAATAACCAGGCAAAGGCCAACAGCCCCGATGCCTGTGATGCCATGGCAGTGGCTCTGGCTGCCACCGGTACGGAGTTCTGTCTGGACCCGTGGATGGAAAAAGCCGCGTATGAAGGCAACCCCGTAGCCATGCACTACATGGGAATGACCGCCGCCGTCAAAAACGCCTCTCCCGAGCTGCGCTACCTGCCCCCCCAGCAACGCCAGCAGCTCCTGAACAACCAATTCGCCAGTGCCAAAGAGGCAGCAGACTGGCTTAAAAAATCGGCAGACCGCAAGTTTGTGCCGGGCATGCTCGATTACAGCGGATTCATGCGCAGCGGTATCGGCACGGCAAAAAATGAGGTAGTGGCCAACAAAATGCTCCTTGAAGCCAGCCGCAGCGGCAGCTTCGAGACACGCTTCACCTGGCTGCTGCAGAATGGGCGTCTGACCCGATGGTCCGACCGCGAACGCACGGAAGTGGCAGGAGAAATTAAGCGTGACAACCATCTGGTTATCTATTACCTGAGCCAGTTTGCCCCAAGTTCCCGCGAACAGGTCGAATGGCTGCGAAAAGCGGCGGAACGAGGCAACGGAGCAGCCATGTACGCACTCTCCTCCGTGCTGAGCAACACCAAGCCCGAGGAAAGCCTTGTTCTGCTGAAGGCAGCCGTGGCCAAGCACGACCCCGCAGCCATGTATGTCTATGGTTCCTTCCTGCTCAGCGAGCCGGGTGAGTACCACCAAAAGACCGGCTTGAAGCCCAACCGTCAGCTGGGGCTCGCCATGTTGCGGCTGTCTGCCATGCTGGGCAATGCCCAAAGCCGCCGTGCCCTCGCTAAAACATACTTCCGAGGCGATTACGGCGTCCATGCCGACCTCAACAAGGCTTACGCTCACCTGCGCTGGCTCAATACAGCTCAGCGCGACCCTATTTCCATGGCAGCACAGGGCTTTATGATGCTGACCGGCACCGGTACGAAACAGGACATCGAGACCGGCACCCGCTACATCTCGCACGCAGCTAATGCCCGCTACAGTTACGCCCAGGTCATGCTGGCATACGCTCACTATAAGGGGCTGGGGCAGACAAAAGACCCGCGCATGGCTGTTGAAGTGCTGCAAGAAGCCGCCGCTGCCGGCTTTGCCCACGCATACCTCTACATAGCATTCCTCACCGCAAAGGGGCTGCACGGTTACGACCCTGACCCCCGTGGTGCCGAGCGCTACGTCAATATCGCCTCACTTAACCTCGGTAACGCTGCGAAATCCTTCTTCGATGAGCTGATGAAGGAAAAAGACTGGGTTATCACTCCTTTCCCCCTCGAAAAGCAATAATTTCTTAACTGTTTAAGTATAGTTAAGAAATCACAAGATAGAGAATCGTCCCTTCGGGATAGCATACAATATTTTGTGCACTTAGAAAACATGTGGCAAGAAAAACCACAACAGACAGATAAAAATTAGCTTGTCAAGGGTAGGGATTATGTGTTAAACTGGCGCCAGCCGCATGTAAAGGGTGCTACCTGCAAGGGTCGCACTGCACACCTTACCAATACCGCCAATCATGACGATGACAGTAAAGAAACTGACTGTGAGCGTTCTCGCTCTGCTCACAGCATTTGCCTTCTGCGCACCGAGTGCAGAAGCGGCTTCAGGTGTAAGCAGTGGGTTCGTAATGCCTGCTGCCCCCTCCCCCTCAGCCAAGCCCAACCCCAAGCTTCCCAAGCTCGGCCGTGACAAGCATGGCATGCCTCTCTACCACCCTGCGCAGCTCAACCGCGTGGTGCGTACGACCGCCTACACCCACACTGAAAGCGACCACATCGGTTACGGCCCGCGTAATGCCATCGGTACATCTCTGAAGTATACCGACCAGGTACGCAGCGCCGCAGCAGACTGGTCTGTTTATCCTCTGGGCACTCGCTTCAAAATTAAGGGGCAGCCCTACATCTATGTGGTAGATGACTACGGCAGTGCACTTGTGGGCACGGGTACCATTGATATTTACCAGCCTTCCAAAGCGCTCATGCGCAAGTGGGGTCGCCGCGTTGTGGAGATTCAGATCATCCAGTGGGGCTCCTCTCAGCTGAGCATGCGCACCTTGCAGGGACGTACCGGCTACCGCCACTGCGCCAAAATGCAGGCAGCGCTCAAACAGCAGACGCGCCACCGCAATACGGCTCGCCGCTAACAGTTACAGCTCATCTTCAAATGCCCGTTACCGACAACTTTGGTAACGGGCTTTTTGTCGGGACAATATCCCGGAAAGAAACGACCACTTCACTTTAAGCTACCCCTCATACGAAAAAATACCTGCAACCCCGTATGGGATTGCAGGCCGGAAAGCTTGCGTTGAAGCGCAGAACTTTAGCCCAGAGTGGGCTTCTTGGCGCGACGCACGGAGCCGAAGCGCTTCTGGAACTTGTCGATACGACCCTCGGTATCCACGAACTGGTTCTTACCGGTGAAGAAGGGGTGAGAGTCGGAGGTGATACCGCAGGAAATCACATAGTGCTCCACACCGTCAATCTCCTCCTTCTTAGCGGAGGTAGCGGTGGAACGAGTGATGAAGCGGCGGCCCGTGGTGATGTCCACGAACACAACAGGATTATACTTGGGATGGATGTCTGCCTTCATAGTCTTATAGGCTGCGTTACCGTCGCAGCGCGGGAGAGATTATACGCATACCTTAAGCGGTGTCAAGCATAATCGTTGGCAAAAAGTCATTCTCTTCGATAAACTTGCCGAGATGACACAAAATAGGGGCATTTTATAGCAGAACATCAGCAGCATTCCCCGAGCAGGTAACGCGGCAGATAGTAACGAGCCGCAGAAACGCGTCCTCACCTCCCGGCTGAGAATGTGTTTTTCCATAAGCGCACGCAAAAGCGGCTTGATAAAACGCGCAAAACATGCTAGAATTCGCTCGCAAGCTAACTCCGCACATTTTATGGCAACACAACTTGAGCAACTGAAGCAGTATACCACCGTAGTGGCTGATACGGGTGATTTCCGCCAGATGGAAGAATTCACCCCTCAGGACGCCACAACAAATCCCTCCCTCATCCTTGCAGCCGCCGCTAAGCCCGAATACCGCAGTATCGTTGAGGCCGCAGTAGCTCCCTACAAGGGGCTTGAAGTTACCCCGGCTCTAATGGACGAAATTGTAGATAAGGTGGTCGTGGCCTTTGGTCTGGAAATTCTCAAGCGTGTTCCCGGTCGAGTATCATCGGAGGTAGACGCCCGTCTTTCCTTCGACACAGAGGCTACTGTTGCCCGCGCCCGCAGCATCATGGCCATGTACGAGGCCGCCGGCATTAGCCGCGACCGCGTGCTCATCAAGATTGCCTCCACCTGGGAGGGCATTCAGGCAGCGAGAGTGCTTGAACAAGAGGGTATCCACACCAACCTGACCCTGCTCTTCAGCTTGGTTCAGGCTGTGGCATGTGCCGAGGCAGGCGTACGCCTCATCTCCCCCTTCGTAGGTCGCATCCTCGACTGGTTCAAGGCCAACACCAAGGAAGAATACACCGCCGAGACAGACCCGGGTGTTGTTTCCGTGCGCACGATTTATAATTACTACAAGAAATTCGGCTACCCGGTACAGATTATGGGTGCCTCCTTCCGTAACAAGGGCGAAGTGTTGGCTCTGGCCGGCTGCGACCTGCTGACTATCTCCCCCGGCCTGCTGGCAGAGCTTGCCGCCAGCGAGGAGCCTGTGGTATCCTACCTTAATGAGGAAGCCGCCAAGGCCAGCGACATCGATCGCATTCCTGCCGATGAGAAGAACTTCCGCTTCCTCTTCAACGAGGATGCTATGGCTACAGAAAAAACGGCTGACGGCATCCGCCGCTTTGCAGCCGATATCCGTAAGCTGGAGGCCATGCTGGCCGCCATGCTGTAAAACTTTTACCGAACACACATACACCAAAGAATCATGAAAGTACTCGTTACAGGCGGTTGCGGCTACATAGGCTCGCACACCGTACGCCAGCTGGTGAAGGCAGGGGCTGATGTGACCGTGCTCGACAGCATGGTTTACGGGCATCCCGCCGCTATTGTTGATAAAGAAGTTAAACTCGTGAAGGGAGACTTGGGCGACCCGGCCATTGTTTACCCCCTTCTCGTTAACGGCCAATTTGATGCCGTTGTACACTTCGCAGCTTTCATTCAGGTGGGTGAGTCTGTCACCGACCCGCTGAAGTATTATGAAAACAACATCGCCAAGCCGCTGGTGCTGCTGCGCGCTATGATGTTGGGAGGCTGCAAACGCTTCGTATTCTCCTCCACCTGCGCCACCTATGGTGAGCCTACGCAGATTCCCATCCCCGAAACAGAAAAGCAGGATCCCATCAACCCCTATGGCGGCTCTAAGTTCATGCTCGAGAAAGTATGCAAGGACTGCGAGCGCGCCTACGGCCTGAAGAGCGTATTCCTGCGCTACTTCAACGCCTCCGGTGCTTCTGTGGACGGCCTTATTGGTGAAGACCACGAGCCCGAGAGCCACCTCATCCCTGTCATTCTGCAGGCCATCAAGGGCGAGCGCCCGGGCATCACGGTATTCGGTACCGACTACGACACCCCGGACGGCACCTGCATCCGTGACTACATCCATGTGGATGACCTGGCTGACGCCCACCTGCGCGCTCTGGACTACCTGATGAAGGGAGGTGACACCAACTGGTTCAACCTGGGCACCGGCAACGGCTTCTCGGTGAAGCAGATTATCGATGCAGCGGAAAAGGTGACAGGCATGAAGGCCCCTGTGGAGTATGGTCCGCGCCGTGAGGGCGACCCGCCTCGCCTGATTGCAGACTCCCGCAAAGCTGCCGAAATTCTGGGCTGGATTCCCAAGTACCAGGATGTCACCCAGATTGTGGAAACTGCTTGGAAATGGCACAACGGCCCCAGCGGCGGTCATTATTAAAGCATCTTTCACCCTCGTTTTTCAAAGCATGGCGGGCAACAGCCCGCCTGCTTTTTCTCAAAAGGCATGCTTGCAATCATCATCATAGCCCTAGCTCTGGCAGTGGATGCCACCGTATACTCCTTTTCCTACGGATTGGTACTGAAGTGTCGGCGCATGTGGCACTCACTGTGGCTGGCGCTGACGGTGGGCGGATTTCAGGCAGGCATGCCGCTGCTGGGCTACCTGGGCGGCGAAGGAGTACGCGACAGTGTAGCGCAATGGCAGGATGGCATCGTAGCCGCCGTATTCTGCGGACTGGGAATATACGTCATCTATAGCGCTTGGAAGGAGGATGATTGCGACTGCTGCACCAAAGATTGCAATCCGCTGGGCTTATTTGCCCTGCTGCTGGTGGGTATCGCCACGGCTATTGATGCTCTGGCTGTGGGTGTAGCCATGGCACTGGGCGACATTGGGGGCACAAATCTCACCCTGCCTCAGCTTTTCTTGAATGTGAGTATCATCGGCGGCGTTACCATTGTCTGCTCATTGGTAGCCTTCCACTCTGCCCGGCTGTTGCACCACCTGCCCACCCGTTGGCTGGAATCAATCGCCGGCCTGTTGTTGATAGCACTGGGCATCAAGAGCCTGCTCTGACTTGTAGGGGAGCCGCCGTGAGCCCCCTTGCAACAAAGCGTCTTCTCACCCGGCAGCTGTTTCTTTTCTGTCTTTCTCGTCGGAGTTGTAAGCAGCAGAAGCAAGGGTATGAAGCAGATACTGTATGCGAGGCGCATACTTCACATGCGACAGAGTAGGACCATCCCTGTAATCGTCCGGCTCTTTAAAACAGAATGAAGCCGTACCATCTGCATGCTGCACCTTAATATGCGGATAACATTGTTGAATCGGCAAAGCCACAGCCCCCTCGCGATGCAGGTATTGAGAACCAACAGCACAGCGGCTCCATTCCTCCCTGTACGCCCTACGCATACGCCACTCTGACACAAGAACATATCCCGACAAGGCCAGTACCCCGCAGCAGATACACCATGTCAGCCATGTGGCTTCCGCTGGCAAGGATAACAAACCTATAAACAACGAGCCCCCACTCCAAACGCCCCAAAGCAGCCCCCATACATACGCTAACTCTTCGTAGCGGTGATGAGACAAATAAACGCTCTCACAGTACAACTGTTCATCAGCATCAGGCCAGGGATGCGTTGCTGTGATGGGCTCCGGAAGCGAGGGGGCTTCTGCGTGAGTGCTCTGTCTTATCAGTCCTATGAGATGTTCACAATCTTTCCGGCGGCCTAGAATAACAGTATTCTTACGATTCCAGGTGTAGGGGGAAGGCAAATGAAATACTAACCGCCCCTGCTCCACCTCAGGCAAAAGAACCGATAACGGAATACTTTGAACATAAAGCTGTCTCTTATACCAATCAACACGAATGATGCGATAGTTCGTCAGCACATCCCGCCGCCAGCACCTCATGCAGCCGCATACAGAGCACAACACTTGCCATATAAGAATACACACCAGAATGGTAAAGGCAAACGGAGTAAACAGCGGAGCCAGCACATCCGAAATCTTCATCAGGAATGCCACCGCCACCACAAAACAAAACAGCAGCCAAGTTGCTTCGCCTAAAAGACCATACCAGTCATACAAAGACCAGCGTACACGTCTCTGCCAGAGCAAACATTCCCCCGGCATGAGCTCATGCTGCACAAATTGTTTTACAGTCATGCCTTTTGCTTCATAAGTTCGTACACGGTCACCCATTCATCTGCCGGCAAATGCAGAAAACCGGTGTACACAGGCTTCTTGTCAGTACTAAGTTCAGCATCCTGACCCAACATCAGACTCACCGAGCCATCCTTATGTTTGACAAGGTGATAGAGCATATCCTCGTGACGAGGAAAGCAGAGGCATTTTCTGCCCACAAAAACCAATGCCCGCCGGTCCGTCAGCACATAAAACAAACGGCTGAACAGCCAACGCCCCAGCCAGGGTGAGACCGCTGCAAGAAGCAGACTCACCCCCGCAATGCTCCCGGATACAGCGGAAAGCCCCATATACCCGTTAGCATACATAACAATGGCAATAATGCCGCAGAAAAACAGCGTAAAGATGGAGATTGCAGCTATAGTCCGGCTGTAGCGACAGTTCAGGGGTGCCTGCGGATACCCCAACCACACCACATGCTCTCCTCTCAGCAGGGCATTCTGCAGTCTCTCACGTTCGCGGATGGGTAGTTCGTCCTGAGTCATGGTGTCAATCCTGAGGAGTTGGTATTATATCCATGAGCATCTGCTCCACACGGCGTAGCTCCGGCAAGTTGAAGAAGCCCTGAGGAACCGAAGTATGCCCATCATCATGCTTGTGAACCTCGTAACCGAAAATAAGGTCGCCGCTACCATCTGCCCGCAGCATCCGCTCCTTCACCAGCCCGGGAGTGAGAGGCCAGGAGAGGGTCTGCCAGCCCTTCCTTCCGGTGGCACGTACCACGAGCGCCCTACGTTCGGTTATGATGTAGACCGTATTCCGCATCTGCCAATAGGTATACCATATGCCACCGAAAGGCAGAGCAACAAACAGCAACAGAAAAGGCAGCCCCCAAAAACCGCCGCAAAATATAAAGAGGGCATCAAAAAAAATCGCAAATATAAAAAAGAAGATGTAAGGCTGCGACACGCGGTTCACCACAGCTGTTTTGGGGCGCGCCACCACCACCGGCTCCTCCCCCGGCTGCATGGCGAGCAATACCTGTTCATGCAGTTTTTCGGGCAGCGAGGCGAGAGACATCATAGAGTTTATGGTAAAGCCCGCAGGCACTCTGGGCACCTGCGGGCTGTAAAGAGGTTATCAGTGAATCTTCTTGAGTAGCCAGGGCAGCAGGTCCTTAATGGCCACGCGCTCCTGCTCCATGGAATCACGGTGACGAATCGTGACCGTGTCCTTCAGCGCAAGGTCGCCCTCTTCGCCCAGCGTCTCGAAGTCTACCGTGATGCAGAAAGGAGTACCCACTTCATCCTGACGACGGTAGCGGCGACCGACAGCACCGGTCTCATCATAGAAGACGTTCATGAACGGACGCAGCTCAGCCTCAATCTCGCGAGCAATGCGCACCTGCTCTGCATTCTTCTTCAGCAGCGGGAAGATAGCAGCCTTAATGGGAGCCATGCGCGGATGGAAACGCATGACGGTGCGGATGTCGCTCTTACCGTCCTTGCCCAGTTCCTCCTCGTCAAAGGCCTCGCAGATAACGGCGAGTACGGAGCGGTCGCAACCGGCAGAGGGCTCAACCACATGGGGAATGAAGCGCTCGCGAGTAGCCTCGTCGAAGTACTCCATGGGCTTGCCGGAGCCTTCCTGATGGCGACCCAGATCGTAATCCGTACGGTAGGCGATACCCATGAGCTCCTGCACGCCGAAGGGGAACTCGTACTCGAGGTCATAGGTCTTCTTGGAATAGAACGCGCGTTCGTCCTCCGGCACATCGAGGATATGAATCTTGTCGCGGGCGATACCGATGTTCTCGTAGAACTGAAGGCTCTTCTCGAGCCACTCGTCCGTCAGACGGAAGCCATCCTCCGCGCGGCAGAAATACTCCACCTCCATCTGCTCGAACTCTCGGGAGCGGAAGGTGAAGTTGCGGGGGTTAATTTCGTTGCGGAACGACTTACCAATCTGAGCAATACCGAACGGAATCTTGGTACGCGAAGAGTCGAGAATGTTCTTGTACTGGCAGAAGATGCTCTGAGCAGTCTCAGGACGCAGCCACCCCGTGCTGGAGGGGTCGTTTTCATCGGACGTGGCGCCGATAGTGGTCTTGAACATCAGGTTGAACGAGCGAGCCTCGGTCACAAGGGAGCCGTTGGAAGGATTGTAACGCACACTGTCGGTCACATTTTCCGTGCTCTCTTCCAGCAGCTCAAGCTCTGCCACGGGGATATTCTTACCGGAAATCTGGCTGTAGTATTGCAGGGCACTGCGACGAGCGGCCTTCACTTCCTTCTCACTGCCCTCAGCGGTCAGCATGGAAAATTCCTTCTTGGTGCTCCAGGAGCCATCCTTTGTTGTTGCCCCCTTCCACCAGAGAGCTACGCCACTCTGCGCCGGAATCTGGTCGGCACGCAGGCGCTCTTTGCTCAGCAGGCAGTCGCACAGCGGGTCAGAGAAACCGCCCACATGGCCGGAAGCTACCAGCACGGAGTTGTGCGTCAGAATAGAGCCATCCATACCGAGGATATCGGGGCGCTCCTGCACATGCACACGCCACCAGTAATCCTTCAGGTTGCGCTTGAGCTCCACGCCTAGGGGACCGTAGTCCCAGCAACCGTTGAGGCCGCCATAAATCTCAGCTGCCTGGAAGATGAAGCCCTTGCGCTTGCAGAGGCTGACGATTTTTTCCATCCGAACGGGGTCTGTATAGGTACGGTCTGCCATAACGCGGGCTATTTTACAGCATTTCGCGCCTATTGCAAGCCAAAACAAAAGCGACCTCTATCAATTTCGCGGGATTCTCCTCATACTGACGAGATTAGCCAATAGGCGAGAACAAGAAAAGCTTGACAGAAATACACATCTGTGATTCACTTTCCCATAGGGAAGCGCGACAAACTTTCCCCTGAGGCGTTGTATTCTCATCACAAACTAATTTTCACCATTGGTATCGTATGACGACAGTATATATTGGAATGAGTGCAGACTTACTGCATCCTGGGCATCTGAACATCATTGAACAAGCAAGACAAATTGGTGATGAAATTATTGTTGGCCTTCTTACCGACAAGGCAATAGCCAGCTATAAAAGGCTCCCTTACATGAGCTGGGAACAGCGGAAGATTGTGGTTGAAAACGTTAAGGGCGTTACAAAGGTTGTTGCGCAAGAAACGCTGGATTATGTTCCGAACTTACTGCGCATCAAACCAGACTACGTACTTCATGGCGATGATTGGAAAACAGGCCCTCAGGCAACAACACGTCAGCGTATCATCGAAGTCATGAAACAATGGGGAGGAAAAGTCATTGACATTCCCTATACTGAGGGCATTTCCTCTACCGCCCTTAATCAGGCTCTCAAACGCATAGGTACAACTCCTGCTATTCGAGCAATGAGGCTCAAACGACTCATCGAAAACAAGGAAATTGTTACTATCTGCGAAGCTCATAATGGACTGAGCGGACTTATTGTTGAAAATGCAGCCGTCAAAGAAAACGGAAAAACGACTGAATTTGATGGCATCTGGATTTCATCTCTCACACAATCTGCCGCCAAAGCAAAACCTGACATTGGTTATTTGGACACATCAAGCAGAGCAGAAGTTCTTAACGACATCTTAGAAACGACCACAAAACCCATTATTTACGATGCTGACAGCGGTGGTCCCACAGAGCATTTTGTTTTTACTGTGCGTTCTCTGGAACGTCTGGGGGTATCAGCGGTTATCATAGAAGATAAAGTAGGATTGAAAAAGAATTCGCTCTTTGGTACGGAAGTAGAACAAACACAGGATGATATATCGAGTTTCTGTGAAAAAATAAAAGCCGGACATGCCGCCCGAGTAACAGATACTTTCATGATTATTGCCAGAATAGAGAGCCTGATTCTCAATGCCGGAATGGATGACGCCATCCTGCGAGCAAAATCATACTTGGAAGCCGGAGCCGATGGCATTATGATTCACTCTCGTAAAGCCGATGGAGAAGAAATTAAAGAATTCTGCCACCTGTACAATCAACTTCCCAACCGCAAACCTCTAGTCGTAGTACCTTCATCTTTCAATCACATGTATGAAGGCGAACTGTCAGATTTGGGTGTAAACATCGTCATCTATGCTAATCAGCTCCTCAGAGCAGCTTACCCCGCCATGATGAATGTAGCCACAAGCATACTCTCAAATCATCGAGCTAAAGAAGCCGCAGAAGAATACTGTATGAAGATTCAGGATATTATTACGCTTATTCCGGGCTCCTGCTAAATATAATCTATCTCATTGCATGAAAGCAGAATTTTTCATCTCAACGCTCAAGCATGAAGGCATAGATTCATACTTCGGTGTGCCGGACAGCCTGCTCAAGAGCATTTGTGCATACATAACAGACCATTCGGACGGTAAACATCATGTCATTTCAGCTAATGAAGGAAACGCCATTGGTTTAGCATGTGGTCACTATTTGGCAACGGCGCGACCCGCTATGGTGTACATGCAGAATTCCGGACAGGGTAACTGCGTGAACCCCCTTTTATCTCTTATGGATGAAGAGGTATACAGCATTCCCGTACTACTGCTGATTGGATGGCGAGGAGAGCCCGGAGTAAAAGATGAACCTCAGCATGTAAAGCAAGGTAAACTCACTCTGCCGCTACTGGAGACCATGGGCATAGCGTACTCTGTTCTCTCAACCAACGAGGCAGAAGCAGACAAACAAATCCGTACAGCCTGCACCTATATGCGCCAGCACAGCAAGCCCTACGCTCTAATTGCGCGAAAAAACACATTCGCCCCCTACACTTTGCAAAACAAGCGACCCAATCTCGCTCAGATGAGCCGTGAAGAAGCAATCTGTACAGTTGCTTCGATGTTAGCAAAGGATGATATGGTCATCTCTACCACCGGCCAGATCTCCAGAGAACTCTATGAATACCGAGAAAGAAGCTCTCGCTCACATCAGGCTGATTTTCTGACGGTCGGAGCTATGGGGCACGCCTCTTCCATAGCCATGGGAGTAGCCTTATCCAAACCGGAGCGTCGAGTCATCTGCATGGATGGAGATGGTGCCATGCTCATGCACTTGGGGGCTATAGGCATCATTGGCAATGCAAGGCTTCCCAATTTACGCCATATTGTGTTTAACAATGCAGCTCACGATTCAGTCGGAGCCCAACCCACTGTGGCCGACAAACTCGATATCAACGAACTAGCTCTGGCTTGCGGCTACAGCAACTGTTTCAAAGCCGACAACAAGGAAGAGCTTAGACATATCCTGCCGCAATTCCTCGCCGGATCCGGCACCACCCTGCTGGAAATTACGGTTGCATGTGGAGCTCGCTCTGATTTAGCTCGACCAAAAGAAAAACCAATTGAAAACAAATTGGCCTTCATGCATTTTTCGGAGGAAGGCAAAGGGTATGTTTACCCCGGTGCATTAGGAGAACTGTCCCGCATCATCACCACACGGGGATGGAAAAAAGTTCTACTTTTCTGCACGGAGCGTTGTCAGAACGAACTAGGTGAAAAAATTGGCGCAGAATTGAGAAATTGCGTGGTGACCACCTATTCCGCCATCACCCCCAACCCGACGGCTCAGGATATCACGAAAGCTGTTGTGGGTATACAGGAAACACCAGATGCCATTATTGCCATCGGAGGCGGCTCCGTCATCGATTTTGCCAAACTTTATCGCGCTGCCTCAGACAACAATATCAATATCGAGCAATACTTCAAAGCTCCCACTCCTCTCATCCGCACAACTCCCCTTGTAGCCATCCCCACAACAGCGGGAACCGGCAGCGAAGCAACCCGTTTTGCTGTTGTATACATTAATGGCGAGAAGTATTCGCTCGATGCGGCTGCAGTCATGCCGGATTATGCTCTGGTTGACAGCCAACTCATGGCAAGTGCCCCTGCCTACCTCAAGGCAACCTGCGGAATGGATGCTCTCTGCCAGGCAATAGAAGGATTCTGGGCTCGAGGCGCCACTCCTCAAAGCGACATCTTTGCCTTGGAAGCCATTAAGCTCTGCCGCGATGCTCTCATCGATTTCGTTAACTCCTGTAACGACGAATCAGCCACATCGATGGCGAAGGCCTCATATCTTGCCGGTAAATGCATCAGCATCACCCGCACGACAGCCGCACACGCCCTCTCCTACAAAATCACCCAAGAATACGGCATACCACACGGCCATGCCGTTGCGCTGAGTCTCCCGGGGCTTGCAGAACTGCACTATAATAACTCTGAGGTCAACTCACCGCTACGGGACAAAATGTTGAAGCTTGCGGAACTTCTCGGCATAAAGAACGGAGAGTTTCGCAATTGGTTTGCAGAGCTATACCACAAAATTGGGTTAACCTACAGCACCGAAGAATTACATATCGCTCCACTGCAGGAAATCGCATGCGCAGTCAACACAGAGCGACTGGCTAACAACCCACTGCCACTCACAACTGCACAACTTCAACAAGTATTTTTCCCATAACAATATACTACAGACGCTTATCTCATTATGCTTATCGCCCCTTCCATGCTTGCCTGTGATTTCCGCCGCATTGGTGAAGAAGCCGCCCGAGCCCTAGCTGCCGGAGCGGACTGGTTGCACCTTGATGTGATGGATGGCTCGTTCGTTGACAATATCTCCTTCGGCCCCGATATCTGTGCTGCCATTCGCAACAGTGTGCCGGTTGATGCCTATTTGGATGCGCACCTCATGATTGATGCCCCCGATCACTACCTGCCCCGCTTCCTGAAAGCCGGCATGAATATGATTACCATCCATGTAGAACGTGAGGGAGCCGTAGACTTGCACGCCACACTGGCAGCTATCCGCGAAGGTGGTGCCCATGCAGGCCTTGCCGTGAATCCCGCCACGCCGGTTGAGAGGGTATTACCATACCTCGCAGAGCTCGACATGATACTGGTAATGAGTGTCGTACCGGGCTTTGGCGGACAAAGTTTCATGGGCGAAGTGCTTGAAAAAGTACGTGTATTGGATGAGGCACGCAAAGCACAGGGGCTTAAGTTCCTCATTCAGATGGATGGAGGTATCGGCGCGGCACAGGCTCCGCTCTGCGCCGAAGCCGGGGCCGATTGTCTGGTAGCCGGCAGCAGCACATTCCGAGCTCCGGACATGGCAGCCGCCATAGCCGGCATGAAATAATTACTTACCGACATGGATAAAGCGACTAAGAGCCTGCTCAATGTTCTGCTGAGCGTACTGGCACCCGTACTCATTCTGGACAACTGCTCTGCCACCGGTGACAAGTTGTGGCTCCTGGGCACGACGTGGGCAATGGTAGTAGCACTGGCGCTGCCGATTGGCTGCGGCGTATACAGCCTCATTACAGAGCGTAAAATTGAAGCCATGACGGCGTTCGGCCTGCTGGGTACCATCCTGACCGGCGTCGTAACAATTTATGCCAACACGGGCGACGCCCTGGCCATTCGCCCCGACACCCCGTGGTGGTATGCCGCGAAAGAAGCTATCATCGCTCTGCTGCTGGCGGGTGCCATGCTGGTAGGAGGAGGAAAAGATGGCTCACTGCTGCGCGCCTGTGTGTACTCAGACGCCCTCTTTGACATCCGCCGTATAGAGGGCACAGTACGCGAGAAAGGGCTGATGGACAGCTACAATGGTGTGCTGAATCGTGCAGCGCTCATGACCGCGGGCTCTCTGCTCTTCTCGGCAGCCATGAACTTCGGGCTCGCTCTATATTTCCTGCTGCCTGTTCCCGATATGCCTGCGGCGGAACAGGCTGTGCAGTACAATTACGCGGTCAGCAAAATGACATGGATGGGGTACCTCATCATCGGCATCCCTTTGCTCGCCACACTTTTCCTTGTTATCCGCTACCTGGGCAAAGCCCTCAAAAACCTCACGGCACTGCCGGATGAACAACTTTATATGCGCTAACATCAATTTTTAAGCCCGTCAGGTAAATTTCCGGCTTGACATAGCGGGGCAAAATGCTATTCTGTGCACTATGAGCAAGTATGCCAAAGGAGACATGACACCTGTTGTGCCGCGCCGCTTTCGCTCGATTTTCTTCATGCTCGTGAGCTGTTTTGCGCTCTGGGGCCTGTTGAACAATATGACCGATAACCTGGTGCCGGCGTTTAAAAACATCTTCACCATCCCCCAAGAACAGGCCGCTCTGGTACAGGTCGCTTTCTATGGCGCCTATGCAGTGTTGGCCATTTTTGCTTCCATCCTTATTGAGGAGTTCTCGTATAAAAAGGGCGTACTCATTGGCCTTGGTGTATATATAGCGGGCGCGTTAGCCTACATCCCGGCATGTATCCACCAGAGCTTTGAAATTTACTTCATCGCCATTTTCGTGGTAGCCTGTGGCTGCTCTGTACTGGAAACGACATGCAACCCGTATGTTATTTCCCTCGGACCGGAGAAGACTGCGGTTCGCCGTCTTAATTTTGCCCAGGCATTCAACCCGGTGGGCTCGATTTGCGGCATTCTTCTCGCCCAGCAGCTCATCCTCAGCAACCTGAACCCCGCCACGGCCGATGAGCGTGCCGCCATGCCGGCTGAGCAGCTCAAAAATATTGTACACACGGAGCTGTTCTGGGTTTGCGCACCCTATGTCGGGCTGTGCGGCATTGCTTTCCTTATTTGGATTTTCTTCCTGCGTGCAAAGGATACGCAGGAGACGACCAACACTTCTGAACAGCCGGAGAAACAAGGTAATGGCAGCGGCCTGCGCGTGCTGATTGCCGCCTTCTTTGCTATCGTGCCGCTGGTTGTGCTCTATTTCATTTTCCCCGACATGGACAAGGTGACTTGGGTTCTGCTGGGTACACTGGGTCCGATTATCTACCTGTTCCTGATTGGAGATTACCGCTCGATGTTGTTCTCCTTGCTGCGCCAGCCCCGCTACTGGTGTGGCGTAATTGCGCAGTTCTTCTACGTAGGCGTACAGATTGCAGCCTGGACCTACCTGAACGTGTACTGCTGCAAGGAGTTGGGAGTAACGCCGGCAAAAGCCGCCACGTACTACCTCATTTCACTGATTCTCTTCATTGCCTGCCGCTGGGTTGCCACCTACTACATGAAGAAGTTTAATCCTGCGAGCATGATGAGCCTGTTTGCCATTGGGGCCATAGCCACCTGTGCCGGCACCATTTACCTGCCCAGCACTACACTCTTCAGCATCGGCGGGCTGGACTTCTCGCCAAACGTCATCTGCCTGATCGCCATGTCCGGCTGCATGAGCCTGATGTTCCCCACCATCTACGGCATTGCACTGGGAGGCCTGAACCAGCGCGATGTGAAACTGGGCGCAGCAGGTCTTATCATGGCAATTCTGGGTGGTGCACTCATTACGCCGTGGATGGCCGGCATCATTGGCGATGCCGAAAGTGGCTGGCTGTTCCTGACTTCAGCGTTCGATAACACATGGGACACCAACCTGGGAACAAGTTCCGCCGCGGTGCGTGCCTCGTTCATCGTTCCCGCCATCTGCTTCGCGGTGGTGCTGCTTTACAGCCTTATCTTCCGCAAGCCTACCACTTCCTCTGACAAATAATTTAACTTAATCCAACCATATATGAAATACGATACATTACCCACCATCGGAATCCGCCCCACGATTGACGGCCGCCGCCTCGGCGTTCGTGAATCCCTGGAGGATCAGACCATGAACATGGCAAAGGCCGCAGCAGCTCTCATTGAGGCCAATGTGACCCACGCTAACGGCCAGCCAGTAAAGTGCATCATTGCCGACACCACCATCGGTGGGCCGGCTGAAGCAGCCGCCTGCAACCAGAAATTTGCAGAAAACAACGTAGGGTGCTCTCTCATCGTGACTCCCTGCTGGTGCTACATTACCGAAACTTTTGAGACAGACGCCACCACCCCCAAGGCAATCTGGGGCTTCAACGGCACAGAGCGTCCCGGCGCCGTGTACCTGGCCGCAGCTCTTGCCGGCTATGCACAGAAAGGAGTGCCCGCCTTCTCTATCTACGGCCATGATGTGCAGGACGCCGACGATACCAGCATCCCTGAGGATGTGGCAGAAAAGATTCTGCGCTTTGCTCGCGCCGGTCTGACAGTAGCAACACTGCGTGGCAAGGGCTACCTCTCCATCGGTGGTTGCTCCATGGGTATCGCAGGTTCTATCCTCGACCACTCCTTCTGGGAAGCCTATCTCGGCATGCGCGTGCAGCCGGTGGATATGACAGAAGTGCGTCGCCGCATGGAACTGGGCATCTACGACAAGGCCGAGTTCGACCTCGCCATGGAGTGGGCTAAGAAGTACGTGAAGATTGGGCCGGATCGCAACCGCCCCGACCTTGTACTCTCCCCCGAGGAGAAGGAGCGCACCCTGCGTGAGAGCATCCTCATGACTATCATCTTCCGCGACATGATGCACGGCAACCCCTACCTCAAGACCATCGACCGCGAGGAAGAGGGCTTGGGCTTCAACGCTATCTGCGGTGGCTTCCAGGGGCAGCGCCATTGGACGGACTTCTATCCCAACGGCGACATGGCAGAGTCCCTGCTTAACAGCACCTTCGACTGGAACGGCCCGCGTGAGGCGATTCCCTTTGCCACGGAAAATGACGCCATGAACGGCGTATGCATGCTGCTGCTGCACCAGCTTACCGGCCGCGCCGCCTGCTTCTCCGACATCCGCACCTACTGGAGCCCCGCTGCTGTGAAGCGCGTGACCGGCTACACGATGGAGGGTCTGGCCAAGGACGGCATCATGCACCTCATCAACTCCGGCTCCACCGCTCTGGACGGCAACATGCACTCCACCGCCCCCGATGGCACCCCCATCATGAAGAAGACCGGTGAGACCACTCAGGCAGACATCGAAGCCATGATGGGTGCTTCTGAATGGTGCCCGGCCAACCGAGAATATTTCCGCGGCGGCGGCTACAGCCTGCACTTCGTATCCAAGGGTAATGTGCCCGTTACTATGATTCGCATGAACCTGGTGAAGGGTCAGGGGCCGGTGCTCACCATCGTGGAAGGCTGGACCTGCGACCTGCCCCAGGAGGTGAACGACAAGCTCGACCAGCGCACCGACCCGGGTTGGCCCACCACTTGGTTTGCCCCGCGCCTGACCGGCAAGGGTGGTTTCACCGACGTTTACTCCGTCATGGCCAACATGGGCGCCAACCACGGCGCATGGACCTACGGCCACATCGGTGCTGACATCATCACCCTGGCTTCCATGCTCCGCATCCCCGTATACGCCCACAACGTACCCGAGGAGCAGGTATACCGCCCGGCAGCCTGGAACCTGTTCGGCACCGCCGACCCCGAAGGTGCTGACTTCCGCGCCTGCGCCAACTTCGGCCCGATTTACGGGAAGTATTAATCGATAATCATCTCAAGCTGCCGGGAGGAATCCCGGCAGCTTGTCATTTTTACCAACATGTCTTATATTCTTTGCTTAGACTGCGGCGCGACAAATGTTCGAGCCATTCTGGTGGACGAGAAAGGAAAGCTTGTAGCCAAAGCCAGCCAACCGAACTCGACGGATGCCGGCGAGGAAAACGCCCAATATCACGTCTGGAATGCCGAGCGTATTCTTAATCAGCTGGCTGAATGCACGCGCAAAATTCTGCCCGAAATTGATGCTACCCAAGTAAAAGGGGTGACAATTACCACATTTGGTGTAGACGGCGCTTTGGTCAATGAAAGTGGGGATTTGCTCTATCCTGTCATCTCCTGGAAATGCCCTCGCACAGCCGAGGTCATGAAGCAGATTGATAAATATCTCCCTCAGAGCAGTCTGAACAAGATATCAGGTGTGGGAGAGTTTGCGTTCAACACGATTTACAAACTCATCTGGCTCAAGGAAAACCGCCCGGAACTCCTGGAACAGGCGCACGCATGGCTCTTTATTTCCAACATCCTGGCCTACCGCCTCACCGGCGTTATGGCGACGGATCGCACCATGGCCGGCACTTCCCAGATGACAGACCTCGCTACCGGCGACTGGAGCGATGAAATTCTCGGCACTCTCGGTATTAGCAAAGAACTCTTCCCCCCCATGGTCAATGCCGGTGATGTCATTGGCAACCTCACTCCCTCTGCCTGCAAACTGCTGGGGCTCCCCTGCTCCGTTCCTGTTGTCAGCACCGGCCACGACACCCAGTTTGCCCTCTTTGGCAGCGGCGTGAAAGAGAACCAACCCTTCCTTTCCAGCGGCACATGGGAAATCTTGATGCTTCGCACAGCCAAGGCGACGCTTGCACCCGAAGATTACGCAGCCGGCGCCACTGTCGAGTACGACAGCAAGCAAGGTCTGCTCAATCCCGGCTTACAATGGATTGCCAGCGGCATCATTGAATGGGTGAAGGCCACCTGTTACAACGGCGAAAACTACGATACGATGGATGCCGAAGCCGCCGCCATCCCCCCGGGCTGCGATGGAGTCAAACTCATCCCCAACTTCCTTCCGAGTGACTCAGTTCCCGGCAGCATCGAGGGGCTCATCCTCGGTCGTACGCGTGGCCACATTTACCGCGCGGCCATGGAAGCTCTTACCTATCGGCTCAAGAGCCGTCTGGAAAAGTTGGAAAAGGTCGGAGGCTTCAAGTCCACCGAACTCCTGCTCGTAGGCGGTGGAGCCCGCAACAAGATATGGACCCAGATGCGTGCCGACATCCTCGGCCTACCCATCCTCGTCTCCACTGTCTCCGAAAGCACCGTTCTGGGAGCCGCCATGTATGCCATGGCCGGCGCCGGCCTCTACCCCACCCCCGAAGCCGCCCGAGACGCCATAGGTATCACCTACGAAACAACCCACCCCGGAGAGCAGCAGCAGGCGTACGCTAAGCTTTAACCCCCAATTACATTTTTCAACACATGCAAAATCGTAAGATTTCATGTGTTGAAAAATGTTCTTCTTTATTTATCATTAATTTAACACAAAATTTTAAATCAAAACAACATGAAAAAGTTATTGAAGCATAAAATTGCGTGTATTTTACCTTATTGCATTCGTGCAACCATTAAACGTTTTTTAGCATGGAACAGAAAACGGAAAAGTGCTACTATAGAAGAACAGCTTAAAGAATTACGTAATATTATCATATTTAACAATCCAATAACTCAAGTACCGCCAACAACCGGCAAACTTAGACTTCTACAAGAAGGAAACGCAGTATTGTTAGATATTTTTTCCAGAAAATGCGATGAACACAATTTACGGTATTGGATTGATTACGGAACTTTACTGGGAGCTATTCGCCACAAAGGCTTCATACCATGGGATGATGACCTCGATGTCGGAATGTTGAGAAATGATTATGATAAATTAATTGAACTTCTCCCCCAACTTTTTTCTAGCGAAGAAGGATTCACTACGAACGTTGGTACATTCATACAGATAGGATACAAAGGCACCCCTCTGAATCTTGACATATTCCCACATTATTTACATTCACAAGTTCCCTCTGAATCAAATTTATCAGAACTCAAAAGACGATTACATACAGCAAATAAGAAAATCGTCTATACAGATGGGTTATGTAATGTAACGACAAAGCAATTAGATTCTCTCATTAAAAAGGAAGTTTACAAAAATGAAGAAGCATTAAGCGAACAAGATTCCCCCTTAGTTTTTATCTCCCCGGCCGCAGCAATGATAAACATTGATATTTTGGAATTCAATGATATTTTTCCCCAAAGAGAAGTACTATTTGAAGGTGTTATGGTAAAAGCTCCGAGAAATCCACGAAAATGCTTAGAATGCATCTATGGGGACTACACGTCATACCCTCCCAAAGTAGGATTCTGGCATCAACACCTTGAGAACATCGTAAAAAAGGGGCAATTCGTATCTCAAGTAAACAGCTTCATCGATCGTTACGGTCGCTGACTCCGCATCAAACGCCTCACGTTCCATCAACGATCGTGTAGGGGGCTTTCGCCCCCTCACACACCACCGTACGTGCCATTTAT
>JAUNRE010000063.1 GCA_030535795.1 Akkermansia sp.
AAAGAACAAACATTAAACGCTTAGCAAAAAAATCGAAGTAGGAAGAAAAACTTCCCGGTTGGGCAAAAAACGCAACACTCACATTGCTGTTCCATAAAATAGTCAAGGAGATGGCAATGAATCGAAATCTCGTTTACTGAGTAGCTTCGGCTCCCCCAAGGCGGAGCTATCGGATTTACCATCTACAAAGTACGATTTTGAATCACTCGAGCTTGCTTCCAAATGCGTGCGCCGTAGCCCTGTGGGGGCAGCGGCTTTTTGAAGTGTATGGGGATTCGGGTCGCCGATTTTATTCAACATGGCTACCGCGGCGACTCGTCCCGGCATAGCTTCAGCGAAGACGGAAGCCGACAGCAGCGCGAGAAGCGAAGACGAGTCAGTTGTTCAACTTTTTTTGTTTTTTGGGGAAGTCTGCAAGAAGTAAAACTTGTCAAGGGCGGTAGGAAGTAGTATACTATCGGGTAGCACGGGTTCGGCGGAAATTGTGGGAAAACGTTACGCAAGCACGCCGAAACCGGTGCGGATGTAAACCAAATAAAGCCATGACTAAATCAGCTAAGATCACTCTGATAAAGTTGCTCATCGTACTGCTGCTCAGTGGCAGCATGCTTCTGCTCCCGTTTGAGGAATGGGGCGTACCGATTAACACCGTGCAAAGCCGCGTGATTGCGTTGTTCGTATTCGCCGCTCTTATGTGGATTCTGGAGGTCATTCCTATCTGGACCACCTCGGTACTGGTCATTACGCTCACCCTTCTCTGCATGTCCAACAGCTCCCTCATCTGCATGCAGACCGAGCGCTACGATTCCGCCGCCATCAAGGCTATTGTGGCAGACGCATACGGCCCCGAGGCAAATGCAGAAACAGTTAAAGCTACGCAGGATACTGTGCTTGCTGACCTGAAAAAGCAGACCTCCCTCTCTCCCGCATACGTCCGCACCACCATCAACAACACCATCCTTGCCCCCGTCGTGACTGGCAAGGCTGAAAACGCCGAGGCGCTCAAGACCGCTGCCGGCAAACTCTACGATGGCGAAATCAGCAAGAAAATTGACAACCTGAAGCTTGTGAGCGTGGCCAAGCAGAAGAGCATTTTCGGCACCTTTGCTGACCCCATCATCATCCTGTTCCTGGGTGGTTTCTTCCTGGCAGACGCCGCCACGAAGTACCGCCTCGACATCAACCTTGCCCGCGTACTCCTCAGGCCCTTCGGCACCAATCCCAAGTATGTATTGCTGGGGCTTATGACGGTTACGGCAGTCTTCTCCATGTTCATGAGCAACACGGCCACTGCCGCCATGATGCTCGCCCTGCTCACCCCCGTGCTGGCACTCTTCAAGCCGGAGGACCGCGGCCGCGCAGCCTTCGCTCTCTGCATCCCCGTGGGTGCCAACGTGGGTGGTATCGGCACCCCCATTGGTACCCCGCCCAATGCCATTGCCCTGAAGTACATGCAGGATTTGGGACTGGATGTCACCTTCGGCAAGTGGATGATGTTCGGCATTCCCTTCGTTATCGTCATGCTGCTGGTCGGCTGGTTTGTACTGCTCAAGATGTTCCCCATCGAGCAGCAGAAGCTTGACCTTTCCAAAGAGCTCAAGGGCAAGTTTCTCACCACCCCCAAAGCCATCGTGGTATACGCCACCTTCATCATCACCATCCTGCTGTGGGTTATTCCCAAGCAGTACCATGGGCTGGATGCCAACTCCGTGGCTATCATCCCCATTGCTATCTTCTCCGTAACAGGTGTTATCACCAAGAAGGATTTGCGCGGCATGGCTTGGGACGTACTCTGGCTGGTAGCCGGTGGCTTCGCCTTGGGTGTGGCTCTCAGCGAGACCAACCTGGCCAAGGATATGATTAACGCCATTCCCTTCGGCGAGTGGAACTCCACCGTGCTGCTTATCGGTGCAAGCTGCATCTGCCTCTTCATGGCCACCTTCATGAGCCATACCGCCACAGCTGCTCTGCTGGTGCCCATCCTCGGTGGTGTGGCCGGAGCCATGATGGCCGCCGACTCCATGGACACCCCCGGCGCTGTAGCTCTGCTGGTAACAGTGGCTTTCGCCTCCTCGCTCGGCATGGCACTGCCCATCTCCACCCCGCCCAATGCCATGGCCTATGCTACCGGCCACATTGAGCAGAAGGGTATGGCCATTTCGGGCACCATCCTCTGCCTGCTGGGCCTGGCTATCACCATCTTCATGATGGTGGGTCTGGGTGCCATTGGCTTCTTCGGCTAAACATCTAAAACCCACTCCGCACATGAGCGTCCTGCTGCCACTGCCAGAGCACATCCTGGAGCCGCTGGAAAGACTTAACCAAGTCTACTTCAGCGACGCCGGGCGAACCGTCGAGTTCGCCAAGGGTGATACGGTAGTGCAGCAGGACGAGGAGTGCCACCGCCTCTACCTCGTGCTGGAAGGCGAACTCGTAGCCTATCGCCAAGCAGAAATGGTGCCCGGCACAGAGCTCCCCGCCGAGGTAGCCACACGCAAGCACGAGGTATTCCGCGCCGGCGTGGGCTCCTACGTCTGCGTGCAGGCCTTCTTCTCCCGCGCGTTCCGCAGTTCCAACGAGATTGTGGCGCTGAAAGACACTCGCCTGGCCTATGTGGACGACACAACGCAGGCTGTAGAGCCGGAAAAATACGGCAGCTTTGAGCACCAGTTCATCCCGGTGCTGGTGCATGAGCTGGCGGCTCGTAACATGCGTATCTTTGTACATGCCTCTGCCAAGGAGGAAGCGCAGAGACTCCTGCACCGCTCGGAAATGGCGGCCACCCTCGGCCAGCTTTCTGCCGGCATTGCTCACGAGCTCAACAACGCCGTGGGCGTCATTACCCGCCGTACCGAATTCGTGGCTGAACACCTCGAAAAATTCCTCGCAGAGGATAACAAATATAACTCGCAGCTCTTCCGCTACGGATATGATGACACGAGCTTCACCGCCGCCAGCGAGCTGCGCGCCATAGCCCGCAAGTGGGAGCGCGAGCTCAACATGCCGCAGCCGGCAGCCAAGGTGCTTGCTCACATCATTCCCGACACCAAGACACTCGTGAAGTTCGGCCCCGACTTCGTGAAGCATGTCCGCAACAACTACAGCTTCTGGGAACTGGGGCACGATATGCGCGACCTGCAGGTAGCCGCTAAACACGCTACCGGCATTGTGCGTGCCGTGAAATTGCTGGGTGGCGGTAACTCCACACGCCAGGAGGGTGTCGATGTACGCGAAAGCGTCAGCGACGCCATGAATCTGCTCACCAACAAGCTCAAGCACATCACGGTCGAAACCGAGCTGGGTCCCTGCCCTCTCCTCACGGCCGACCTCACGGAGTTGGTGCAGATTTGGACCAACATCATCAACAACGCGTACGATGCCATGCAGCAGGCCAATACACACGCTCCCACCGTACGCATCTCCACCAGCACGTTCCACGCAGAGGGGCTCGACCTCCTGCCGACGGAATACGTCCGTGTGTCCATCTCGAACAATGGCCCGCCCATCCCCGAGGAGATACACGAGAAAATCTTCAACCCGAACTTCACCACCAAGAAGCTCGGGCTGGACTTCGGGCTCGGTCTGGGGCTGTCCATTGTCCGCCGCTTGGTAGACAGTTACAACGGCACCATCGAGCTCACCAGCAACGAAACAGAAACAACCTTCACCATTAACCTTCCAACAACACAAATCCATGGAAACGATTAACATCATTTGCGTAGACGACCAGCAGGAAGTGCTCGATTCCGTCATGCGAGACCTCCGCCCGCTCACTCCCCTCATCCGCCTGGAGGAAGCCTCCGGTGTAGAGGACTGCCTGAGCCTGATGGACCAGATTGACAGCGACGGCGACTATGTTGGCATCGTCATCTCCGACCAGGTAATGCCGGGCGCCAACGGCACCGAGCTGCTGGCCAAGGTGGCAGCCGACCGCCGCTTTGCCAAGACCCGCAAGGTGCTGCTGACCGGCCAAGCCACCCACGCCGACACCATCAACGCCATCAACGACGGCCACATCGACAACTACGTCGAGAAGCCCTGGCAGCAGGAGAAGCTGCTGGCCATCGTGAAGAAGCTCCTCACGCTCTACATCATTGATAACGGCATCGACCATACGGAGTACATGAGCGTGCTCGACCAGCCCACACTCTTTGCCAAGCTCCGCTGAAAGCAATGAAAGCAATCACCCTCACCATGGCTGCTCTGGCAGCCATGCCTGTTATGGCCGGGCAGACCACCCCGCCCCCCGCAGCCACCGACTGGACGGATTCCGTCAAAAAGGCGCTCGTTGTTTATGATAACAACGATACCTTTGTGAAGAAGGTGAGCCTGCAGTGGCGTGAGCAGTGGCAGATGGCCGTGGTGCAGCCCAACGGCAGCAACGGCGCACACCTCAAAGACGCGGCCAGCCCCTTCAACAGCGAGTTCCGCCGCAGCTGGCTGGGTGTGAATATCGACCTGCAAACGGATACCCGCCTGCATGCCTACCTCCGCATCGGTGGCCTGCCCACCCGCAGCACCTATGCCGGCGGCCGCACCAAGCGCAACTTCACCTACTTTAATTTCTACGACATTTATGTGCAGCAGAAAATCAAGGGAGTGGAGGGGCTTACCCTGCGAGCCGGTAAGTTTGCCCACAAGTTCACCAGCGACCTGCGTATCTCCAACGCCGAGATTATGACCGTAGAGCGCTCCCTCATCTCCAACCAGTTCGGGCTGGATACCAACTGGGGTGTTGAGGTGGACTACAAGCCCGACAAGCAGAACCACTTCTTTGTACAGCTCTTTGCCAACGACCGCGCCAGCTCCGGCAAGAGCCACAGCCACAGCGATGTGTACGGCGACGGCAAGGGCTTCAAAGGCGAGTTCGGGTGGGAGGACAAGTGCTTCATCATCATCGGTGGCACGCACAAATTCCATGTGACGGAGAGCGGGCACCACGCCATCTCGGCCGAATACCTGCACGACTTCAACAACGCCTACCACGGGCAGCGCAAGCCCGGCGCCAACAACTACGGCGCAGGCTTCCAGGATGCCCTCTCCATCGGCTACGAATACAAGGAGGACAAGTTCACGCTGCTCACCAACATCGTCACCGCCTACGAGCCCCTCTCCGCCCCCGGCTCCAAGAACCTGGGCTGGGAGATTCAGCCCGTGTACTCCATCTCCCCGCACGTCGACCTCGTGTTCCGCTATGTGGGCATGATGGGTAAGGATGCCTGCAAGCTGGGCGGCGACCGCTACATCTGCACGCAAACGACGGCTCCGGCCTGGGTGGACAGCCTGCATACCTTCTATGTCGGCGCCAACCTGTACGCCTCGGCCAAGAACAAACATGCGGCCAAGCTGATGGTAGGTGCAGAGTACACCACCGCCCGCAAGGACGGCGAAACGTGCTACAACGGCTGGGAGTTCACCACCGCCCTGCGCTGGAACTTCTGATCGCGCACCACACACGCACCTTTCATAACGCCGGGTTTGCTGAGCAAGCCCGGCGTTATTGCATCTCGGGAGCGGCGCTGAGAGCCTGCATCAGCTCATGACGCCCTGCGGGCAAATTGCCGAAATGCTGTTGCAGTGCGGCATAAGCCGGCATGGCAGGGGTGTAGATACCATGCAGGGTAGCCAGGCGCTTTTCGAAATGCTCTGCGATAGCCGGGCGCAGGGAAGCAGTGGCGATGTAGTCGAGCGCGCCGGATATGAGCTTGTGCCATTCCTCGCCCGGGGCGGCGGGCTCCACGGTAGCGAGCAGGAGGTTGGCAAGGTAACTACACAGGCGCAGCTGCAACAAAGAGCGCCGCAACGGCAGGCGCGGGTTAAGCAGCTCCGCACTGTGCAGGGTGGCCAAATCCCCACGCGCCGGGGCGGAAAACACAAGCTCGCATTCGTGAAAGAGGTCTAGTCGCCCGGTAAAGTCACTACCGGGCTTGCGGGCATTGCGGGCAGCCGTGCGCAGCACGCCATGGCCGGGTGTACACCAGGTCACGATAAGACCGTAATCCCCCAGCGGGCTGAGCTTCAGTATGCACCCCTGCTCCCGCACTTTCATTGCGAGGCCTTGGGCTGCTGTGCGTCGGCTTTCTCGGATATGCCAGAGAAGTTCATCGCCTGCTTGTAGCCGGAAAGATAACCGACAGAGGCATAAATGACATCTGCCGCATAGAGATCGCGGGTGGCAGCGCGGTGGTCCCCCTTGGCCAGTGAGAATGCGGCCTGGCTGTAGTAGTAAAGCGGGGAGTCATCCACGGGGCTGATATCCGCCACGAGGGCACGGGCTTCAGCCTCACGATCCAGCATCAGACAGCACAGCACCTTGCGGAAGATGAGGCTGTGGCTCAGCTGCATCATATCCTTGTAGCGAATCTCCTCCAGCAGAGCATCTGTTTCCTCGATACACTT
This sequence comes from Akkermansia sp., assembly GCA_030535795.1. Classification (GTDB taxonomy): domain Bacteria; phylum Verrucomicrobiota; class Verrucomicrobiia; order Verrucomicrobiales; family Akkermansiaceae; genus Akkermansia. The sequence goes on from JAUNRE010000063.1 coordinate 6,400, forward strand.
GGCATATTCCCCCTTGCCGAGATACAGCATCGAGAACGAGAGGCGCGCCACGAGGTCCTGGGGATTGCTGCGACGCACCGATGTGAGCAGAGCCTGAGCCTCATCGAAGCGGCACTGCGATATATAGACACTGGCACGCAGGTTCCAGACGTTCGGGTTGCTGGTGGTGAAGAGCTCACAGGTATTGAGGTGGCTTTCACACTCCGCCATGAGGCCGCGGGCATACGCCTGCTTTGCCAAAGCAAAGGCGCGGGTGTAGATGGTTCTGTTCTCGGGGGAGAGGTTCGAGAGCTCCTTCACCCAGTCGGCTATTTCCTCGGTCTGAGTTTCAGCAGGCTGCGGCGCACCGGCATCGGTAGGCAGCACCTCCTGCGCGGCAAGGTGGGGCAGAAAAAGAAGCGAAAAAAGGACTGAGACAGATACGGTATTTTTCATGATAAAGACTGAAGACGATTCCGGATGGAGGTGCAGATAGCCTCGGGAGTAAGGCCATGCTTAGCGCGCAGCTTCTGCAAGCTGCCATGCTCAATGAAGGTATCGCCCCAGCCGATACGCAACACCGGTGTGCCGCAGCAGGCCGTATTCAGCGCCTCCTGCACAGCACTGCCAAAACCACCGGCAATGCTATGGTCTTCGAGCGTGACAATCAGCTTGCACTGTGCTGCAAATTGCAGCAAGCACTCTGTATCAAGCGGCTTAATGAATCGAGCATTGATATGAGCGCAGTCAATCCCCTGCGCGGCCAGCTCGGCGCGCACCTGCGCGGCCACGCTGTTCATGTTGCCGAGGGCGAACAACGCCACCTGCCCCTCAGCTGCCAGCACTTCGGCCTTGCCGATGGGCAGAGGCTGCGGTTCGGCGGGCAGCTCGACACCCTCTCCGCAGCCACGGGGGTAGCGGATGGCGCTCGGGCAGTGGTTGATGCCCTGCATGGTGGCCAGCATGTGGCACAGCTCTGCTTCATCCTTGGGCTGCATCATGATGAGGTTGGGGATGCAGCGCATCATGCTGATATCGAACAGCCCGTGGTGGGTGGGGCCGTCATCCGGCGACAAGCCCGCGCGATCCATGCAGAAGCGCACCGGCAGGCTCTGCAGGGCGGCATCGTGCTGTATCATGTCCACACAGCGCTGCATGAAGGTGGAATACACGGCCAGATAGGGCTTGAGCCCCAGAGAGGCCTGTCCGCAGGCAAAAATGGCGGCATGCTCTTCGGCAATGCCAACATCGAAGAATCGGCGCGGGAAGCTCTCTCGGAAGATATCCAGCCTAGTGCCGCCGGGCATGGCGGCGGTGATGGCGGTGATGGCGGGGTCATCTGCCGCCAATGCCGTGACACAGCGGCCGAATGTCTCGGAATAGGTAATGGTGGGCGATGCCGCCGTGGAGCCATCCGACACCTCATAGCACCCCACGCCGTGGAACTTGGTGGGGTTGGCGGCTGCGGGCTCGTAGCCCTTGCCCTTCTGCGTGATGATGTGCAGAATCACCGGCTCCTGGCTGCGCGCAGCGATGCGCAGCACCTTTTCGAGGCGGTTCACATTATGCCCGTCGATGGGGCCATAGTAGGTGAGACCCAGCTCCTGGAAAAAGCTCAGCGGGGTAATCAGCCCGCGTGCTGCCGTGAGCAGCTTGGAGGCCTGCTCTTTGATGTCGCGCCCGGCCAGTCGCTCAATGAACTTCTTGGCGCGGTCGCGCAGCCAGGCATAGGTATCCGTCTCCTGCAACGAGGAGAAGTAACGGGAAAGCGCGCCGACATTCTTGTCGATACTCCACTCATTATCATTGAGAATGAGGATAAACTTGCGCGTGGTGGTGGAGATGTTGTTGAGCCCCTCCAGCGTGGTGCCGCAGGTGAAGGCGCCGTCTCCCACCACGGAGATGACGTTGAAATCATCGCCCATGAGGTCGCGGGCAGCCGCCATTCCCACACCGGCGGACAAAGCCGTGCCGGCATGCCCGGCACCGAAGGCATCGTGCTCCGACTCGCTGCGCTTGCAGAAGCCCGATATACCGCCGAACTGACGAATGGTGTTCAGTGCGGCCGCGCGGCCGGTAAACATTTTGTGCACATAGCACTGGTGGGAAACATCGAAGAGTATCTTGTCCCGGGGCGTATCGAACACGCGGTGCAGCGCAATGCTGAGCTCGACCACCCCCAGATTGGGCGCAAGGTGGCCGCCGGTGGTCGAAAGCGTGTTAATCAACACCTTGCGCACCTCATCGGCCAGCGCAGGCAGTTGCTCAGCCGGAAGCTTCTTCAGGTCTGCGGGGCTTTGTATACCGGCCAGCAGGGGCGGCAGTTTAAATGAGGGTGAATCCATCTTCTTGCTCTGTCTTGGTTACAGGTGCAGGAGCCGTATCAACAGCTTCCAACTTTTTGATGCGAAGCTCGGCGTCCTCCAGCAGGCGGCGGCAGGAAACCACCAGCTTGCGTCCTTCTTCCACCAGTGAGATTGTTTCCTCCAGCCCTGTTTCAGGGTTATCCAGGCGGACGGCGATTTCCTCCAGTCGGGTCATCGACTGCTCAAAGCTGAGCTTAGTTTCCTTTTGTATTCGTGAAGCCATACGCAGGCAGGGTTATTGGTTGGTGGGGGCGGTGCGCCCGTAGTACAGAAGCTCGGCTCCCAACAGGGGCACGCGCGAGGAGAAGCGCCCGCGCGAGGAGACAATCTGCCCCATCGGCACGCTGCGAGTGTTGCTCGATATATTCTCGATAAAAAAGTCTGCCAGTGCCACATTGTGGCGCGGTACAATCTGCAATATCTTGCCTTCCATCGCCAAGGGCGCAAAGTCGCCCATGTTGGCCATGATGCCGGCCATGCCTCCCGGGGTGCCGGTCACTTCCTTTGCAATGGCGGAGTGTGAGCTCGGGGTAATGAGGAAGCCCTGTACCTGGGTGCCGCCCTTCTGCAGCGAGGGTTCAATGCGCGTGGTAAATTCCTCGGCACTGGTGGGTATCCACAAGGCCTTGCGGTTGGCATACCAGGCTACGGCCCAAGGCTGGTCGGTCACGATGACCTCGTTCGGGGATGTGATTTTCACCAGCTTGTCATTGAGAGCGGGCGGATAGTACGGGGGGAAGTGGGGGCGTCCGCGGTCGCCCAGCCAGATACCCAGGTAGAGGTCGCGCGGCAGCGTGGCGAGGAAAGGCCCGGCCGATACACACACCATGATGAACATGGCAAGGCCGCGCACCTGGTTGAAGGTTACCTCCGCAGACTTCAGGCGGGAAAGGAAGTTGAAGACGAGGGCAACGCCGTAGGCAGTGAAAAGCGGGGCAAACAGGATGGCCAGCTGAGACTCATGCAGCGCGGCATCCACCCCGAAAAGTGCCATACCCACGCACGATATGCCCCACATGCTGAATACAGCCCATTTGATGGCCTGCACCTCGCTGCGGCGGTAGGGGTTCAGCAGAGCCAGCAGGAAGAAAGGCACCACAATGATGGAGCCCATGTTCACATAGAGCCCGCGCAGCTGCCCGAAGGTGTGCCCCAGGAACTTCAGCGCGAAGTAAGAGCTGTCCATCGGTCGGTTATTGAGGTCGGCTGCGCGCATGGCAAGATCCTCGCCGTTACCGAAGCTGTTGTAGAGCCCCAGCATGGCATTGCCCAGCACGGAGCCCTGGTCCAGATAGTTGCGTATGGCGGACATCAGCAGGCACACCACCAGCACACACGCGGCCGCCAGAGCATACGAGCCCGCCGGGCGGAAATAAAAACAGCAGAACAGCAGGAGCCCCAGCGCAGGCCACAGCCCCATCCAACCGGACAAGGTCATCAGCCCGGCGCAGGCAGCCGCCAGCACCACATAGAAAAGTGCCCAGTAGCGGTACACATCCTGGTAGGCGCGGCAGGCAGAAAGCAAGGCATGCAGCGAGCCCAGCATGCAGCACATCATAAGCGGCTGCGGTAGCCCGCTCACCGAATACTGCAACAGCAAGTCGCTGAGCACCAAGAAACACGTGGAGGCACACGCCACGACTTCATCGAACAATCGCGCCGCCAGCATGTAGGCCAGCACCATGGCCAGCACGAAGAAAAACATGCTCGTAGCCGCTATCACGCGGTCGGGTGCATACACATAGCCATCCCCTTCCGTCATGCGGCAGGAGTCAAAATTATCATAACCGGTCAGCTTGAGAGCCACGGCCATCACGGCAATGTTGAGCGGGGCATGAGTCGTATCCCGGTAGTCATTGAAGTCCAGCGTTTTGTCTCCCCTGGTGCGTTCTGCGGCTGCTACCACATCGACCGGGCGCAGCACGCTCGTCACAAAGCCCTTGCCCTGCGCCACGGCTCGGGCAATCTGCGCCTGATCCATCGCCGCAGGCTGATCCAGCCCGCGGTAGGTCAGAAACATCTTAAACACGCACACAAACACTAACAATGCCAGGGCAATGAGACGCAACACTACCGCGCCTCGTGACCTGCCTGAGCCGAGTATATCTGCCATATTCCGTTATAAATACTGTTGAAAAAAATCCTTGGCCTCAGACATCTTGCGCTGAAGCGTGCGGCGGTTGATACCCAACAAGCCGGCAGCAGCCGTGCGATTTCCGCCCGTATGCTCCAAGGCTCGCAGTATTACCTGCCGCTCGACATATTCTAAATTAAAAGAGGGGGCAAAATCAAGCCCAAAATCCGTATGCACTTTACTTTGTAGAGCAACGCCCCCGGGCGGCTCCGGCGCAGCCGAGGCGGCGGTGAGATACTCCGGCAAGTCCTCGGGGGTGATGAAAGGGGAATCGCTCATCACGACGCCATGCTCTATCGCGGTGCGCAGCTGGCGCACATTCCCCGGCCAGCTATAGGCGCGCAGCAGCTCCAGCGCACTACGGCTCAGCGTCTTATCACTCTTATTATTTTCGCGGCACAGCTCATGCACAAATTCATTGGCCATGAGCACCACATCCCCCTCGCGCTCACGCAGCGGGGGCAGATGCAAGGATATTACATTGAGGCGCTGGTACAAATCCTGGCGGAAAGTACCGGCCTGCACCATCTCTGCCAGGTTGCGATTCGTGGCAGCAACCACGCGCACATTGACCACGATGGGCTCATTGCTGCCCACACGCTCAATACTGCGCTCAGCCAGCACACGCAGCAGCTTCACCTGGGTGGGTATGTCAATCTCGCCGATTTCGTCCAGAAACAGCGTGCCGCCGTCCGCCTCCTCGAAACGCCCCTTGCGGCGCTGCAAGGCACCGGTGAACGCGCCTTTTTCGTGCCCGAACAACTCGCTTTCCACCAACTGCGGCGACAGTGCGGCACAGTTCACTGCCACAAACTTACCCCCGCTACGGGGCGAAAGCGAGTGAATAGCCCGAGCCACCAGCTCCTTACCGGTGCCGGTCTCGCCCTCTATCAGCACACCGGCATTGGTGGGAGCCACCTGACGTATGCGGTTGAAAATGCTCTGCATACACGGGCTGTTACCCAGCATGGTATCCAACCCGCCCACAGGGCTGAGCCGGTGAGCCAGCTCGCGATTCTCGGCCTCCAGCGTGCGGGTATGGGCAGCGCGGCGCAGCAAAAGCTCCACCTCATCCAGATTCAGCGGCTTGGTCAGGAAGTAATACGCCCCGTGGCGACGAGCTTCGGCAGCAGTATCAGCGCTGCCGTAAGCCGTCATCATGATACAGGTAGGCGCCTGAGGCAAGGCGCGCGCGTAGTCGATGAGCTCCATTCCGCTCTCACCGCCCAGGCGCAAATCCGTCAGCAGGATATCCACCGGTTCGCTGTCCAGAAGCGCACGCGCCGCCTTGGCGTTAGCGGCGGCGTACACCTCATAGTCATCCTCCAGCGCTAGGCTGAGAGCCTCGCGCGTGGACTTTTCGTCATCCACTATCAGCAGAATCGGCAACATAAAACCGGGGGCTATCCTAACTCAGAACCAAGCGCTTACATGAGCCACAGGCCCTCAGTTTCATCGAAACCGAACATGATATTGAACGCATGCACGCCCTGGCCGCCGGCGCCCTTAATCACGTTGTCCTCGGCGCTCATCAGCACCACGCGATTCGTGCGGGCATCTACAGCCCAGCCAATGTCCACAAAGTTCGTGCGCGTCACATTCTTGGTGTCAGCCGGCTTGTTGGGTCCCAGCAAACGCACGAACGGCGCCCCGGCGTACGCTTTTTCATAGCAGGCGGTAATATCCTCAAGCGTCACACCATCGGCCAGCTTAGCCACCGTGGTCGTCACAATACCGGTATTCACCGGCATGAGGTGCGGGGTGAAGGTAATCGTGACCTTCTGCCCTGCTGCCCCGCTGAGCTCCTGCTCAATCTCCGAAAGGTGACGGTGGCGCGGCACACCATACGCGCGCATGCTCTCATTGCACTCGCAGTACAGCAGCGTCACGTCAGCCTTGCGACCTGCGCCCGACACACCGCTGCCGCTGTTCACCACAATATCCTCAGCCTTAACAAGCCCCGCACGCAGCAACGGAACAAGCGGCAGGATGATGCTGGTCGGGTAGCAACCGGGGGACCCCACGATGCGAGCCTTCTCAATCTCCTCGCGGTGCCACTCAGGCATGCCGTACACGGCCTCCTGCATCAATTCCACATCCGGATGCGGCTTCCCGTAAAATTCTTCATACACCGCCGGATCATTCAGGCGAAAGTCGGCCGACAGGTCGATAACACGCAGCCCGGCTTCCACCAGCCCTCGCCCGTAGGCAGCCGATACCCCGTGCGGCAGCGCCAGAAACGCAGCCTCAGCCCCCGTAGCCGCAATCGCCTCTACATCAGAGTCCGTAAACTTTAAATCAGCCCCGGGAACATGGCGAAAACGAGGGAAAAGATCGCAAAGCTCCTGCCCTGCATACTGGCGAGAAGTAGCACACACCAGCTCCACGCCCGGATGGCGCAACAAGATGCGCAACAGCTCCTGCCCCGTGTAACCACTGGCTCCGACAACGGCAATTTTTACCTTTTTCATGACAAAAATGATTATATCATGAAAAAAATGTGTTGACAACTGTAAAAATTCATGTATACTCCCCTTGTCGACACGCTCCAGGGCGCCGAGACAAACAAAAACAAACTTTCGGGCAGTAGCGCAGTCTGGTAGCGCACTTGCATGGGGTGCAAGGGGTCGTGGGTTCGAATCCCGCTTGCCCGATAAACAAAAAAAAGAAGGTCGCCAACGGTGGCCTTCTTTTTTGTTTCTTGTGATTCGAACACACGACCCCGTAGGGGGAGTGGGCTGGGTGCGAGCAAGCGAGCAACCAGCCCCCGAGCCACGGGCACACCTGCCCGTGGGCACCCTGCGCAGCAGGGCGAGGGGG
>JAUNRE010000064.1 GCA_030535795.1 Akkermansia sp.
ACGGTGTGTGGCGCGAGGCTCGCGAGTTTAACGTGGGCGATGTGGTGCGCGTGACACTCACGTGTGCCAAGGGCGACCGCGAGCTGGAGTATTTCGTGCTCGAGGACTACCTGCCTGCCAGCATGGAGGCCATCAACCCGAATGTACCCTCGCAGGCCGCCGGGCTGGAGTGGAGCCCGTGGAGCCACTGGTTCGACCACAAGGAGTATTTGTCCTACCGCGTACGCGGCTTCTGCACCCGCTGGGGTGGTCGCGGCCTGCTCAACATGAGCTACTACGCCCGTGTGAAACGCGCCGGTACCGCCACCGCTCCGCCTGCCCAGGCGCAGCTCATGTATGAGCCGCAGACCTATGGCCTCTCGCCCAATGCGGTGATTACCACGCGATAATCTCCCCCTGCGTTTCGCATTTTTCACCCCGCCGCCGCGAGCTCCCCATGAGTTCGCGGCGCTTTGTTTGCAGGCGTGTTGTTCTCTCAATTCCCGAAAATCGGGAATCGCATTCCCGATTTTCGGGAATTTGGCTTGACTTGCGATGCGAAAAGGAGGAAAATACGTGCGATGAAAGCGAAAGATGACAGTAGCTATGTGCCGCGCAGCATGTGCAAAAAGGTGGCAGAACTGAGCCGCTTTTTCCCTTGTGTGTTGCTGACGGGTGCAAGACAGGTGGGGAAATCCACGTTACTCCGGCACATGCTGCCGGAAGGAATGACTTATCTGACGCTGGATGATTATCAGTTGGCAGAATACGCGAAAAGCGACCCCATGGGTTTTTTGGATGCGTACCCGGAGCCGCTTTGCATAGATGAGATTCAGTATGCTCCTCAGTTGTTTCGCGCCATTAAAATGAAGGTCGATGCCAATCGGCATCCCAGTATGTATTGGATGACCGGTTCTCAGCGCTTCCACATGATGAAGGGGGTGAGTGATAGCTTGGCCGGGCGCATAGGGATAGTGGACTTGTATACATTGTCGCAGCGGGAGCTGTATGGGGATGCCGATAGTGGTGTGTATACTCCGGATAAGCCTGCTGCTGCCGTGTGCGAGAAGTCACTCTGTAGCTTACCTGAACTCTACGAGCGTATATGGCGCGGGGGGTACCCGGAGCTGTACCGTGAGGCTGATATGCCGATGTATGATTTCTACCGCGATTATGTGCAGACCTATGTGGAGCGCGATGTGCGCAGTCTGACGCAAGTGGGGGATTTGGAAGCATTCGTGAAACTGATGCGTTCTGCGGCTATGCGCACGGGGCAGCAGTTGGTATACAGTGATCTGGCAAGGGATGCCGGAGTGAGCCCCAAAACGGCGGCTGCCTGGATTTCTATCTTACAGGCATCGGGTATAGTGGAGCTGTTGGAGCCCTATCATGTGAACACTACAAAACGATTAGCCAAGACGCCCAAGCTCTATTTCTGCGACACCGGCTTGTGCTGTTGGTTGGCGGGGTGGCGAAGTGCTGAGCAGTTGATGGAAGGCTCCTTTGCCGGTGCGATTCTCGAAACCTGGGTATACGGGCAGCTGGTACGCCGCTATGCAAACGCCGGGGTGAAGCCTATCATAACCTATTATCGAGACTTTGATGGAGCGGAGGTGGATTTTGTACTGGAGGAGAATGGCGGCGTCTATCCTTTGGAGGTGAAACGTAGCTCTGCGCCCATGGAGAACGATTTGCGTTGGTGCCGAAAACTTCCCGTGCCTTCGTGGGCTGAGCTGAAGGCTCCGACTGTTTTCTGTACTGCTGAAAAAGCACGCCCCATGGCACACGGTGCTTTCGCGTTCCCTATTTCCGGTTTGTAAAGAGTACGGTTGTTTTCCTGAAAATCGGGAATCTGATTCCCGATTTTCAGGAATTGAGCGGACGGTGAGTGCAAGAAAAGCCGCAGTCTGTAAAGACTGCGGCCTTTGTCTGCGGGCAGAAGCCTGCCTGAATTTCAAATCGTCAATTGTCAATCCCCTTTATTCCCACTCGATGGATGCCGGGGGCTTGGTGCTGATGTCGAAAAGCACGCGGTTGATGCCCTTGACCTCGTTGAGAATGCGGTTGGAAGCCTCGCGCAGCAGGTCGTAGGGCAGCTGCACCCAGTCGGCGGTCATGGCGTCCTCGGACACGATGGCGCGCAGGTTGGTGGCAAACTCATAGGAGCGCTCGTCGCCTTTCACGCCCACGGTCTTGACGGGGATGAGGCCGGCGTAGGCCTGCCAGCACTTGTCGTACCAGTCCCACTTGCGCAGGGTGCCGATGAAGATGGCATCGCACTCACGGATGATGTCGAGGCGTTCCTTGGTCACCTCGCCCGGGCAGCGTACGGCAAGGCCGGGGCCGGGGAAGGGGTGGCGCCACAGGATGTCGTGCGAGATGCCCATGGAGGCACCCAGCTCGCGCACTTCGTCTTTGAAGAGGAAGGCGAGCGGCTCAATCACCTTGCCCTCCTCCTGCATCTTAAGCACACGCTCCACGCGGTTGTGGTGGGTCTTAATGACGGAGGCTTTGCTCTTGGCGTTGCTGGCGCTCTCGATGACGTCCGGGTACAGGGTGCCCTGTGCCAGCATTTCGGCATCGCCCACGGCATCCCAGAACACATCGATGAAGAGGTTGCCGATGATGCGGCGCTTCTTCTCGGGGGCTGTCTCACCGGCCAGGGCTGCAAGGAAGCGCTCGCTGGCGTCCACGGTTTCGATTTCCACCCCCATGCGGGCGAAGTTGGCCTGTACTTCTTTGGCTTCGTCCTTGCGCAGCAGGCCGTTGTCCACAAAGATGCAGCGCACGTTCACGCCGGCTTCGTGCAGGAGCACGGCCAGCACGGTGCTGTCCACACCGCCGGATACACCGCAGACAACCTGCTTGTCGCCCACCTTGGCGCGGATGTCCTCGATGAGTTCGCGCTTGAAGTCACCGATGTCGAAGGGTGCCAGTTCCTTGGCGTGGGAGAGGAAGTTGCGCAGGATGGTGCGTCCCTCGTGAGAGTGTGTCACCTCCGGGTGGAACTGAATGCCGAACATGCTCTCGCCCCACTGCAGGGAGACGGGCACGCCGTCGCTGTTGCGGGCGATGACCTTGCAGTTGTCGGCCAAGTGGTCCACGGTGTCGGAGTGGCTCATCCACACCTGGGAGGAGGGGGACATATCGGCGTAGAGCCCCTCGAGCTTCTCGGGGATGAGAGCGGCGGGGCCGTACTCGCGCTTGTTGCTGCTGCGCACTGTGCCGCCGGTCTTGATGTTGAGCAGCTGCATGCCGTAGCATACACCCAGAACGGGCACGTTGAAGGAGGTGAGCCACTCGAAGTCGATATCCGGGGCATCAGGCTCGGAGGTGCTGCGGGGGCCGCCGGAGAGGATGATGGCTCCGGGGGTGTCGATTTCGTGCAGGTCCTCCAGCGCATAGAGCTTAGCCAGGAAGCCCAGCTCGCGCACGCGGCGCACGATGAGCTGCGTGTACTGTGAGCCGTAGTCGATAACGGCAACAATGTGTTTCGGCGTCATAAAACAGGTTGAATTAACGTGTGGAACACTGTGTGTTTCGCGTATTGTAGCACAAAAGCCCCCCTAAGTGAAGCCCAAAAACACATGGCAACCAAAGAAATGGGCGCGCAAGCACACCCAAAGCCGGAATTCGCGCGGATTTACCGAAATTTTGGCACCGGGTGGCGATTTAGCTTGCATGCGCGGCGGGAAAGCGGTAGAATGCGGATTACAGGAAAGATTGCTATGATGAGGAGACCCACAGTTTTCGGAATACTGGTGACGCTGGTGAGCGGTGTGCTGCTGGTGACGTGTGCCCAGCGCTATGGCTCCGTGGCCCAGGAGTCCGTGGCGGAAACTCTCACATCGGATGCCATTGCCGTGACACCGCGCATACCGGGCTTCCTGCTGGAGCCGTGGCAGATACACCGCCTGAGCTCCGGCGAGATGCGGCACCTGCGCACCATCCTGCGGCATGGCAAGATGCGCGTGGTGCACGAGAGCCATTACCATGATGACGCGCCGGGCAAGCGCGAGGACAGCGGCATGGTGTTCTACCTGTATGGCAGCAATGCCCAGTGCTTGGGCGGGCGCGTGGAAGGTGATGAGGTGCTGATGGATGACATTGAGCTTTCGGAGGCCGACAGGCGCGACCTGTACCGCTTGCTTTACCGGCACTTGGTGAAAGTGGTGGATATTCGCCCATGAGACGGCGTGCCGTTCAGGGGGCGGCAATGCTGGCCATGGCGGCGGCGTTGCTGAGTGGCCCGGGGTGCCAGAAGCAGGCGCCCCCCGCGCCGGGCATATACCCGGCGCCCGATACCTCCTTTTTCGGGCGGCGTTCGCAGGTGCGCCTCAGCGCCGAGAAGGCCGATGTGGCCGTGATTTTCATCGGTGGCTTTACGGAGCAGGTGCTCATTCACCTGCGGCGTATGTACGAGGAGATACCGCCGCTGCCGCTCAAGGGCAGGCAGGTGCGTGCCAGTTACGCGTGGGATGGTGGTCGCGGTTGTCTGTTGTTTCATAACACGCGGCTGATTCAGCGAGATTTGCGCCGTTTCCTGCAGGTGAATCCGCGGGCGGATTTGGTGTTTGTAGGGCATAGCTATGGTGGCTCGGCTATCATGGATATTCTGCGCCATGTGCCGGACCGGCAGGGGCGCACGGTGGTGGTGACGCTCGATGCCGTGAGCTGCCGTGCCCGTTCGCGTCCGCGCGAGCGCGCGGCGGGTATCACGTATTGGATCAACGTGTACTGCTCTCCCTACCGCCACATTAAGGACCTGGCAGCGAGCCTGGGTGGCCCATGGCGCCACTGCGAACAGGCGGATGCCAATATCGTGTTCAGCGGCCGGATGCGCGACCGCCGGTTCCGCCGCTACCAGCATGCCCAGCCGCTGCCGATGTTTGTGGACCGAGCACCGGGGCAGGAGCGCTCGGCGCACGAAATGCTTATCGATGCCTGCTACTGCTTCGGCATCGGCAACCCCCAAGCTGACAAATGACTATGGAAACTGCCCCTTGGCTGCGCCTGCAGCAAAATGCCCGCGAGCTCGCCGAACTGCAGCCGGACTGCCGCGGCAGTATTCACCCGCTGGCTGTCGTGAGCGGTGTGCTGGCGCTGGGCGAGGGCTCGGTGGTGAAGGCCGGCACGGTGATTGAGGGGCGCGTGCGCATTGGCCGCAACTGCACCATAGGCCCGAATGCTTACCTGCGGGGCGATGTGAGTATAGGTGATGGCTGCGTGGTGGGGAATGCTGTGGAGGTCAAGAGCAGCATTCTGGGCAATGCCGTCTTTGTGTCGCACCTCTCCTACATCGGTGATTCGGTGGTGGAGGATGATGTGAATGTGGGCGGCGGCTGCATTTTCAGCAATTTCAGGCACGACGCCGGCGAGATTCGTATGCCGTGGGCAGGTGCCTTGCAGCGCACCGGCACCAACAAGCTCGGCTGTTGTGTCGGGGCTCACAGCCGCATTGGTTGCAAGTGTGTTATCCTGCCCGGCCGCGTGCTGCCGCCGGGCACCCGCCTGTACCCCGGCACGGTGTTTACCGGCAAAGAACAGCAGGCCTGAGGGCGGGTTGCCCGCCGGAGCTTCCGCACCCTTTACATGTGCCGCAGGGCGAGGAACTCGCGGATGCGCGTATTGGATGAGTTGCGCAGCTCGGCCGGGGTGTCGTCTTCCACCACTTTGCCATCGGCCAGGAAAATGATGCGGTCCGCCAGCTCGCAGGCAAAGGCGATATCGTGCGATACCACAATCATCGTCATGCCGTCATCTGCCAGGGAGCGCATGAGCGCCTGCACTTCACCCACCATTTCGGGGTCCAGCGCCGAAGTCGGCTCATCGAAGAGCAACACCTCGGGGTTCATGGCCAGGGCGCGCACAATGGCTACGCGCTGTTTCTGCCCGCCGGAGAGCTGGGCAGGGTAGGCATACGCCTTGTCCGCCAGGCCGATGCGCTCCAGAAGCTCCAGGGCTTTCTTTTCGGCGGCGTCGGGGAGCATCTGCCCGGTTTTGATGGGAGCAAGGGTGATATTCTGCACGATGTTGAGGTGGGGGAAGAGGTTGAAGTGTTGGAACACCATGCCCACGCGGCTGCGGTAGGTGTTGAGCTCTTCTTCCGTGCGGCCGGGTTGTTCGCCGTGGAAGAGCACCCGGCCGCTATCCGGCGTTTCCAGAAAGTTCATGCAGCGTAGCACGGTGCTCTTGCCCGCGCCCGATGGCCCCACCAGGAACACCACCTCCCCCTTGTTCACCGCCAGCGATACGCCTTTGATGACTTGCAGGCTGCCGAAGTTTTTCACGAGGTCGCGTACCTCCACGATGCTTTTAGCGTTCATTCTTCTTGAGTCGGAGTTCAAATTTCTTAAGCAGATGGCTCAGCAGTACCACCATGGTCAGGTAGATGAGTGCCACGGCTACCAGCGGCAGGAAGGCGTCGTACGTCTGGCTGCGGATGATGTCGCCGCCCTTTGTCAGATCCTGCAGGGCGATGTAACCGCAGATGGAGGTTTCCTTCAGCAGTACGATGAATTCATTGCCCAGCGCCGGCAGCACATTCTTGAGCGCCTGCGGCAGCACCACGCTGCGCATGGTGGTGCCGTAGCCCAGCCCCAGGCTGCGCCCCGCCTCTATCTGCCCGCGGTCTACCGACATGATGCCCGAGCGGATGATTTCGGCCACATACGCGCCGGAGTTCAGCCCGAAGGCGACGATGGCTACCAGCACTTTGTTGATATCCACCGCGCCGAATATCACAAAGTAGATGATGAGCAGCTGCACCACCACCGGCGTGCCGCGCACCACCGTGAGGTACAGCCGGCAGAAAAAGTCCGCTACCTTCAGCCGCCCCGTCAGATCCGCCGTGCTGCGTATCACGGCTATCAGGAACCCCAGCGCAATGCCTACCAGCGCAGCAGCTGCCGCAATCTCTACCGTGACCAGAAAACCTTCGGCCAAGTACTTCCAGCGGTCATTTTTAATAAAGTCTGTTTTAAAATTATCGACTAGGCGTCCCAGTGCGGTGGTGGCTACCTGTGCGTTTTCCGGCTTATTCTCGCGCATGTGGCGGTCGATGATAGCGCGCAGCGTGCCATCGGCCTCCAGCTCATTGAGGGCGGCATTGAGCATGTTGAGCAGCTGTGTATTGCCCTTGCGCACGGCCATGGCGTACTCTTCTTCCACCAGCGCGGTGGGTTGTATCGTCAGCTCCGGGCTGCCGGCTACGTGGTTTTCGGCCGGGGCGTTATCCAGCACCACGGCATCGAGCTTGCCGGCATTCATGGCCGACACCGCCAGAGCGCCGTTCGTAAAGCGCTCGGGCTCACAGATGTTTTCGGTCACATACACATCGCCCGAGGAACCATGCTGCACCCCGACGCGTATGCGTGCCAAATCGTCCTTGCTGTAAGCGGGGGCTCCCTTGGGGGCGATGATGACCTGGCGCGCGCCCGAGTACGGCCGCGTGAAGTCCACCATGCGCTTGCGGTCGGGGGTGACGGTAAGCCCCGATACCACCAAATCCACCTTACCCGTCTGCACCGCGGTGATGATGGAGTCGAACGCCATATCCTCCAGCTTAAACTCCACTCCCTTACGGCGAGCTATTTCCTGCAGGATGTCGACATCGATACCGACAATCTCGCCGCCTTTGTAGAACTCATACGGCGGGAACGTGGCCTCCATGGCCACCACATACGTGGGCTGCGTTGCTTTCTCCTCACTGCAACTTGTCATGACAACCGCAAGTGCCAGTGCGGCCAGACTGCCCAATATGCAGCTTCCGATCCGTCTGACGGCGCTTGCTACTCTGCTCAGAACGCTCATGCGCGCAAGGATAACACATCATCCTCATATTGGCAAGCAACTTTGCGGAACTTTGTCATTTGTGAACTTTGTCATTTGCAGGTTCTCAACGTTCAACGCCGTTGGCCCCGGGCCGGTGCATTTCTGCCTTGCTATACGACCCCAACCGTGGTAAAATGTCCCCGACCCCCTTTGTGTCTCATGCTATCAGGACTGAAAGATAAGGCTTTACGGGCGGCTTTGCCGCTTATTTCCGGCTCCGCCATCGGCAACCTCGCTATCCGCAAGGCGCTGGAGGTATTGCAGGCTCGCACCGGTATCCCCATGCAGGCAACCTATATCCCCGAGCGCGAACGCTGGCAGGTGACTCTGGGAGAAAAGAACGCACCCATGGGCGTGACGGTGCTGGTAACAAACGATGTTCTTTGTTCCCTTATCGAACAACTGCTTCCCGATGTCCTCAACCAACGTAAAATCCCGCTGTCGCGAGTCATCGAGCTCCTGCAGCCACATCTGCGCTGCGCAATTCATTCGCCGCAGGCGCCGAATTCATGAGCCCGCCAGGGCGATAGCAAGTAGCTCGGGGTGCCCCCCCGGGGTATGGGATGATATGAGATAATAGAACCCGAAAGGGTGGCAGCCTTATGTCTTAGGCAGAGTCGTTTTTCTTCCGGCGCGGCGCAGCAAATACACAAAGAGAAATGGAGCCGGAGCCACGATAAGACCTAGAATATAAAGATTGATATTACACAAAATGTGCACCATTTCCATCGAAAATATTGAAGAGCCCATCCCTTCTTTATACATGGTAAATATCGAAATAGGAAGATATAAATATGAGACACAAAGAATAAATATGGTATCTCTCTTCAAAGGAGATATTTTTCTTACGCAAGAAAACAGCTTGTAACCCCATGTCATCAGAAAAGATAAAATAGCAATGCCGCAAGTTATGAAGGCATATATGATACCTTCACTAAGAAGGTGCCCCCTGGGAGAGAAATATACAAATGGAAGATATATTAAAACAACCCACAAGAAAACACTTAAAAATGAATATGAATACATTCTGAAAAAAGAAACATTGTTCATTGTATCGTTATAAATTTTATTGTGGAAACTCGTTGCTCAGGGAGACTTCTTGGAGGTAAATGCCCCATTTTTTGAGCCCTGCGGTGGTGAAGATGTGGTTGTTTCTACCCTTTAGACTGAGAAGCAGTTGATCTTGTTCAATTTTTACAGCACATAAATGGGTAACAACTCTCTGAATCCGGGCACAAAAAAGGATCGGTCGTTACCATTTTGTCTTGGGTAAGACCGCTCCTATAATAGCCTTTTTGTGACTGTGATTTTTAGCGACTACTAAATACTGTGTATAAATGGCTTATAAAAATTGATGCCGTTTTCTGAAAATTGTCCTAAAATTCGGCTCGACTCATAACGGTTGCAGGGAGTTTTGGAAAAGACTTGTTGTCAATGATTTATAAAGCCGTTAACATTACGTGTTCGCATTCACTTTGCGGCGATTTAGAAATAAACGTGTTCCATTCTGGTGAACTTGTCGCCGCAGGTGGGGATTATCATACGAGCAGGGACACAAATAGCGTCCCCGCTCGTTAGGCTTATGGTTTATGTATTCAGCATTCGACGTATCCTTGTCTCTTATTGTATTTTCGTTCCAAGTCCATCATGATACTTATTATGGCCTTGAGAAATGAGTCTGAATCTTTTTCGTCAGTTCGCAAAAGCACACGTTCCAATTGGGTTAATTCCATGTAGGTGCTGTGATCATAACAATAGCGAAAATACATTAGCGAGGCAGCGAATCTTGCCCCTATTTTTGTACAATCGCTCATAGCTATACATCTTATATTTAATTCATTTTCACTAAGATAATTAGAAAGAGAATTTTCTTTAAAAGCCCCGTCTTCTGTTATGTATGAAAAATCATTATCTTCTCCTCCTTTGATATATTCCATGAGCAGTTTTGCTATTCTTTCTATATCTTTAGACGAAACCTTTTCCCATATATACCAATCGGAGTGTGATAATAAAAACTCAATATCCTTAACTGAGCACACTTTATCTATTATGTCTAGTTTCATAATACGCAATTCTTTGCTATTTGCGTTGCGCACTTTGCTTCAGCATTGGCGACATTTCTTAATTCATTAATATGACCATTCCAGTTCTCTTCTTCTAGTATAAAATCGCATCCGCTGGCGATGTATGCTGCGCGATAATTGAGCTTTAATTGAAAATAACTCAATTTCACAACACCTTCAGCACAGGCGATTTTTCTTGATATACAATCTCTCATTCGAATAGATTTGTCACATTTATTGCATTTTAAAGAATCGTACATTTGATATATATATTTACAAGTTGCGAAAAGAGCATTTCTAGTTGCTTCATCTATCGTAGAAACTAAATCAGACAAAGAATCCTCAGGTACATGCGCCGCTCGCTGGCGCGAATATCGCGTATCTGCTCCGGCAGGTCATCGAAATAATCGGGCAGAGCCGTTGCCCCTTTAATCGGTGGATTTTCAATCTCTCTCTGTCCAATACAAACCCCTTGCGCAAGAGTTCGCTGAGCTGTTGCGTAGCCCAGATGCGGAATTGTGTACCGCGTACACTGTTGACACGATAGCCCACGGAGATAATCCAGTCCAGATTGTAAAACTTCACCTTTCTCTGCACCTGTCGACTGCCCTCCAAGCGAACGGTCAAGTTTTCCTTGACTGTTCCTGCCTCTTGCAGCTCATTGCATTGCAGAATATTTGCCACATGAAGGCTGATATTCTGCTTTGTTGTCTGAAATAGCTCTGCCATCATCTGTTGAGACATCCATATGGTCTCTCCTTCCACTCGGATCTCCATTTTTACCTTACCATCCGGCGAAGTGTAAAAGAGGAGTTCTCCCGGGATAATGTGATTCTCTGAAAGCTCATTGCTCATACGTCAAAGCGCATTTTACAAAAAAGAATCAAGGAGAGCAAGAGAAAAAACGGTTGCAACCTTGTTGGTTGAGACCGTTTTTTATAGCCTTTTTGTGACTGTGATTTTTAGCGACTCCGAAACGCTGTGTATAAACGGCTTATGATAATTGACGCCATTTTCTGAAAATTACCCCGAAATTCGCCTCGACTCATAACGGTTGCAGGAAGTTATGGAAAAGACTTGTTATTAAGGTTTTATAAAACGTGTTAACATTATCCTTTCGCATTCACATTGAGCCGATTTTAAAATAAACGTGTTGCTTTTCGGTAAACTTGTCAACCAGGGGGGAAGCGATATTCTATAAACATCATTAACTACATAGAACCCGCCCCTTTATCAGGATTAAAGATGTGAAAGTCATGTAAGTAAAAGCAATGCTCAATAGTGCAAATGTGCATACCTTATCGGATGGTGTGCGCACAAATACTGATCCCGAATATGGGGAATAACATATGTTCACCTCCTGCCCTAAAGCTGGGCTGACTTCATTGAAAAAACGCCAATCCACGTCAATTTCGGTTCTTGTTGACGGGGAAAATGCCTTTACATGATAGCGAAAACTATTATTACACTTTACAGATGTCACATTAGCTTTGCCTTCGAGAAGGAAAAAATCTGTATGTACGCGATTTACAGCTAATATAACGCCTACGATACTTAAAACAAACAATGAGTATTTGAATAGATTTAGCATGTATTGATTTTTCTTGCTACGCGCTTTGCATTCAATTCGATGAGTATATACTCTTATCAATATACCTAGGAAATAGGCGGAGAAAACTAGAGATAAAATTAACGAAACGCTAAAGATAAAAACATACCTTGAAACTTCGTTTTTCAGTACGATGCCTTCGTTTGTGATGTGGAAATACAGAGGGGTTCCTAACTCCCTGACTGCTCGATTTCTATGGTACTGATAAAAATGTCTTTTATCCCCTTGTTCATCATTAAACCCGATTTTATGAATCTCTCCCACTTCGCTAGGAAACTGTATTATTTGTTCAAGCTCACCTTGAACAAGTCTTTTCCCTTGCCCATACGAAAGTAATAAACTTCCGGCTTGGATGTTCGAGCTCAAACACAAGCTAAGCAGTAGTGTAAGCGTTACGAACAAGAGGTTGAAACCAACAAATTCACCTGACGAAGTGGAAATTAATTTCATATTAATTGGAATAGGTATGAGTAATTATACGATGACGGAAGAATAAATGTAACACATAAAATTAGCTAGGAGCAAACGTGTATAGATTTTGCTCCTAGCATACAGAACCTGACGTCTAACTTTCACATATAATAGAAATAAATCTTATATGCATTCTTGAATATTATCGTTGATAAAAATTGAAAGGTCGGATAACATTGTTCTCAAAAAGATCAACGATATTTGTTGTTTTATGATTTTCATATTCAAGCTCATTGAAAATTAGTTCAATGGCGTCAAAGATTGTAATAGCTCCTTGTTTTGGGTGATAAAATATTGTAGGAATGATCGAAAAAGAATAGTTTCCGTCAATTTGAAATCGTATTTCAGCAGGAGAAATTATCGTATTTAGAAAGTCAAAACGGCAAAAATCAATACTGGTTGAAACGGTTACTGCACATGTCGATATTTCTTTTATTCTTTCATATATTGTTATTGCATCATTAGGTGAAATAGTTATAGTTCTGATCAAAATAACATCTTTAGTATTTTCGAGAGCTGATGCGTGATACAATTGAGCCAATAAGGACGTTTTCTTCGTATTTGCAGCCGCAAGCTTTAAAGTTTTATGAAATCTTGATGCTTCAAGCCTGGATGAGAATCGTAAATCTGGTAGTACAATGGATTCTACATAATGCGTTTTAAGGCAAATTTCGTTCTTTTTTAATTCAAGCCTTCGATGCCTCTCATATAAAGTAAACTCATCGATTGAAAATAAACAATTTATTTGTTCATCTGTTTCCAAATCAATAGCTTCAAGAGAATCACAATCTTCAGTCTCATTATTCATATCATGGGTTTGAGTTTCATGGTTAATTTCCCTATATATGCCGCGCGTCTGAGCTATGAGATGATTCAAAGTTTCAATTTGTTTTTTCATATCACAGCACTGTGCAATAATTTCCTGACAAGGATTATTGTCTGGATTTATCGTTAATATATCTGCGTTGGCTATAGAAGAGATTTGGATAATTATAGCCAAGCATTTAAAAGTATATAAGATTTTCCAATAGCTTTTTTTTACATTAAACATATGGACTTCTAATTAGTGGTTGTTTTTGTTTGTCCGAGGGCTAAGCTGGCGCCATTCTTTCGACACTTATGAAGCCAATTCAAGCCTCCTCTCTTGTGTGCATGTAGCGTATGTGGCTCTTATATCATTCTATACCCCCTGATGTCAAGCCATTTTGGGCGCCAAAAATTTGACGGAAGAGGCAGGCGTAGTTTTCCCTATACATCTGAGGACTACGGCTCTAAAGCGATGAATGAGATCTATTAGCTTGTCTTTGTTGATTCGTATCAGCTGGTCGCCGGGTTCCAGTTTGAGGTCTTTGCTCTCGGGGGTAATGCTTACCGGGGCTTGGCCAGCCTTTTTCAGATTGTAGGTGGTCAGCTTGATTTCTACCACTTCGGCAGCTTCCGGTTTAGTAGGCTCAACGCCGGATTCCTGTGCCGGGGCTTCGGCGGTCGGCTCCACGTCCGTCACGGGCTCGTTTAATTCTTCTGCACGTTCGGCTTCGCGGGCTTCTTCGACTTCTTGCCACAGGGCGGCTTCGATTTCTGCATCGCTGGGAGTCTCTGCCTGAGGCTGCGTCTCTTCATCGTCCATCAGCCACGGGGGAATGACCTCTACGCGTTGAATCGCCTCG
>JAUNRE010000010.1 GCA_030535795.1 Akkermansia sp.
CATAAATGGCACGTACGGTGGTGTGTGAGGGGGCGAAAGCCCCCTACACGATTGAGTCAATGCTTCTTGTGGTGAGAATCTTTGTGGTGTTTGTGGTGGTGTTTACCCTTGTGATGGTGTTTATGATGATGCTTGTGGTGGTGTCGGTGGTGATGATGAATCGGCTCTGTTTCGACAACCGTCTCCGCTGTGGTGGATGAGGTATCGCTGCGCCGGCGAGCTAGGGAATCGCGCAGCACGCGGCGCTCGTAGGGAGAAAGGCGCCGTCTGGTGCGTGTGGGGTCGGGCTGACGCGCAATGGTACGAGTCTCGTTTGGCTTCATGATGCGGTACCATTCAGCGGCCTCGTCACCACTGAGGCATAATCTTGCGCCTGTTGCATAGCCCTGATCGCTTACAAGGCTATTGCTCACGACTTCGTGGAAATCCACATGAGCCAGCTCGCCCCCGTTACTGTTAAGAAGCTGCAAGCGAGTGATGTGATCCGGAACGAACGCCCCCGTCTCTTTGACTGGCGACATGGCGGCAATGATATGTTTCAATCGTTCCTTGTCGTATGAGCTCAGAGTTATCTCCACCGGCTTGTTCATGCGGGCATGGCTGCTGTAGATAACCCGCAGGCGCATATCGGTGCAGCTTTGCGCCGCCTGCTTCAGCAGCCGGAGTTTGCGATTGCTGGCTGCAAGGTTGGCAGCCTGCGCTTCGCTGCTTTCATAAACAGTCTGCGGCCCCAGATAAAGCGCCTGAGCGGGAAGGGCAGCATAGAGGAGGGTGGCGAGAATGAGAGTTTTGTTCATAGTGGCGAGGGAGGGGGTATTGCTTCGGCCGGGAATGCCGACCGAAGCAATGTGAGGGGTAAGGGAGATTACTTCTTCTTGTCGATGCCGACAACGCGTGCCGTCCAGTCACGCATGCGAGCAAAGATGGCGTAGAGGCCGGGCACCATAAAGATGCCGAACGCAGTGGCCAGTACCATGCCGCAGAAGGTTGTAATACCGATTTCCTGACGGCTGGCAGCACCGGACCCGGTAGCAACAACCATGGGGAATACACCGAAGATGAAGGATATGGCCGTCATCAGTACGGCGCGGAAACGCATGCCGGCACCGTTGAGGGCTGCTACCTTGACGGGGTTGCCTGCTTCATGGTCCTCCTTGCTGAACTCCACCATGAGAATGGCGTTCTTAGCCGCAAGACCAATGAGCATCAGAATGCCCAGCTGCACATATATGGAAACGGACAGCCCGAAGAGCTGGGCTCCCATGAAGGCACCCAACGTGGCAACGCTGACCGAAAGCATGACCGGCACCGGGGTCGTCCAGCTTTCATACTGAGCCACTAGGAAGAGATAGGCAAAGAGCATGGCAAGGGCGACAAGGACACCGACCTTGCCGGTGTTCTGGCGTTCCTGGTAGGAGAGATCCTTCCACTCCACCGCCCACTGGCGGTCGAGCCCCTTAGCGCGTTCTTCCTTATTGATTTGAGCGATGGTGTCCTCGATAAGCTTCATCACCTGGCCGGAACCGATACCCGCCTGGGGCATGACAGTGACATCGGCGCTCATGTACTGGTTGAAACGGCCGTAGTTGGACGGTCCCAGACGGTAGGAGAGAGTGCAGACAGCGGACAGCGGCACCATCTCACCCTTGGTGTTGCGCACCATCTGGTTGAGAATGTCGTCTGCCGTGCGGCGGTCTTTCACATCACCCTGAATCTTCACCTTGAAGTTGAAGCCGTTGAGGGTAAAGTCGTTCACATAGGATGACGCCATCACGCTCTGAAGTGTGGTGAAGATAGTCTTCACGTCCACGTTGAGAGCCTGTGCCTTTTCACGATTGATTTCGAGGCGAATCTGCGGTGTTTCGGCATTGAACTCCGAACGCACCATCATGATGAGGTCGCGGTGAGCCTGCAAGCGGTTGCGCACTTCCTTCACCATGTCGCCTAAATCCTTGGGGGTGGCACTGCCGCGCCCTTCCAACACCATGGATACACCGCCATAGAGGCCAAGCCCCTGAATGGCAGGAGGCGTTGTAGCCATGACTGAAGCCTCCGGAATATCCTTGCAGGCTGCGTTAATCTTGCGAGCCATGGCCGTGGCGTGCAACTCGGGGTCGGTGCGCTCCGCCCAGGGTTTGAGCATGACAATGACCATACCATTGCCTTCGCCGGAGCCGGAGGCAAAGCTGAAGCCGCTGGTGGATGTCACAAGAGCGATACCATCGAGCTTGTTGATGCGTTCCTCGATCTGGCGCATAACCTTATCCGTGCGCTGCTTGGCCGTGGCTGAGCCTTCGAGGTTAACGATACAGAACACCGCACCCTTATCCTCCGTGGGAATAAACGAACTGTTGAGCATCTCCGGCGCAATGAGGCTCAGCAAGTCGAACTGGCTCTGAGACTGCGAGGCCTTGCCCATGGCAGCGGCAGTAGGCACCGGAGTGCTGCGGAAGATGTTATTCCACCACTGAGGCGCACCGGCGTAATAGATGTAATTAAGCCCGAGAACAACCAGCAGGCAGAGCACCGTGAGCCAGGCATGGCGCACCAGAATGCCGGCACCCCACAGGTAGAACGTGCGGCTCTTCTCCATGAACCAGTTGAACGGGCGGAACAGCCAGTAGGAGATGCGGCTCTGTTTCGTGCCGACCGGGCGCAGAATGAGGGCGCAGAGTGCAGGGGAGAGAGTGAGGGCGTTGAAGGTCGAGATGCAGAGTGCCACGCACATGGTGACAGAGAACTGCATGTAAATAACGCCAACCATGCCGCCATAGAAAGCGATGGGCACATATACGGCGATAGTGACAAGGGTAGTGGCAATAATCGGGCCTGTAATCTGCTTCATGCTCTTGATGGTGGCCTCGCGCGGGCTGAGGCCTTCATCCTGAATAAGACGCATACAGTTTTCCACCACGACGATGGCGTCGTCCACCAGTGAGCCGATGACCAGAATAAGGCCGAACATAGTGAGCACATTGACAGTGTACCCCAGCGGGTACATGATGGCAAAGGCACCCAGCAATGACACCGGAATGGCCAGAGCGGGAATCAGCGTGGCTCGCCAATCCTGCAGGAAGAGGTAGGTAACCAGCACCACCAGAAGCAGAGCGAGAACGAGCGTCACGCCGATTTCTTCCATGGTGGCCTCAATGGCGCGAGTGGGGTCATAGCCCATCGTCCAGGTAACGCCGTCCGGCAGCATGGGCTCAAGTTCCTTCATCTTGGCCTTCAGTGCTTCCACAGTGGCGAGGGCGTTCGCATCATTATTGCGCTGCACCATCATACCAACGGCATTTTTGCCGTTCAGGCGGCTGTAGCCGGAGTTGTTCTCAGCGCCGAGTTCGATGGTGGCGATGTCTTTCAGCTTGGTAACATGCCCCTCCTCGCCGCGTTTCACGATAATGTTGCCGAATTCCTCAACCGTTTTCAGACGCCCGGTGGCTGTGACCTTGTAGGTAGCGTAGGCGCCTTCGTCCTGCGACCCCACGGAACCGGCAGCAGCCTGGATATTCTGCTCGGAGATAGCCTTGCTGATGTCAGCGGGGGTGATATTGAGCGCATTCATGCGGGTGGTATTCATCCACACGCGCATGGAGTAGTTGCGGCTGTGCATGATGTCCGCCACGGAGACGCCATCCACCTGAGTGAGCGGGTCTTTAATGTTCATGCGCAGCCAGTTCGTCAGCTCGAGAATATCCATCTTATTCTCATCGCACATGAAGCTTAGGAAGCAGAGCATGTCGCTGGAGCGCTTGCGGACGTTGTAGCCGGTCTTTTTGATATCCTCCGGCAGCTTGCTTTCCACCTGCTTAATGGCGTTTGAGACGTTCACCATGGCCATGTCATCGTTCGTGCCGGTGGCAAAGATGAGCGTGAGCGAATACGAGCCGTCGTTGGTGCAGGAGGAATAGAAGTAGAGGAGGTCATCCATGCCGATGAGGTTCTCTTCCACCGGGGCGGCGACAACCTGGGCTAACTCCTCGGCACTGGCACCGGCGTAATTCATACGCACGGAAATCGTCGGCGGTGACACCTCCGGGTATTCGGACACGGGCATCTTGCTCAGGCAGAGGAAACCCGCCAACATCATCACGATGGAGACGACGTAGGCAAACTTGGGACGATTGATGAAGAATTGGGAAAACATAGTGTGAAGATGTTACTTTGTTTCGGAGGAAGCGGGCTCGGAGGCGGGGGTGACGAGGGTGCCGTCTGACAGCTCTGCCAGCGGCGAGACAATGCATTGGTCGCCCTCTTCCAACCCGGCAAAAACAGGAGTGAGCCCGTTTTCATCGGGTGTGCCGCAGAGCACGCGTACCTGAACGGCGCGATTGTGACGCAGGGCGTACACATAATGCCCGCTGGTGTCGGTAAGAATAGCCTTTGCATCAACCGCCGGGACGAGTTTATCTGTCTTGCGGGTGATGCGAATGGTAACAACGCCGCCGGGTTGCAGCTCTGCATCCTCATTGCGGAATACAGCCCAGAAGTTCTGGGTGTCTGTGTTTGTTCGGATGATGTTATCGCAGAAAGCAACGCTGCCTTTTTCGTGATAGGTGTTACCGTTGGCTGTTACCAGGGTGACGTCGGCATCGGATTTTACTTTATCATCAGTACCGAAATGGGAGAGAATGGTATTTTCGCTCAGCGAGAAGCGCACATAGATAGGGCTGAGCTGCACAAGGGTGGCCAGCGGTGTCTTCATATCGGAGATGTAGTTACCCTTGGAGAAGCTGACACGCCCGATACGCCCGGTGATGGGAGCCTCAATGGTGCAGCGAGCCAGGTCATCTTCCGCGATGATGAGAGCCGCCTGAGCTTTCTTTTTCTGAGCTTTAAGCTCATTGAGGGTAGCCAGTGCACTTTCGAGGTCATCCTTGCTGGTGGCGTTGGTCGCGGCGAGCGCCTTCTGCCGTTCATATTTGCGCTCGGCATCGCCTATGCGAACGTCCAGCTGAGCGATGGCTGCCTTACGGGCATCCACCACAGCCTGATAGCGGACAGGGTCAATGGAAAAGAGCAGGTCGCCCGCGTTGACGCGATCACCTTCGCGGAAAGACGGCTCTGCCAGTACGCCTTGTACCAGCGGACGGATATTCACCCGATTGATGGCTTCGATGCGTGCACCGTCACACTCAATCACACTCTTATCCTGCGCCAGTTTAACAGGGGTAAGCTTTACCTCCACGGGGGCTTCCTCTGCGACCTTGTTGCCGGCATTGTCAATGGTGGAATCGCTCTGCGCAAAGACGGGAATGACAACATCGCCCACACGAATCTTGTGAGCTCCGTCTGTGATAATCGTTTCGTCTTCCTTCAGTCCGGAGTAAATGGTTTGCAAACGCCCCTGAACGGCTCCCACCACAACATCGCGGCGGCTTACTTTATTTTCATCGTCACTCACGACATAGACGAACGCGCCATCTGAATCGTAGTGAACGGCCGTGAGCGGTGCCATGCAGACCTGGTGTGCATCATTGAGGGCGATGTGCATGGCGCCGATGCCTCGCGGTGTGAGCATATGATTAGGGTTGCTGAACTCTGCCCATAGCGTGTAGGTATCCGTACCGGAAGTGAGCATATTGTCTACAATGCTTACCTTGCCAGCGTGAGGGTAGCGGCGGCCGTTGGCGGTGGTGAGACGGATATCTGCCACATTTCCGATTTCCTTGGGGCCTCGGAAAATGCCGTTGACGTCCGATTGGCTG
The DNA here is from genome assembly GCA_030535795.1 of Akkermansia sp. GTDB lineage: Bacteria > Verrucomicrobiota > Verrucomicrobiia > Verrucomicrobiales > Akkermansiaceae > Akkermansia. The sequence goes on from JAUNRE010000010.1 coordinate 5,709, forward strand.
AGCGGGAAACGGACGTAGATAGGATCCATCTGCTTAATGGTCGCAAGAGTTTCGCCTCGCGTCACATAGTTACCGTCGGAAAACTCTACACGGCCGATGCGCCCCGTAATCTCTGCGCGGATGGTGCAGTCATCGAGGTCTTTTCTGGCCTTGGTGAGCTCTGCCCGGGCACCGGCTTTGCTGGCACGGAGTTGTTCGAGGCGAGCAAGCGCACTTTCTGTGGATTCAATCGAGGTAGCTTGCGCGGCGGCAAGTCGAGCCAAGCGCTTGTGGCTCTTCTCTGCGTAAACAATTTGAGCCTCGATTTCAGCAACGGCTGCTTCTGCTTGCTGCACGGCGGCCTGGTATCGCACGGGGTCAATTTCAAAGAGAACATCGCCTTCCTTCACGATGGCACCCTCGGTGAAACGAGGCTTCAGCAGGTAGCCCTCCACCGCAGATTTGACGGAAACAGAGCGGATAGCTTCCATGTGGCCGATGCTTTTTCGCGTAATGCGATCCTTGCCCAGTGTAACTTTCTCAACCTGAACATGCTCAGACATACGCGGCATCTGTCCACCCGCTACCGCTGAAAGCATAGGCAGTACGACAAGCGTGCAAAATGAGAATCTCATGCGCCCATTCTACCCATTACTTCACAAAAATCAACATTTTTTTTGTGAATAAAAGGACATGCATGTGTTATTTAATTGCCGCGGCACAATGAGCGCAGTCTCCAAGCGGCTACGAGAATAGGACATAAGCCCATGATAAGCAGGTAGACAGCGTTGCGTTTCGTCGTGGAAATGGAGTTCTCATCCGTCTCCTGAATGATGCCTCCATTGAAAGCCTGAGCTTGGCGCGGGGAGAGGAAGAAGCCTCGGTGTTCATTTTTTCGGCCATCCTTACGGGCTGTTTTCACGCCCTCGCGAATAACATTGAGCTCACGGTTCGAATAGAAGAACTCAAGCGGCTGGTCGTCGGGCGATTCATCACGCATTTCCAACTGCTCCGTGAGATCTTCCAGGTACTTTTCATTGTGGCTGAGGGCAACTCTGCGGATGCGGCGCAGGATTTTTTCTGCCTCGTCAGCGGTGCGAGCCGTTGAGTTAAGGAGCAGGGCGGCACGTTGAATGAAACGAAGGTCATCGATAGAGCCGTGCTTTTTGAGGTGCTCACGGCGGTCGTTTACCTTACCACTCTCGATTTCCCACAGGTTTAACTGTGTCTGGGTGACGAACAGCATTTCGAAAGCGTAGCGTAACGGGCAGAACTCCGCTATGAAAGGCACCGGCTTTGAGGTAATGTTGTGGGTCGTTTCATCCTGATAAGCGACTCGGTGGCGCAGAATGGACAGGTGTTTTTCGATACTGGCAGGCACGCAATCCGGTAGATTCGGGCTGAACTCATTCATCTCCTCGAATCGAACTAACGCACCTGCAAGCAGAATCTGCGGCACGAGCAGCAATGGCACGATGTTCAGCGCCGTGCGTTCCGAGCGTACCAGAGCCGATACCATGAGCGACAGCGCAATACCGATAAAGGCTGTGAGTGTCATGACCCACATGTGGTGCCAGAACATGCCCTCGATGCCAAGAATGGCATTGCCAACCCATAGGTAGAGCGCACACTGTAGCGCCGCAATCCCCGTCAGCACAAAGATTTTTGCCAGTAAATAGCCGGGAATGAAGAGCTTGTAGTTGCTTTCTCGCCTTAAAAGGGCGCGGTCTCGCAGTATTTCGCAGGCCGAATCCGTCAGGCCGAAGAACATAGCCAGCACCAGCGAGAGGAAGAGGTACTCCGTAATGTGGAGCGATTTGTAGAAAGTATAAGGCACATCGCTGGAGGCTCGCAGTGTGCCGGCTATGAGCAGAGCCAGCACCGGCCCCTCCAACAGCAGAGCGTAAAGCCCCATGCGGCTGCGTACACGCCCCAGGAAGGTGCGGTTGACCCACAGCATAAAGAGGCGCCAGAGCTCCAGCGGGGTACGGCGGCTCATGCGAGGAATGGGGCGCTTGCTTTGTTCTGGCTCTTCTTCTTGTTGTTGAGGTTTACGGTAGTAGTAGTTCTCGAATCGCTCCTGCCACATGCCGGGCTTGGGCTTCTGCAGGTTCCCCAAGCGACTGTACGGTGCTTCGAGTACTTCAAACACATAGTCGGCACCGCCGGCGGCTATGGCTTCACGCGATACATGAAGCCCCATTTCCTGAGCCGCCTTGCGGAAGTAGCGTACCATTTCATCCGCTGTGCCCCAGAATGCCATCTGCCCGTTGGTGTTGAGCACCATGACCTTCTTGAAGCGATTGAGAATCACTTGGGCGGGGCGATGGAGGGTGCAGATGAGAATGTGACCGGTGGCGATGTTGTGCAGAGTATCGATGACACGTTCGGCGTCGCCGGAGGACAGCCCGCTGATGGGTTCATCGATGAGGTAAACTTCAGCGGTACCGGTGAGATCCAGCCCCAGGTTCAGGCGCGTGCGTTCACCATCAGAGAGAGTGCGCTCTCCTGCTCGCCCTACGTTGCGATTCGCCAGGGAACCCAGCCCCACATAGTTCAGGATGGAGAGAACGCGGCGCTTGCGGTCGGCATCATTGAGGCGAGGACGGCGTACAATGGAGGCGTGGTAGATATGCTCCCCGACCGTCATGGCTTCATCAAGAATATCTTCGCGGGGAATGAAGGCTATGTGTCGTCGCAGGTCAACTGCGTTCGGGGTAAGCCGCTCGCTGTTGTAATGAATGGAGCCGAAAGACGGTGCAAGGTGCCCGGCAAGCATGCTCAGCAGGGTACTTTTGCCCGAGCCGCTGGGGCCGAGGATACAGGCCATTTCGCCACGGCGCAGGGTGAAGTCAATATTGTCCACCACACGCCCGGCTCGTACAAAATCTCGGGTAAGGCCCTGCACGCGCAAGGTGTGAATGAGCGATGATTCCTCCTCAAGCACGCCGGAAGAGAAGCGGCAGCGCAGATGCTGGATACTGCTGAGCTCGATGAGATCGCCGTCATTGAGTTGCGTTTCGCCCTTAATGGGGACTCCGTTGACCTTCAGCGTGTTGTCACCTTCGATAAATTTGAGGATGCCTGTGCTGTCTGCACAGGAATAATTAACCTCGAACACCACAGCCTGCGCCAGCCCCGGTGTGAGCATGAGTGCGGTGGGGCTGTTGATGTAGGGGAGGTTCGTCACCAGAATGGTGCGTGTATCGGGGGCAAGCTGATAACTGCGCCCGGGCACTTCCAAATCGTGCAACTCCGCAAAGCGGTAGGGTCCCAGACCTCCTACCGTAAAAGGGGTGTAGTAGGTTGTGGAGCAGGATTCGCCGACCGCCAGACGCTTGCCGTCTATCACGATGAGAGAATCGCGGCTGAGCACTTCGAGCTCCACGCGCAGTTTGAACGTGACGCGGGCAAGCGGGTTGCGCGGGCGATAGCGGGAAATGCTGATTTCATCCGCCTCGCGGTAAAGATAACCCACGGAGCTCACGCCGCTGTATCGGTTCTGAATAAGCCCGCGAATCGTATTGTAGCTGAACGACCACTCGGTGAGCTCCATGCTCTGACCGGGAGAGAGCAGCTGCATATCGCCCCGGTGCAGGAGACGCCCGCTCACTGTGATAGGAACGCGCGAGTCGTTAATAATCAGCAAAACGTTCACGCAGCAGAATGCACGAAACGATACCCCCTCATCATCTTGCGATAAGGTAACGACATTCTCCTCCTCCTGATCCGTAAAACACAGAGTCTGAATAGGCTCAGGGGCATCTATGCCGGGAGAGGAAATCACATTTTCCAATTGCGGCGCCAGTCCCGGTAGTTTCAATCCATTTGTAACGCGCTCAAAAAGTGTGGGGTTTGTCAGGTCGCCACCCACGCGATAGAGCATGTTAAGAATTTCCAGCGCAAGCGCGGCACATTCTTCGCGTGTGCGGTGAGCCGCCGCTAGGCTCAAGGTATCCTCCAGAGAGTAGAGTGCCGTGTATGCCACTTGGAAACGTTCAGCCAGCCAGCTGTGCTCCACGTTGGGGAAGTCATAGCGCAGCATGTCCATGGTGGTATCCATGTCATCGATGCTGATGCCGTCCACACGCGCCATAATGGCAGCAAACAGGTCAACCACAACACCGGCGTGACTGCGGCGTGATTCTTCGCGCGCGGCAATGCGGTGGGGGCGGCGGGCAAACTGCTGCGCAAAGAATCGGCGCAACGCCAGGATGCGGCGACGCGTCCGGATGACCATGGCGGTAATGACTTCTGAAAGGTTTCTACTCATGCCTCGGGGGTGTAGGTGGTTTTACCTGCGCCCGGGCAGCGTTGCTCCCAGCCGGGAAAGTTCCATTTATAGGGAAAATCGCGGCATTGCTGCGGTTTAACCGGTTGAATACGGCAGCCTTCATCTGTCAGCATGCAGCAGGGGCCATAGCCATTGTCGGCATCAATGAGAGAGAGCCCGCGTCTGTCGCGGCGCAGGCGGCAGTAGCGTTCAATAAAAGCCTCTTCGCTCATGCCAAGCCAGGCTGAAATGGCAGTAATATCCTCATCCGTCAGGCACACATCGCCCTCCCAGCGGCAGCATGCGCCACAGCGTTGGCAGGTATGAATGATGGTTTCCGTTTCGCTCATGATGAGGGGGGATCAGTTGCGGATTTCCCAGGGTTTGTGCTTGGCTGCGGTGATATGGGGAGGGCGCACATAGATAGGTTCAGCCGGAGCCGCTGCCTTAGCTGCTCTTTGTTCCTCTGAGAGAGAGTTCCATGTGCGAATAAGCCCTTCTGCCGTGGGGTAAAGTCCGTACTTCTGCACCTCGATACCGGCGTTCTGCATAACAGTCTCCGACTCGATACTTCCCACCTTCAGCCCTGCAGCAATTTCGTCTTTTAGCTCCTGCGGGGTGAGTACCACTATCTCCCCATTCGCACGCCGCAGCGTCCAGCCACCTCGCCGCGCGTCCGATATAATGGCCGGTGTCTCTTCATTGGCCAGAGCATCCCAAGAGCCAACGGCCACCACGGCAGAACCGCGCACGGTGGCAATGCCGACAGCAGCGGCCAGAGCCACGCGCACCCCGCCATAGCTACCGGGACCGGCTCCTACCAGCACATAATCCAGCGGAGCCTCGCCCAAAGCCTCCAGCGCCTGTTGAAGAGCCGGGAAAAGGTGGGCATCGTGGTTGCGTTCTGCTTCCCAGGCAGCGTGTGCAAGGAGGAGCCCATCGCGTGCCAGACAAAGTGAGGCACGGGGCTGAGAGCATTCTATGGCAAGCAGGTTCATGCTGTGGTGAGTTTTGCGGTTGTCCATTTGCCGCGGCTGACAACTTTGAGCACGCGCAGACCGACCGCCTCAGCAGCGCGCAGCGTTTCGTCCGCCTGTGTATTGAGGATGCCGGAGATGATGAGAACGCCACCGGGTTTCATTGCGGTCAGGATGCGAGGGAAAGCCTGTTGCAGAACGGTGGAAAAGAGATTGGCCAGCACAATATCCGCTTGCTCACCGGGTGCAGGAGCCCACTCAAAAACATCTGCCTGAAAAAGCTGAAGGTTATCGGCGCCGCCATTGCGCGCGATGTTGCGTTCGGCTACCTCAACTGCAACAGGGTCGAAGTCGAAGCTGATGGCGTGCTGCGCACCCAGGCGCAAGCCCGCCAGCGCCAGCACGCCGGTGCCACAACCGATATCGGTCAGCGTCCAGGGCTCATGGCGGCCTTTAACTTCATCGCAAAGCATGCGCAGGCAGGTGGAAGTGGTGGCATGATTTCCCGTACCGAAAGCACGTTCGGCCGGGAAACAGAGAATGATGCGCCCCGGGTATTGCGCTTGCAAGGCTTCCAGCACCTGAGGCTCGGAACTTGCGGAGATAACCAAGCGGTCTCGGATGACGAGCGGCGGCGTGTTCTCCGGAGCTGTTGCCGCCACCCAGTCCACCGTCTGCACGGCTTCCGTCTTGCCGCCATAACAGGCTGCCAGAACCAAGGCTTCTTCCTCATTCTCCGTATAGACGTCAATATTGAGGCGTTCCGCCTGAAAGCCCTCCGAAAAGACAGCGCCGGGCAGATTTCCTACGCGTTCCTGCCACTCGCTTTCGTGACTCTTTACAATTGTTTTCTTCCAGACCCACATAAAATGATTATTTACATATCAAGGATGCTGCCCGCCAATCCCTGAGCTTCGTTGAAAGGCAGGGTAAAGAGTTCGCCGGTTTCGCGGATGCGTCCGTAGAAGAAGGGCTTGTCGCCGGACTCGGAGGAGGGTGCTAATTCAATAGTGATGGTCTTGCTGTGCGTTTTGCGCTCCTGTAGAGCCAAATCTCGCAGCGCAGCATCGGTTTCGGTACTTTCCGTCAGGGCATCTTCTGCTTTTTGCAGGCGAGAATCACCGAAGTTCGGGTCGAGCGAGTCGTGGTCAAGCTCGGAGGTATCCATCACGACAGCCTCAGCATCCGAGTAATCCGTGATTTCCAGGTCGAGCTTCACGGTAAAGACCGGCTTCTGCAGGCTCTCCAGCGCATACTCATCGTTGTTGTCGAGCCATTCCGTTACTTTCAGTTTCTGGAGCTGGCGGATGTAGTACTGGGCACGGTGCGGATTGATGCGGGGTGTCACGTCTTCCTCACCCAGCGTGCCTGTCCAAGTTTCGCCGATGTAGTCGTATTGCAAGGCCAAAGGCGCTTGCTGGTAACCGAGCGTCAGTTTACGCAGAGCGGAAATGGGGAAGCTGACGATATTTCGGGCGCGCCATGTGTTGGCATTGAGGGAGAAGGTGCGTGTCAGACGTGTACTGAGACGGTAAATGGTGCTGCTGCCCATTTCCATGCCTACCCAGCGCCCCTTGCCGGTTTGCGGGTCACGATAGCGCGAGATATAGAAGACACGCGCGTTGCGATCCTTCACCAAGGGAAGGTCAACCCCAAAAAGCGTGGCTCGATAGAGGCAGGATTTGGGGCGCAGGTATAGGCTGTAATACGGCTTGTCCAGTCCGTATGATGAAATGATGCGGCGGCGCTCAGCGTTGTCGACAGGTAAATCCGCCTCGATTCCTCGCACCGGGATGCTGGCGAGACCGTTGATGAACCGTCGCACGACAAGCTCCTCGGCGTTAATGAACGGCTTATTGCCCACTGAGCACATCCACATGTCGCTCACCTCGCTCTCAAGGTCGCCGGGAATGAGCAGGAGTCGCAGGGATTCCTGGCTGTCATGAGCCTTGAGCACAATGCGCTCAATATCCTTATCCACGACATCGGTGAACTTGAGAGAGCGAAGTTCTGCCAGACTGAGGGGCAGGTCGCCGGTGTATACGGTGCCGGCACCGGAACGAATCTTAGCCATTGCCTCGGAAGGCAGCACCGGCAGGTTGCAGATACTGTTCACGATGCGGGAATAGCTGCCTTTGCGGCTGACACGGGGCTCTGCCTGCAAGGTGAAAACAACGGAGCGGTTGTTAACGGTGACGTGGCAGAGCTGCTGCCCATCGGCTTCTGCGGCAAAGTTGCCGTATATCTTCAGTTCCACCGGGGCGAGCTGGCCATCCACCTTCATGCGAATGGTGAAACGCAGGGGCTCCTTCGGCGCACCAACCGCTGCGGCATCATCTACCTTGATGGCGGAGAGATTAACAAGCGAAGCGGCAAGATTATTGAGCTTATCCTGATCGGCAGCTGTGATGCAGGGGGAGGAAATCGTCCAGCGCGACTGAGCACTCAGACGCTTGGCTACAAATGGCCTGCCTTTGTCGGCATGGTTAGTGATTTCAATTTCCCTGAGAGCATCGGGGGCAAAGAGCAGGGGGCGGGGGTCACGGAGAGCCAGCAGACCTTCCTTGAATACGCTGAGGATATTACCACTCACCACATGGATGCGCTTATCCTTACCGTAGAAATCCGTGCGCAGGTAGGTGGTTGGCATGACGCTCTTGCCGTCACCGGCGTCTGCGAGCCAAGGAGAAGCACTGCCGAGGGTGTAGCGAGCAACGGTTGTCAGGTCGTCTTTATCGCCGTCTTCGGTTCTTTTTAAAGTGATAGTGTGGGGGTTGGACTGTACGCCGTATTCGCGCAGGCGGCTGCGAGTAGACTTATTGAGGGGCAGTGTGTCCACCACGCGAGCCTTGGCGGTGAAGGTGAGAATAGCATCGGTTACGGCAGGGTTGAGACGGTCACGGAATGGGTATGTTATCCACCATGTTCCGTCTTCTTCGCGCTCACAGATGAGCGTATCATGCAAGTCTTTGATGCGCAGCCAGCAAACTTGCGAAAGACGCTCCGTATTTTCTGCCGTAAAGAGAGGCATGCCGGGCTTGAAACTGTACCATCCGGTGATGCGGGCAAGGTTGCCGTCCACTGTCAGAATAATGGCAGCAGTTACAGACAGAATGGCCGTCAGAGCCAGCAGGACTGTCGAGAAGATTCTCATTTGTGTGAAAGTTCGGTTGCTCAGTGGCGACGTGCATTCCAGATACCCAATGCAATAAGCAGCGCCAGCAAGGGCATGAAGATGAGAGTGATGTGTTCTACCGTGCTGCGAGTATGGCGATTGAGGTCAATCTTGACGGTAAGGTCCTGGTTGGCGCTCTTTCCCGCATACTCAGGGCGGTGAACCATCCACGCCCAGAGAGAACGCAGGTAATCCGTCTGCTCCTTGCGGGCATTCTCACGTGCAAGCATGTCGATATTGCCGGTGACAATCATGGTGCAGAGATTGTTCGGATCATTATTACTGCCACGCGTTACGGCAGCTTGCAGGCAGAGCGGCCCCTCGCGGTCTTCCTGCGGGTTGAACTCAGGGTCGAGGTCGCGGCTTGTTTCACCGTAGTACTCATCTGTGCTCATGAGCAAGGGGTAAGTCGTCAGTTTGCGGATAGCGGCCATGTTATCATCGCCGTGCTCCAGTGTGAGCGACATGGACTGTCCGTCCACTTGGGTGGTGTTATTCCAGAAGGCCTTGGTGCAGTTAAGTCCCTTGGGCATGACTGCCGAGATGTCATAGTAGGCGCGCTTGCGGTTGCGAAGCAGCACTCGGTCGGAATTCGGACGAATACCTTGCTCGCGCAGGAAGCGATAGAGCATGGGCAGATTCGTATTGGTGGGGTCGAGCGCCACATAGATGGCATTGCGACCTTCGCGCTCCCAGAACTCGCGCACCACGCGCATTTCATCTTCCGTAAAATCCGTTTGCGGGGAAATGATAATGAGCCCCTCTGCATTCTGCGGCAGCATTTCCACTTCGCTGAGGTTGACCCAGGAGAGCTGAATATTGAGCGAGCCTGTAATCTCGCCGAGTGTTTCCAGCAGAGTCTGGTCGTCGCGGGAGACACCGCCTTTACCTTCCACCACGCACATGCGGCGCATGTCGCCCTCCACAGCTTCCGTAATAGTGGAGCAAAGCACCTCGTCCATCATGAGTGCGACGATGCGCTTACTTTCATCCGGCATCACCTCATACTTCATGAAAGAAGCGCCGGGGCGAATGCGCACATGTTTACGCTCACTGCGGTTTTCCTCAAAGGCTTTCAGTGGTTTGGTGTGGTCTTCGCGGGCATCAACCACGCAGAGATTCTGAGAGAACTCTACGCCATAAATCTGCGAAATCTGGCGTGCTCGGTTGGGGTCACGCAGGGGGTCGAAGCATTCCACGACAATCTTGCCTTTGCCATGGCGCACATATTCTTCCAGCAGAGAGTACATGCGGGCATAGCCGGTAGCAGTACGCTGGAAGGCAAAGATGATGTGAATCGGCTTCTCGCGCTTGCGAATCCGGTCGCTGTTGAGCACGTTGATGGTGCGGTCGGATATAGAGTAGCTCTCCTGCTCAGACAGGTCGCAGCGCGCATACTCGCGGCAGCCGATGTAGTTGCAGGCAATTACTATGATGGAAAGCAGCAGCAGGTTAATCCAGGCCAGGGGGTTGCCCTTGGGACGCCGTGCGTCAGGATGTCCGGTAAAGTCTTTCTTTCTCATGTCAGTTTGAAAATATGTGTGAAGTTCAGGCTCAGCGTGTCCAGCGTCGATAGTCCACAATTCGCTTAGTTAGAGCCAGCGTCAGGAAAGTCATGGTGAGGTACAATACCACGGGGCGTGTGTCGATGACACCACTGGCGAACGAGCGCACATGCTCCGTGCAGGACATATAGTGGAAGATGGGCGCGGCCGGGAATTCGCCCCAAAGCTCGGTCACGCGCCCCATGAAGTAGTACATAATCATCAAACAGGTGCTCAGAATGGCAGCGATAATCTGGCTGCGCGTGAGGGCTGAACACATGATGCCCAACGCCACGAAGAAAGCACCGGAAAGAGCAAGAATGAGATACGGCCCTACCCAGTCTGCCAGCATGTAAGTGATAAGCCCCTCCGGCTGAATGCCATAACGAATCTCAGTGTAGAGATTACCAATGCGGCTGGCAAGCGGATAGGTCAACATCGGCAGCCAGAGAATGAGGTAGAAAGTGTAGGCGGCAAGGTATTTACCCATCACAATCTGAGTGGTGGTGACAGGAGCCGTCAGCAACCCCTCAAGCGTCCCCTGACGCTCTTCTTCCGCAAGACAGCGCATCGTAATCAGCGGGAAGATGAAGATAAAGTAGAACCAGAAGTTCAGGTTATCGAGCATGTGGTACATGACACCGTTGCCGGTAGCATGCGTCATGACCTGAAGTACGGCTTGCAGAATAAAGCCTTGCAGAGCCATGGTGCAGCCCAGAATAACCCAGCCGAACGGCACGAGCAAATAGCCGCTAAGCTCTTTGACGTATATCGTGCGCAGGGTGGCAAGGCTGCTGGTTGTGCGATCAATGATTTTCTGTGCGCCTTTGATGTGCAGAGAAGGGGGCATATATGAGGTGTAGGTGAGAGGGTGAATCAGTCGCGGCGAGTCATTTCTACAAATACGTCTTCAAGACTGGGGATGTGGCGATAGATGTGGCGAATCGGGTAGCCGTGCCCGGTAATGATTGCAGCCGCTTTTTCGCGGGTGTCTGTGCCGGGTTCGGCGCGTACCAGAAGGCGGTGCCAGCCGTCCTCACATTCTTCAGTCATTACTTTCTTAATGGGGGCGAAGGCTTCCAGTTCCTGAACAATAGATTCCAAATCACCCTTATACTCAATAGAAACGCGTCCTGCGGCGCGCAGGTTTTCTGTCAGATTATCCGGTGTATCCGCGGCCTTAATCTCGCCTTGGTCGATGATGATAACCTTGTTGCAGATCATTTCCACCTCATGCAGAATATGGGTGGAAAGAATGACGGTGTGATTCTCGGAAAGATCACGAATCAACTCGCGAATCTGGCGTATCTGGTTGGGATCCAGACCATTTGTCGGTTCGTCCAGTATCAGCAAATCAGGGTTGCCGAGCAGGGCATCTGCCAGCCCGACTCGCTGACGATACCCCTTGGAAAGTGTGCTGATGAGGTTCTTTCGCTTCGGTTCCAACCCACATTTTTCAATCGCCAGGCCAATTTCCTGACGCACCGATTTGCCGCAAATACCTTTCAGGCGGGCTCGATAATCCAAGTATTCGTACACGCGCAAATCGTCGTACAGAGGGACGTTTTCAGGCATGTATCCCAGGTGTCGACGCGCTTCCAGCGGATTGTCGATGATGTCGTAACCTGCTATGCATGCAGTGCCTGCCGTGGGTGGCAGATAGCCTGTAAGCATCTTCATGGTCGTGGTTTTACCCGCGCCGTTCGGCCCGAGAAAGCCCACAATTTCTCCTTTTTCAATCGAAAACGTCGTGTCCTTCACAGCCGTGAAGCGACCAAACGTTTTGTGTAAATGCTCTGCAGTCACCATGCTCATACGCGCAACCTATACTAGCAGCTTTTTGCCGTATTTCAAGTTGAAAGTACGTTATCGCTCTTTCCCGTGTCATTTTAACAATTTCTTGTTTTGCATTACAGGTATTATGCGTAGTTGCAAAAATCACTTTTTCGGAAAGAAAAACGCCTACAGACGCCCTTTCTACCTTGACGCAGCGAAAGACAACGTGTATGATGCTCGCATGGTAAAATGCAAGATGACATATATGGGCGGCCTGCATTGCGAATTGCAGCACGGGCCAAGCGGCTCTACGGTAAGCACGGATGCCCCGGTAGATAACCACGGCAAAGGTGAAGCGTTTTCTCCGACGGATTTGATGTGCTCAGCCATGGCTGCCTGCATGGCCACCATCATGGGCATCTACGCACAGAAAGAAAATCTGGATTTGAGCGGCACCACGATTGAGGTCGGCAAAGTGATGAGCGCGAATCCGCGCCGCATTGCACGTATCGAGACAACGATATCCGTGACGCTGCCCGAGGATAATCCGCATAAAGCTGCTCTCAACGATTGTGTCATGGGAAGCCCGGCGATGCTGAGCCTGCATCCCGACATTGAAATTCCCATTACATGGGAGTGGATTGGCTGAACAAATCGCCGCACATGAAGCGCCTCAATTACATCTACGCAGCTGTACCGCTGTTTGTTCTGCTGAGCTGTGGCTCTCTGATTACCGGCCTGCTGGGCACGGGTGGCCTGATGCTCGCCATCGTGTCACTGTTTCTCATTGTGACCTGGGGTGTGGTGTGGATGCGCTTATTTACCGGAGGCCGCTTGCGGCCGGAGTTTGCCATACTGAGCATACTGCCGCATTCCATCTACTATCTGAGTGTCTTTTTCGGCTCGGAGCTGTTCCGCTCGGTATCGTGGCAGAACGTCTACGGCTTCACCTGGCTGGCGTTCCTGGGCGTGATACTCATCAGCCTTCGCCCCGGACGCACGGATGAAAACCATGAGCGCATGGCAAAGGATCGCACCTTCCTGTTCATGGCCATTCTGACCGTATTCTACGCATGGTCAACCTTTGCTTCATTTGCCGTGCAACTTTTTAACATATAATCCTTTATGAAATACACAACTCTACTTACCGCTTTTGCCGCCCTGGCAATTTCTCTCACATCCTGTGTTTCAGATGACGAAGACTGGGCCAGACCGCGCGTGCACGGACGCGAACAACAGTACGTTGAACAACGCAGTGCTACCATTTCGCAGGAGCAGCCTTCCCGCCAGGTCTACAATGAAGTCGAATCTGCACCTATTCTGCCTCCGCTGCCCGAAGCAGCCCCCGAACCTGAGCCTCAGCCAGCTCCTGTTGCCGCTCCGATTATCATTGAGCAACAGACTCGACAGGCACCGAAGCCCGTCGCAGCCCCCGTAGAAACAGCTCCGGCAGCAGCTCCTACTATCTCCCAACAACAGCCTCAGCCCCAGCATCAGGCGCCTGCAATTCAGCGCCCGCAGCCTCAATATAAAGCCCCTGCTCCTGTTGTGAAACGCCCGCAGCCTCAACCTGTTGCGAAGCCGCAGCCTGTCGTGCAACGTCCTGTAGCACCTCGTCCTGCGGTTACTCGCCCGGTTGTGCAGCAACCTGTGGCAAGACCTGTTGCGCAGCCGGTAGTGCGCCCTGTCATGGAACGCCGAGCCCGTCCTGTGTGGGATGAATCACGCCGCAAAAAATACCCGGTGATGCCCGGTCAGAACCGTGGGCAGAAGCTGCGTCAGCCTTATTATTAAAGCATAATCTTCCCTTATGCCGAAACAGAGACTCGATGTACTCGTGACCTCCCTGGGCCTGTGCGACTCGCGCGAACAGGCCCAGCGCCTTATTATTGCCGGAGAAGTGATGGTAAAAGGCCAACCCGTTACCAAACCCGGCACCAAGGTGGATGACTCCCTGCCCATCACCGTCAAAAACAAGCCCCGCTATGTCAGCCGTGGCGGGCTCAAGCTTGAAGGTGCACTCAAGGCTTTCCCGGTAAAGGCTGAAGGGAAAGTATGCCTGGATATCGGCTCCTCCACGGGCGGCTTTACCGATTGCCTGTTGCAAAACGGGGCTTTGCGCGTGCACGCAGTGGATGTCGGCACCAACCAGCTGGTCTGGAAACTTCGTAATGACCCGCGAGTCATTGTGAAAGAGCAATTTAATGCCCGTTACATGACGCCCGATGACCTGGGAGAAAAGGTGCAGCTGATTGTAAGCGACGTCTCGTTCATCTCGCTCACTAAAATCCTGCCCGCTGCATACGATTGCCTTCAGGAAGGCGGCGATTTACTCGTGCTGATAAAGCCGCAGTTTGAGCTACAGCCGGAGGATATCGGCCCGGGAGGAATCGTGCGCGACCCGGCTCTGCACCAACGCGCAGTGGATAAAATACACGACTTTGTGACACTGGAACTTAAACGGGAATGGATGGGTGTAGCCGATTCCCCCATCACCGGCATGGAAGGAAATAAAGAATTCTTAGCCTGGCTGCGGTAAGCAAAGTCTCAGCTAAAGAAACGGAGAGCCGCATCATGAACAATGGGCACGGTATCTCTGACGCTGATATCGGAAGAATCCAGCTTCAGATGAGCCGTCTCGGCATAAAGCGGTGAGCGCTCCCTGTGCAGACGCTCCATGATGGCCACGCGATCAGGAGATTGCAGCAGAGGCCTGCTGTTACTGCGAGATGTTCGCTCCAGCAGTGTGGGCACATCCACATTGAACCACACCGTAAAACCGATGCGGCGCAAAATCTCTCGATTTATCTGTCGCAGCACCACACCGCCGCCGGTTGAGATAATAACGTTCCCCTTCTCCGTGCCGACTGTTCCCTCGATGTAGCGCAGCAGCGCTGTTTCGAGTGCGCGAAAATGCGCCTCACCCTCATCTCGGAAAATCTGAGAAATACTTTTGCCGATTTGCTCCTCAATGATGGCGTCCATATCAATGAGCGGCATGCCGGTCATACGGCTGAGCTCGCGACCGATAGTCGTCTTGCCGCATCCCATCAGCCCGATGAGGATAATGGGATGTCCCTTTGTATCAATAGGAAAGCAAGGCTCCATGTGCGGCAAACTTATGTGTCGGATTGAAGAGGCACCGAGTGGTGAGACTCGGCATCGGCGCGTAGTTTAACAGATTTTTTGTGACTTGGCAAGACTGTAGTGCTTGAAAAGCTCATTCGACTGTGCTACACTTGCTGCGGTCATGAAAGAGGAAATCCCCAAGAACGAAGAGCTCATCATCAAGCAGCAGACGGCTCGCGTGCAAAGCCGTCTGGGCAACATGACGCGCCGACAGGTGAAGCCCGGCATGGTTATCGCCTGGTATCTGCTTGCTCTGCTGACTGTGGCTGCCTGGGCTTATCGCCTGCTGGGGCTGTATTCTCTTCCTTTCTAAGCTTTTCGCTGAGAGCATCGTACAGTGAGGCGTGCTTGCCATGCGCTCGGCTTAGCATAAGCGAGATGGCGTTGTCGTGGATATACAGGAATCCTGCCTCATCGGCTTCCCGCCCGTCAAAGCACAGATTGACATCCGCGCCCCGGCAGGCATTCCACCTGCCCCCCAACGCCGCAATGTAATCATGCCCTGATTGGGAGTTGACCACATAAGCATTACCCCACCAACTTACCGATGTCGGACGCTTGGGAGTCCAGCTGCGGTCGGCCGGGTCGAGCGTTACAAGAAACACAGCCCCTGCCTCTGCTGAAAGCTTTTCCGCAACACGCAGCGCCATCGAGGCCCCCATGCTGTGCCCAATCAATACAACGGCTGCATGTTTATTCTTCTTTCGATAGGCATCAATAGCTGCGGTCAGTTGAGAAGCGCCTTTATCGCAGTCCTGCGGACACCCGGCATGCCAGTGGTAGTAGGCACGCGTTTCACGATTGTCCAGCCGCGGCAGATATTCCATCAACTGAGGCACGATGCCGCTGATTTCATCGCCAAACCCGCCAATGAAGATAACGGCAGAGCCCTTTCCCTTGGCATCCAGTTCCAGCTGGGGAATAGGTTGCCTGAGCTGCTGAGATGCCACGACAGAGGCAGGTTCCGCTGCCATGAGGCAACCGGAGGATACGAGCAGGGCGAGTTTCAGACAATCAGCGAGCACGGCGAAGCATCCTGTTGGCGGCCGGTGCCGGGGGCAAAGCTGCGGCTTTGTTATCCATGCCGATTTTCTCTATACTGATAACAGGACGGAACGGCTCCGCCACATCACCGAAGTCGCCGTAATAGTGCGCCTGCGTCATGCGCACGACGGCTCCCTGAGGAAGAGCGGCAATAAGCTTCAGTGTCTCTTCACTCTGCCCGGGAGTGTCACGCAGCAAATCCACCGCGATGACGGAGCCGGCCTCGGCTTTATCATCGCCATATTCCCCCTGCTTCTCATATTTTTCATTGCTCTTTACCGTGAAAAGCGCCACTTTAGTAGCGTGTCCGCAGCGGTGAGGACAAAGCGCCGTGCGGAACATACACGGGCGTTCCTGTACCCCGGAATAGACGGCGACAACCGTATTGGAGGCCAGAAGTTCAGCCTTAGCCGGCATGGGCGCAGCCCTCAGGGACGGCGCCGCAAGAGCAAGCATAGCGATGATGCTGTTGATTGTTTTCATGGTGCTGTATGATTGTGTGTTAGGTGTTTTTACGAAGAAGACAGCAGAACCCACCGGCACCGAAGCCATGGCGTGGCAGCAAGCGGTAGCAAGGGAACTCTGCCAGCGTGGAGCGGAACGCTTCCAGAACAGGGACCTCCACCGCCACCCATCCGGGAACCCGCTTCAGGATATAAGCCATCACCTTTTCATTTTCGTCAGGATCGTATGTGCACGTGGAATACAGGATATGGCCACCGGGTGCAACACATCGGACGGCTGCCAGCAATATACCCTTCTGGCGTTTGGCGTTTCCGTTCACCATCTGCGCTCCCAGACATCCGGGGTTGCGAATTCCCTTGCACAGCAGGGATTGTCCGCTGCACGGAGCATCGGCCAGCAATAAATCAAACTGCCGCCCCTCTGTTGCCCATTGGTCGGGGCGCAGGCCGGTTACTTCTACATTCGGGACGCCGCATTGCTGCATGTTCTGCCGCAGAATCCCACGGCGGGCAGCATTGACTTCGTTGGCAACATGGCATTGCGGCAAATACCGCGCCGCCAGCAACATGCTTTTCCCGCCGGGAGCTGCACACATGTCCAGGCTGCTCTCCGGCCGCGGAACAACGGATAATGGTGCGCTTTCCCAGCAGGAGGACAAATCGAGAGAATAATATAGCCCCGCGCCGTAATCTGCATGAGACGTCGGCTTCTCGCCTTCCTGTGGCACAAAGACGCGCGGTGGCAGCCAACCCCAGCCGGAGGTGTCCACGCAGGCAAAGGGAGGTTTGTAGTCTGCCGGAGCCAAGGGAGAAAGCACCACGGCACTGCGCGAGGAGCGTCCCTCGCGCATAGCTTTGATGAGATGAAGCGAGTCCTCCTCACCCAGCTTCAAGCGAGTGCAGAGTCTTTGCTCAGCCTTGCCGACGTTCGTCTCCACGATGCTTACGAATCTTCGTTGTTGGCTACACTCAGTGCCAAACGTGCAGCTCCGATGATGCCGGCATCATTGCTGAACATAGCCGGAAGAATCTTAATTTTTTCGTAATGCGGCGGATACAGCTGCGCTTTCAGATAACGACGCGTTGGCCCGAACAGCAAATCGCCGGCCTTAGCTACACCGCCACCGATGATGAAAGCCTCCGGGTTAAGGATGTAGTGGCAGTTCATGAGGCATGCTGCCAGCTTGCGTCCGATGTCATCCCACAACGCCAGCGCAACCGGACATCCTGCCTTGGCCGCATTCTCCAGATCCATCGGTCCGCATTGTTCCAGCGGCCGAGCCTGCCCGGCCGCTGCATAGGCAGCCTGAGCCTCGGCGGCAATTTCCCGGTGGCCGATGTAATCTTCGATGGCGCCCTGGTTGCCGTAGTAACCGATACGCCCCTTGTAGTCAATCGTCATCTGCCCCAGCTCTCCGGCCGCGCTCAGATGACCACGCACAAAGTGACCGCCGGCAATCACGCCCGAGCCGATACCGGTACCAAGCGTCAGGCACACCAAATCATTCATCCCGCGCCCGGCACCGAGTTTCCATTCGGCATAGGCCATGCAGTTAGCATCGTTGTCCACAGCTGCTGGGAGACCTGTCGCATCAGACAGAATATCGCGAATGTGAATATCATACCAGCCGGGGACATTCGTCAGGGAGTCAACAACCCCCGCCTTGTGATCCACAAAGCCGGGCAAGCCCATACCTACAGCCTTTACAGCCGGATAAAGCTCCATAATTCCCCGCAGACGATTGCCGATTTCTTCAACGATACAATCCGGGGATTCATAGTCACCCGTCTGCATGGGGTTCCCTCTGAAGATAACATCCGTCCCCTGCACTACGGCAAATTTGATGGTGGTGCCACCCATGTCTACACCAATGGAAAGTTCTTCTGCTGCCATACACGCGTATTCTAGCACATACGGCATACGAGTAAAAGCACAAAATACTTATCGTGACTGGAATTTACGCTCTATCTCGTGCAATGAGAACGGTACCAGCGTCGGTTTCCCCCCGGGGGTGCAGTACGGTATCTCGCAGTTGAGCAAATCATTCAACAGCGGCACCGGGGCTTTCAGCCATGGTGCTAAATCTTCCTGCACGGCGTATTTGCGGGCAATTTGCTGAGCATAAGGCTCAAAAGGATTTCGGGAACGGCGCAGGCGCTGTTCCCCGCTGGAAAAGGTACGTATGAGGTCATGCACGAACTCACTGACGCGCTGTAACGGCAGCATCATGGGAATGCTGTCAATTCTCATGGTGCGCTGCCCGAACAGCGAGAGTCGGAAGCCTGCTTTTTCGAGCTGTTTGCTCACTTCGAGAGCCACGCCGACATCGCGGGCATCGAGCTCCAGCATGACGGGTTGCAGCAGCCGCTGAGTCGGAACGGGGTTGTTGTTACTGTTGAGCAGGCGTTCATAGATGATTCTTTCACGCGCCGCACGAGGCGAGAGGAGAACAAGCCCTTCAGCATTCTCGAAGATGAGGTAGCGTCCCCCGGTGGTGCCAATATAACGGAATGCCGCCGCACGCGGACTACTACTTGTCTCATCTATGTGCGTTTCGGCAGGTAAAGCCGGAGTCTGCGCTTGCTGTTTCGCCGGAGATGACGGCGGTGCAGGCAGCTCCAGCTCCTGCTGAATCGGCTCTAGGACAGGTTTAAGCACCAGCGGAGGTGCCGTCGGCTCGGCAATAGGTTGCAAGACAACTCGCGGTACGCTCGGTGTAGGTGCCGGGCTCTGCGGCTTATCGAGAGGTGCAGGCGGCAGCTCACGCCGAGGAAGCACCGGCTCCTGTTTCGTCGCATGGCTTACAGGATGCAATGGTGTTTTCGGCGAAGTCCCGGCCGGAGCCGGCGTCGGAGCTACGGGTGAAGGCCTGCTTTCCTCCTGCTGTTCCCCGCGAGCATGTGCTGCCAGCGTTGCAGCCACGGCATCAAGCACCGTATTCGTGATATCGGACGGCCGCAGGAAACGCACCTCCTTTTTGGCAGGGTGAACATTCACATCCACCAGCGCCGGTTCTACTTCCAGATACAGGAAAAGCGCCGGGTGTAACCCGGTCGGGAAGCCACCGTAGCCATCGCGCACTGCACGGGCAATGATTTTATCATCAATGGAACGCGTGTTGAGGAAAATAAATTGCATGCGGCGGTTGCGGCGAGCCTCGCTCAGCGGCATCAGGAACCCACTCACATGCACGCCCGGCCCCACCCGTGGCTTGATGCGCAACAAACCCGCCGCTAACTCGCGGCCGCCGAAGTCCGCGATACGCTGGCGCAGGTCGCTCGTGGCCGGCCAGTCGAACACCAACTGCCCATCGCGCACGAAGACAAAACGCAGATTCGGATACGCCAACGCATGCAGTTTGATTTCATGCTCGATGTGCCCGGATTCCGTCTCATTGCTTTTCAGGAATTTACGCCTCACAGGCGTATTAAAGAACAGGTTGCGAACACAGATTTCCGTACCGGGCGCACAGCCGGCATTGGCCGGAGGCTCCATCTCCCCGCCGCTGCATGCAACAACAGTACCCTCCATATCCGCCTCGCGTCGAGTGGTGATGCGCAATTCCGCTACAGAAGCAATACTGGGCAGAGCTTCGCCACGGAAGCCGAGCTTTTCGATGCAGGAGAGGTCTTCGTAGCTGCTGAGCTTACTCGTAGCATGGCGTTCCAGGCACATGAGGGCATCCGCCCGGCTCATACCACAGCCATTATCGGTTACCTTAATCAGCGAAACGCCACCACGGATGATTTCCACCCGCACCATGGATGCCCCCGCATCAATACTGTTATCAATGAGTTCCTTTACAACAGAGGCCGGACGCTCTACCACCTCACCGGCTGCCACCTGGCTGGCCAGCACGTCACTCATGCGGTGAATTCTCTGTTGCGTCTCCGTCTCCATTGTCCGCGTTTATACTAACACGTTCCCCGCAGGTCGTCAATCCCGCAGGAATGGACAGAAAGTCATAAATCCGCCTCCTCTGCAAATTCTGTGACTGTATGCTCTGAAATGACTTGACTTTACAATCACGCACAGGCAGAATAGCAGTACGCTTTACAAGTCATGCTTCTTTCAATCACACAATATGGGAATCCGGTACTGCGCGCCGTCAGTGCGCCGGTAGAAAAAGTCGACGAAGCTATTGTTGCGCTCGCCAACAATATGATTGAAACCATGTACGCCGCCAATGGTATCGGCTTGGCTGCGCCTCAGGTAGGCGAAAACATCCGACTGGTCGTTATCGATATTCCTGAAGACGAGGAGGAAGGAGCCACACCCGAGATGGCTACGGTCAACGGCGAGCTTCGCAACATCCATGACCTCATGCCGCTGGTGTTCATCAATCCCACTATCGAGCCATACGGTGAGGAAGAGCTTTTCCAGGAAGGCTGCCTGAGCGTGCGCAACATTCGTGCCAATGTGTGCCGCCCTGACCATGTGAAGGCCACCCTGCCCCAGCTCGATGGCTCTGTACTGGAGATTGACTGCGGCGGCCTGCTGGCACGCTGCCTGCAACATGAGTGTGATCACCTGGACGGCTTCCTCTTCACCGACCGTGTGTCATCCGCCTCAAAAATTACGCTGGCAAAGAAGCTCAAAAAACTCGCCCAAAGCCAGGGATACTGAGGATGAATGCCTTGAGCATGCACCCATAAACGGCTCGTCGCGGTATTTTTACTTTCCCGCATTCAGGCGTTGCTCTCCGGAGCAACGCTATTGTTTTTTTGCCTATCAGAGCCGGAAGCATCCCGGCAAAACGCAGGCGAAACCCTCGCAGGCGCAGGCAGTAGTCGATACCGTCATTCATGTAATAATCGGCTCTGTTGAGCCATTTTGCCGGAGCGCTGCACAGGTAGGAGCGCCCGCGGGCGGTATCCTCGCTGTGGTCGCGCAGTATATTGATGAGCTGTAGCCCGCGACCGTAGCGAATACCGGCTTGCGTCATCAGTTCCCGAAGCTCGGGCGCGCAGAACGCGCTTCCCATGGCTGCGTATCCCAGCTCCGTCCAGAATTCTCCCACACAACCGGCCACTCGATAGGTATACAGCTCCGTCTGCTCATCGCTTTCCACACATTTATGCTCGCGGAAGTAGGTAATATCCCACAACTGGCCTTCAATGATGGTGTTGAGCACACGGCGGATACAGGCTTGCTGTTCCTCCGGGAACGTAGCAAGAGCCCGGAGGCAATCGCCGAATCGTTGCAGCAGGGTGCGCTCAGCGGGGTTCGTCTGGGCTTGCGCCATATCCCCGGCCAGAGTCTCCAGCAGTGCTTGCGTCTGAGCCTCGTCCCCCTCGCCCTGAATGGCACGCCCCATGGCCTGCAACACATCTTGCCGTAAGTGAGAGTCTGCCGTTGACGTATCGGCAACGCTGTCGGTGGCACGCGCCAACATATAGCCCAGAGCCACCCCCCTGCGCATGGCAGCCGGCAACCAGTAAATCGTCAGATAAAAGGAGCGGGATACTGCCTTGAGCAGCTCTCCGGTGAGGTCTGTGCCCTGCTTCATGGCCTCATTATGCAATACTTTGCTGTTCCTGACAAGGGAAAATATGCGAAAAACGCCGTCGCGAACGCCGGCAGTGCCGCTTTTAGCTTGCTCAGGCAGGGAAAATAGGTTATAAGAGAGGGTGAAGGATATGAGTTTACGACTGTTCAGCCTTCTGTTATGTGCTTTATCGTTCTGTGATGCCGCGCAGAACGGTGTCGACGTGCGGCTTCGCAGTTGCCGCACGGAATACCGCACGCACAACAGTGCCATGGCTCCGGGATTTTCCTGTACACTGGAACTCATCCCGCCCGATGGAATGCGTATGTGCGAAAGCACCATGCTATCCGGTGTTATCCGAGTGAAAGACCGCCGCTCGGTGCGCCTTGCCGAGCTTGGTCCCATTACCATCACCCCTGATAACCGCGCCTTTACCACCATATCCTGTCCCTCTCGCCCGCACGGCACCAGCGTAGAGCTTCAGGGAGAGGTGCAGGTCACGGTCGCTAAAGAACGCATTGCTTCATTTCATGCAGCCGTCAGCATGCTGAACCCTTCGGAGCACGACATGAAAGTGGCTCAACTCATCATCACGCCATCTGCAAACAATGCGCAGAAACGGAACCGCGAAGGCACACAACTGAAACGCGCCGAGCTATCGCTCACCTGCACCGAGGGTATGACGATACGCCGCGTGGAGCGTGTGTGGAAAGGAATTGACGGGGAACAGTATTCGCAGCCTATCGATTTAGAAGCAACGGGGGGCAATACCTATAAGCTGCAACTCTGGGATGCGACGCCGACTGAGTTTCTGAGCTTCGTGTTTGTGAAAGACCCACGCCGCGAAAAGGTAAAGTTCCGCATGAATGTGCAACTGGGTGAAAAACCGACAGAAACAGACGCGCCATGATGATGATACTTAAGACGATACCAGTGCTCCCGCTCATGGCGATGCTCGCCTGGGCAGACGAACAGCAGAAGCCCGAAGTTTGCCCGGTAAAGGCATCGCCCCAAAGCGTGGAGTGTTTCTATCCCACAGGCGAGGCTGACAAAGCCGGTTGCCGAGTCCGCCTGCACCTCACCCCGACCAAAGGGCATACCATACGCTTAGCACCACTCGAGGCGGAGCTTCACGCCACTGATGCTCAGGGCAATGGTATGAAAGGCGAGTTCCGCGAATGGGAGATATGCTACGGGGATGCCCGTAATACACGCTGCGTCATTGCCGTGTATGATTTTCCGGCCTTACCGAAAGGCGGCGCCATCTGTTTTGACACCACGGTTGCTGTCCCAGTGACCAGCGGCACCAAGGAGCACGAGGATGTTGATTTCACCGTAGCCGACACATCCAAGCTGTCGATTGAAGATATCGACCTGACCATCACACCATCCTTCGCCAACGAGACAGACCCCGACAACACGGCCTTTTCCATTGAATACAGTGAAGAAAGCAAGGCAGCTATTGCCCAGATAACCATCTGCGACCCCAAAGGCCAGCCCATGCAAGCCAACATAGTCGAGGGTGTCTATCACGAAGCGGGCAACATCGTCCGCGCCACCTATGTGCTGAGCAGCAAGCACGAGAAGCTTAAGCTCAGGCTCTCCACCTACAAGCCAATCGGCACGGTTGAGGTGCCGGTGCGTTTTCGCACGACAATAGGTCGCTAATATCAGTATCCTGACACCTGAAACACCGAATTTATCATTGACAAAAGCCCCTGGCAGTGGTAGGCTCTGCCCATGTTCCAGGAGGATTTGATTCAGGAAATCGCGCGCCTCAAGGCAGAGCGCAATGCCGTTATCCTTGCTCACAGCTACCAGCGTCCTGAGATTCAGGATATTGCGGACTTTGTGGGCGATTCGCTGGCTCTTGCCCGCAAAGCACAGGAAGCCGAGTGCGAAGTCATCGTGTTCTGCGGTGTGCATTTCATGGCGGAAACAGCCTGTATACTCAACCCCTCCCGCACCGTTCTGCTGCCGGATTTGAATGCAGCATGCTCTCTTGAGCAGAGCTGCCCCGCTGAGGAACTGGCTGCGTTCCTGGAGGCTAACCAAGAGAAAAACTACTACGTTGTCGCCTATGTGAACTGCTCCATCGGCGTGAAAGCCCTGGCAGATGTGATTGTAACAAGCGGCAATTCTCAGCGCATCATCGAAACAGCTCCGGCTGACCGCCCCATCCTTTTCGTGCCCGACCGCAACCTCGGTGCCTGGACGGCTCGCAAGGTAGGCCGAGAAATGACGCTCTGGAACGGTGCCTGCCACGTGCATGAACAGTTTACACGCGACAAGGTGCTGGAGGTAAAAGCTCAGTATCCGGATGCTCCCATAGTGTGCCACCCTGAGTGCCAGGAACCCATCCGCTTGCTGGCAGACCATATCTGCTCCACGGAAAAAATGATTCCCTACTGCCGCGAAAGTGAATCTCAGCGTTTCATTATTGTGACCGAGAGCGGCATCCTGCACAGGCTCCGCAAGCTGGTCCCCGGCAAGGAATTCATCGGCGTCGGCACAGAGAAGTGCTCCTGCGCCGAATGCGAGTACATGAAACTCAACACGCTGGAAAAGATTCGCAACTGCCTGCGCGACATGTCGCCGGAGGTGCGCGTGCCGGAGGAGCTGAGACTCCGTGCCGAAAAACCGCTTCTGCGCATGCTGGAGCTTTCCTGCTGATACCATGAACATAGCGCCTTACATTCTCGCCCACGGCAACTGGATATCCATGGAGCAATTCATGGAGTTGGCGCTGTACGATGAAATCGGGGGCTATTATAGCAAGAACATCAGCAGCATCGGCTTTCGTGGGGATTTTTCCACCTCAGCCACCATGTGCGATTTGCTCGCAAGGCGCATTCTGCAACTGTGGCGGGAATGCTGCAAATCGCACCACCGCAAACTTCCCATCATTGAAATAGGTGGCGGCAATGGCGATTTGGCCATGGCTATCTGCCGCAATATGACTATCTGGGAGCGCCTCATCTCCCGCTATTACATGGTTGACAGGTCGCAAGCCCTGCGCAACCTGCAAGGGATGGTCGGTGGTCATTCCGTTACGGTGTTCAGCAGTGTCAAGAAAGCACTCAAAAAGGTCGACGGACATGCGTTCATCTTCAGCAATGAACTCCCGGATGCCTTCCCTGCCCGCCAATTCGTCTTTCAGGGGGGCGAATGGCTGGAGCTGGGATTAACTGTGACCGATGGCCGCGTGGTGCGCCAGGCAAACAGGTGTCCCCTGCCGGCTTCATCCGCTTTTGAACAATGGGCTCAGGAAGGCCAGATTATCGAAGTGCACGAGAGCTATGTCGCCTGGTACGCCGAATGGGAGCAGTACTGGAAAAGCGGCTCCATGCTTACCGTGGATTACGGCCAGACAAATGACAAAGTGTACTATCGGCGTCCGCAGGGCAGCTTGCGCGGCTATATGGCACACACGCTGCTGAGTGTAGAGGAACTCTTGCCTCTTGCCGGGCGCTGCGATATCACGGCCGATGTCAACTTTACCGACCTCATCAACATGGCCCGCAGCTGCCGCGATGATGTGGTGCAATACATGAGCCAGCGCGATTTCCTGTTGCCGCTGGCTGACACCTCGGTGCCGGAGGAAGCGCACCTCGTTGCAGTACCGGGTGCGGGTAATTACTTTAACGTCATGATACAGCATCGTTTCAATGGCTGAATATCTGTGCCTCAACGGTGAAAGTATCGGCCCCGACACGCTCGAACAATGGCGTTGCGGCAGATGCGGCCGGGAGGCGGAGTTGGGCGATTTTCTGGCAGAATGGTACTCAGAAGCGGATTTCGTCACGTTACATACCAGTGGTTCTACCAGTAAGCCCCAACGCATTCAGGCGGCGAAGGAAGCTATGCGAGCAAGCGCACGCCTCAGTTGCGAGTACTTTGGCATAATCCCCGGCACCCGCGCCCTGCTGTGCCTGCCGTTGCGTTACATAGCAGGCAAAATGATGGTAGTGCGAGCTTTGGTGAGCGGGTGCGAGCTCCTGCTCGGCGAACCGTCTTCCCGCCCGCTGGCCACATGGCACGAGCCTATTGATTTTGCTCCTCTTGTTCCCATGCAGGCAGCTGCCACGCTGCAAGAGCCCGGCGGACTTGCCCAACTTGCTCAAGTGAAAACGATTCTGCTGGGCGGCAGTTTCATCGACCCTGCTCTGACCGAAGCTTTGCAGGCTGTACCATCCCGCATATTTGCCTCCTACGGCATGACGGAAACGCTCTCGCACATTGCGTTGCGCCATGTCAACGGCTCGCTACGTTCCGAGTGGTATACCCCGTTGCGGGGGATAAGTCTCTCGCTCTCAGCGGATGGAACGCTGCAAATCGAGGCACCGCATATCGGCATCTCTCGATTGACAACAAATGACCTGGCTGAAATTGCCGCCGATGGGCGTTTCCGTATCCTCGGCCGCCGCGATTCCGTCATCAACAGCGGCGGCGTCAAGGTACAGGCCGAGGAGGTGGAACAGACACTCACAGCGGCCACCGGGCTTCCCCTGCTGGTAGTGCCGGCACCGCATGCCATACTGGGGCAATGCGTTGCCCTGCTCTGGGAGGGGGCATTGAACAAGGAACCCGTGCTGATGAAAGCTATCGACTCCCTGCCCGCCTACCATCGACCTCGCATCATCCGCCATATTGACGCGCTTCCCCGCACCGCCACCGGCAAGTTGAGCCGAGCGCAGGCGGCAGCGATGCTTCGCTGAATACAACAAAGCGCTCCGCTTGTGACGGAACGCTTTGTTGCAAAGGGTTAAAACCAACTGCCGCTTACGGCATCGGGAAAGACTTGTTGAACGCGCTTACCTCAGCACGCAGGGCATCGTAAGCATCAGCCGTCTCGTGCACCTTCTGCGCTGCGAGGATGGCCAGACAGCGGGCAATGTACTCCGCAACCTTACGCACATCTTCCTCCTTCATACCGCGAGTGGTAACAGCGGGGGTGCCGATGCGGATGCCGGAGGGCTTAGCCGTTGTGCCCTTGTCGTAGGGGATGGCGTTCTTATTGACGGTGATGCCGACCTTATCAAGAGCCACCTGCGCCTCGGCGCCATTGAGCCCCTTCACGCTGAGGTCCACCAGGAAGCAGTGGTTGTCTGTGCCACCGGCCACGATACGGAACCCGCGGGCGGAGAGCTCGGCAGCCATGGCCTTGGAGTTCTTGACCACCTGGGCTGCGTAATCGCGGAACTCAGGCTTGAGTGCCTCGCCAAGGCAGGCAGCCTTAGCGGCGATGACATGCATCAGCGGGCCACCTTGCAGACCGGGGAACGTTGCGCTGTTGAGCTTCTTGGCCCACTTTTCCTTGCAAAGCACCATACCGCCGCGCGGGCCACGCAGGCTCTTGTGGGTGGTGGTGGACACAAAGTCAGCGTAGGGAACGGGGGACGGGTGAGCACCGCCGGCCACAAGCCCCGCAATGTGAGCCATATCAACAAACATGATAGCGCCTACCTCGTCGCAGATTTCACGGATACGCTTAAAGTCGATGGTGCGAGAGTAGGCGGAGGCTCCGGCCAGAATCAGAGCGGGCTTGCACTCGCGAGCCTTATTGGCCATATCCTCGTAGTCAATGCACTCGGTCTCAGGGTTTACGCCGTAGTGCACCACCTTGTACTGCTTGCCGGAGAAGTTGGCGAAGAAGCCATGGGAAAGGTGGCCGCCGCAAGCCAAATCCATGGTGAGAATAGTATCACCGGGGTTAATGCAAGCGTGATACACGCTCATGTTGGCCTGAGAGCCGGAGTGAGCCTGTACGTTGGCAAAGTCGCAACCGAAGAGAGCGCAGGCGCGATCGATGGCCAGTTGCTCCACTTTGTCCACCACCTCACAGCCTCCGTACCAGCGCTTGGAGGGGTAGCCCTCGGCATACTTGTTGGTAAGCACGGAGCCCTGAGCCTCCATCACGGCAGGCGAGGCAAAGTTCTCTGAGGCAATCAGCTCGATGTTGTTGCGCTGGCGGTTGTGCTCTTCTTCGATGTAAGCGGCAAGCTCAGGGTCGGTGGAAGCCAGAGCGGAGCCGGAGGCCTTGGCCAGCCGGCGCACGTGGCGCCCGCCTTCGAATTCGGACTCAAGCCAGGTGTGTAGCAGGTCATCAATATCATCAGCCGTTACGAATGCCGAGGCAATGCAAATCACGTTAGAATCATTGTGCTGGCGGGAAAGCGCAGCCACCTGCGGCGTGCGAGTCAACGTTGCACGAACACCCTTCCAGCGGTTTGCAGCAATGCTCATGCCCAGACCGGAGAAGCAAATCAGAACACCACGGTCAGCGCGGCCATCCGTCACGCGCTTGCAGACTTCGTTGGCATAGTCGGAATAATCGCAGGACTCCTTGGTATTAGTGCCTACGTCCTCTACCGTGTACCCCCAGCTGGTGAGGAGTTCCACAGCAACTTCCTTCAGATCCACGCCCTTGTGATCCGAACCGATTGCGATGCGAAGGTTGGTATTCATACGAATGTTACGCCTGTTGAGCGCGCACATTCTAGCACATGATAGAGCTTTTAGCAAGCGTATTCTGCTACATTATTCAGTCCTCGTGTTCGAGGGTTGAGCGCAGGCGACGGGAACCGAAAAAGGCGGGCTTTACTTCATCTTGCAGGTAATGGCTCACGCGGTCCATGATATGCACCAGAATTTCCAGCTCAGGAGAGAAAAGGAACATATCTTCCTCATAACTGCGGCTTATTCCCGCATTGCAGGTTATCGCGCGCATCTCTCTATGCAAGCGGCTGAGCTGCAAAGACACGACATCAGCAGAATCCTTATCACGCACCAGTGCAATCAGAGCCACCCACTGCCGCATGAGCGGCTCAAGCTCGCGGGTGGCTTTCATAACGCCTGGAATAGCATCAGGATCCACCTGCATGTTCATGTTTTCCAGCACATCGCGCACGGCTAACAAGCCTTCCATCAGCCGCTCGGACTCAAAATAAGCGGCATCTCGCAAAGCCAGCGCGCCCCAAGCCTGCAAAAACTTCGACACATGCCGACGATTCCCGGAGAGGTAACGCATGCGCAGTTCGCGCCGCGCCGCCCGAGGTGTGGGTTCCGTCAGTTCGGCAAGCTTTTCGGCACGGGATGCCATGAAGGGGGCAAAAGAGTCCAGCAACTCTGCCGCAGAATCCGCTGTTGCTTTATCGGTTACGCGGTTGAGGGTGGCTGTCAGGTCATCCATCGCCTGCCACATTTCACTGAGGGGCTGCAGGAAAGGCGTCACATCAGCCATTTCCTTATCGGTCAGTTGCGGCAGAAAAGGCTTCATGACAGCCTGAAGCTCCGGTGAGCCGAAGCAGGAAGTGCCGCGCAACAGCAGTAAATCGTATTGGTCCACCGTTACTTTATCGATCCCCACCTGTTCTATCATGCTCTGAATACGAGGAGCCGCGGCATCAGCACTGTTGCGGTCTGCCACATACATGAGAATGGGAGAAAGCGATGCGCTCCCCTGCTGCGCAAGGGTAAGCGGAGCCGCCATGGCAAGTGTAAGGAGAGAGAGGAGCGTTTTCATTCGTCAGAGTTTGTATCCGTTGGTTGTTGCTCGGGGGTGTATCCGAATTCGCGGAAGATTTCCTGCGTTTTTTGTTTCAAAGCATCACATTGCCAATCTGCCGGCAGTGGAGCGGGTGCAGCCTTGTGCTCGAAGAGAAGCCGCAACTTTTGCAGCTCCTCCTTGCCGTGTTCTTCGGCTTCCTGGATGGCCAGCATATCAAGCACCAGCGCCAGCGGTGTGCGCTTTTCCGGCGCGTATTGCGCTTCGGATGCCGGCAGTAAATCGACCTCCGCCCCGAGGCTCAGCAGCATCTTGAGCACCGACAACTTGCCGGCCATAGCAGCAAGTTGCAGGTAGGTCATGCTGCTGCGTTGGTCATTGATGTTGATTCGGCCTTCTTTCACCAGGCGCTCAAACACAGGCATGGCCACATCTTCCTCGACACATTGCTCCAGCGGCAACCAACTGTGCTTATTCTTACGGCACACATCGAGCGGCAGGCCGTGCGCCAGCAGCCACTCCAACGTTGCCGCGCCGTCATCGGCCAGTATCACGGCTTCGTACAGTTTGAGGTCAACCTTCACCTCTGCTCCCTTGCTCAGCAGCCACTCCGCTTCGGAAAACACTTCCTGTTGAGGTTTACTTTCCATATTACTGAGCACCAGCGACAACAAGCTGTATCCATCAGCATCGGTCTGATTCACCGGAAATCCCTTTTCGACAAATACCCGCATGGCTGCCCATTGTCCCATTTCCGCAGCATCATGGGGCAAGGTGCACGGCGTTTCCGAGTCTCTCAGTATCAAGGCAGCAGTTGCCGCATCCGACTGCACCCATTCGCGAAGACTGTCAGCAGCGCGGCGGGCATGCGGCAGGGTGTGCTTATCGCGCATGAGCACCCAATCCATCGTATCAGTCGGCGGCTCTTCCTGCCCATTCTCCAGCCACGCATTGTACATATCTGATTCGACGGTGTACTTATCATTGTCGAAGCGGATAGCATAAGCAAAAGCATTCATTGCCAGTTTGTCGCTTTCCTGCCAGTGGGGTGCATACCTCATCTCACCGCGCAGCAACCAGCCATAGGTGCTGATACCGTCGAAGAGCATCACGCAGGCCATCAGCAGAATGACGGTCGCGAACATAAACATCATGGTGTAGGCCGCGACGTTCAAGAACACGCGCCACGGCGCATACGCAGCGCTGTTTACTGGTGGTATTTGTATCATCCTGTGGTGTATTTATAGCACACTTCAGGCGCGATGACAAGCACTCACTTCATTTTGCGGGCAAGAAAACCGGCGGCAACCACAGCAAGTCCACCCGTCAGGAATACGGCTTGTGGCCCGCCGGAATACGTCCAGATGATGCCGCCGATAATACCGTAGGCGATGGAGGCCACATGATTGATGGCAATCCCGGTGTAGATGCAGGGGGTGATATCGCTGCGCCGGTCGCCGCAGATGCGTGCAATATACGTAGTCCGAGCCATTCCCAAATCAAAGAGCACCTTATCCAGCACAAAACAGCACCCTACCACCGCCACAGCCCAATGCGCAGGCAACAACCCGGGAGCAAAAGCATAGGCCAGACACAGCAGCGAGAGCGCCACACTGTCGAAGATGGTGACGCGCTTTTCACCAAAGCGTTTAATGCTCCGGCCTATAAGCGGCTGGGTGAAGAGCCCGATGACACCGGCGCAAAGCATAATCATGCCGATGCGCGATGGCGGCTGCTGGAGCGTATTCACCATGAGCCAGTAACCGAAAGTGATATAGAGCTGCTTACGAATACCGTGCAACGTTTCGATACCGTAATAGACGGCGTATTCCTTTCGCAGGATGAAGTTCTCGCGCATACTCTTGCGGCGAGGGAACTCCGGCGTGCGGATGCAGAATAGCAGAGTGGCAGCAACCAGGAATATACCGATAATCAGGATATAATCCCACGCAAAATCATGATTAAACTTCCACTTCAGCCAAATGAACAACGCCCCCAGAAGCGTAGCCGCCGTACCGAGGGCGCGCATTTGCCCCAGGCGCAGGCTCCGATTCTCGGGGCGTGCCGTGTGCATCACAATCGAGTCCACCGTGCCCATGAGAATGTGCAAGCCCAGGCTCGCCGTCAGCACACACACGCTTAGCTCCCACATGTCGGCATCCGGCCCCAGTTGCATCATGAAAAACGTACCCACGGCCGCCAGCAATACGGACACCGCCGCCAATCGCACTTCATTCAGGAAGAAAAGAGCCCCCAACACCACCAGACTCAGCACTCCCGGTAACTCGCGCGGCAACTCAAGAAACCCTCGTTCCCCGGCATCCAGATGCAACACATCGCTCAGGAAATTGCTGAACAGTAAATCATAGACCCCTGCTCCCAGTTGTGCCAGAAATAACGCCGCCAACACGGCCACCATCACTTTGCGGATTCGCGGTGCCTCACTCATACCGCCGCCAGCATAATACACCCCACCTGTTATTTCAACGCTGCTCTGCGTCAGTACAAATCACACACCGGGTAGCGTGTTCTCTGCCACAGCATCCGGATCCGCTAACATCTTCATCTCCGTATCGTTGTTTTTTTGCTTGACCCTGCGACGGTTGGGCGTTAACATCATATTATACATGAAACGTCTCTCCGTCATATCGCTTCTGATGTTTCTTCCGGCCTTTGCTTCGGAAGAAACTGATTTTTCCAAAATTGACCCCGGCACGCACTCGGATATTCCCTTCATCCGCCACGAAAGTCGGGATGATGATGTTGTGCCACCAACCTACCTGCAAAAGCGCTTGGAGATATTGCGTGAGGTACAGGATGAGCTGAGTGCCAAATCCGCAGTAGCCATTCTGCGCACGCTCACCCCGAAAAACGCCGTCAGCGACACACCGGTAACACAGCCCGTCAACGTGCTGCAAATGAACATAGCGATGGAGCTCAATCGTTTGCGCGATGCCTCGTTCTATGGCTCCGAGGCTCTGGCGGAGCTGCTCAACTTCAGCCGCGAAGCAGCAATGTTACCGGAGCAGCCTACACCCGAGCTATTGCAGGAGCTCCAGGGTGAAATCTTGAAAAACACGGGCGAGCGTCCGCCACAGTCGGAAGTAAGCGGCGGCCCCGGTTTTACTGTCGGCTCGGCATGGATTGTGCACAACACCGACAAAAGCCAATGCTACGATGCTGCGTTTTCTGCCTCGACCGATGGGTTTGATGACTGGACAGACTCGGCGCAGCGTATGGAAGTGGTTGAGAACAGACGTTTCATCGTCTATACCATCACACTGGTACGCCATGACCGAAAGTACAAAGTGGAACAATGGTGCGACATCTCGGCGGCGCGCAAGGTCTATACCCCCGAAGAACAGCAGGCAGCCATGCAGCAGATAGTCAGCAATCTGCAAGCCATGCAGCAACTCATGGTCAGCATTACCGACAAAGCCGGCGCCGATGAAGCGACTCCCCGCATGCAGGAGCTCATCGCTGCCGTCTCACCGCTGCGCGAAATTGCTGAAACGCGCAACACCGAAACATCGCTCATGAGTAATCTCACCTCCGGGTTTGACTACACTGCCTTCCGCGCTGCCATCAAGCGCCACAAGGAGCATGACTACTACGGCTCCGAAGCGCTGCGTGCCTTCCTTCATTCCCTCGTGGGGCTGAAAGAATAGCCCCCGTCAGGAGGCGTTCAAATGAAGTCAGTCGCGCACTTTTGGCTTGCGTTAGGCGGCGCGCCTGCCTTATAATGACCGCATGAAGAAAACAGCACTTCTCGCCATATTGGCTGCACTGAGTGCAACCGCGTTTGCCGCTGAGCCCGCCATGCGTGCCTCGCTTGCGAAGTGGGAGCAGCAGATGACTGAATACCGGGCTGCCTGCAAGGTGGCAACCACGGATGAGCAGAGAGCAGCCATTAAGATACCGGATGGCAGTGACATCGCTGCGGAGTTGTGGCAGAGTGTGAACCGGAAGACGGGTGAGCGCGAGGAGTTGGTGTGCCCCACCGCTGCCGAACGCATGAATGGTGCTGTGGATGAGCGCAAGATGGTGCCCGTGTATGAGTTTGACCAGCCGTGGGCTGCGCCTGCCGTGGTATGGTTCATCAACCACCCCGATGTGTTTGCCAAGATGTTCAACGGCCGCCAACGCCGTGTAGCCTACTATGCCAACGCCTTGCTGGAGAGCCTGAATCGCACCCACTACGCCAACCCGGCAGTGGCAGATTGCTGCGCCAAGCTCTCGGAAAGCCAGAGTGTGCGTGTCTATGAGATTCTTCAAAAAATCTACAGCCGCAACCAAGACCTGGCCGCCCGCGCCAATGCCGCCATGGCCATGAGCATCATGCTCTCTAACCCCACCATCTCCGGGGCGGAAGGAAGCGCCGCCATGGCTCGCAGTAAACAGCTCTACTTCCTGCGCCAGGCTGTGCGTATCGCCCCCGAAAACGCCATGTTCGGTGCGAGAACGCTCAGTGAGGCTATCATCGAGATGAGCTATGTGCTGCGAAACCTGAGCGTCGGTAGTGTGCCGCCGCTGCTGAATGTACTCGCGGCAGACGGTAACACAGCCACCTTCCCGGTGGCCGGTAAGCCCAACCTCATCTTCTTCTGGTCGCCGGACGAACCGATGGGGTTGAGCGTGGTGCAGAAACAGCATCAGCTCGCGCAGCAGTACCCCGGCCTCGTTTTCTGCCCCGTCACCGTGCACGAGGAGCGCGAAGAGTGGCTGATGAAGCTCCGCCAGATTGGTGTGGTGGCTAATTGTTTCATGGATGATGCGGAAAACAGCAACGGCCGCGCATACCGCGTGGCACAGCTGCCTACGGCGGTCCTGGTGGGCGCCGACAGCCGCATCCTCTTTATCGGATACCCCGGCCTCCCCTTGCAGACGGCGCTCGATAGCCTCTTTGCCAACAGCAAAAAGCAGGCACCCCGTATTCTGGTGGAAGAAACAGCTCCCGCCATGCAGCCCGGCTCGCAGCCTGCTACACCTACAGGCAGCAGCGATGAAGCACCCGCGCTGCGTGATATGCCGGAAGATTTCTGATGCGGCCGGCACTCCCCATAGAAGCCATACGGCCAGATGTGGTACGCGCTGCCCGCGAACCGGGCTTCTGCGTGCTGCTGAGCGCTCCCACGGGTAGCGGCAAATCCACCCGCGTGCCGCTGATGCTGGACGAGGCAGGTGTAGCAGAGCGAGGCTGCATCATCGTTGTCCAGCCTCGTCGTCTTGCTGCCCGTTTACTAGCAGGCTATGTGGCCAAGCAATACCCATGCCGGCTCGGGGGCGAAGTGGGCTACACCGTGCGTTTCGACTCCCGCTGCAGCGAAGCTACGCGCATCTTGTACGTGACGGATGGTATACTGGAACGACGCCTGACAGAAGACCCACAGCTGCGGGGCGTCAGTGCCGTGGTGTTTGACGAAGTGCACGAGCGACGCCTCTCCGGCGACCTCTGCCTGGCGAGGGTGCTGGAACTACAGCGAGGCGCTCGCCCCGACATGGGGGTGTTTGTCATGTCTGCCACGCTGGAGCTGGATAAACTGCAAGGGTACTTGCCGCAAGCGACGGTGTTGCGAGCCGAAGGCAGACTCTACCCGGTGGAGGTAAGCTACCGGCCGCCCGTCCTTACCCGCGACAGCCGCGGCTATGTATCAACACCGCCCGTATGGGAACAATGCGCCGGAGCTGTCAAGAGCCTGCTGGAGCAGCCGGATTGCGGCGATGTGCTGGTATTCCTTCCCGGAGCCTATGAGATACGCCGCACCGTGGAAATACTGGAGCAAGTAGGGTGGATGCGCGGACGCGATGTCTACGCCCTGCACGGCCAGCTCACCCCCGAGGCACAGGCGCGAGCCGTGGAATGCGGCGAGCGCCCGCGCGTCATCGTTTCCACAAATATCGCCGAAACATCGCTCACCATTGAAGGTGTGCGCTCCGTTGTCGACAGCGGCACAGCCAGAGAAGCACGATGGGATGCCCGCCGTGGTCTGAGCACGCTGCATATTGTGCCGATATCGCAAGCACAGGCGGAACAACGCGCCGGACGTGCCGGGCGACTGGGACCGGGGCGCTGCATTCGCCTGTGGAGCGAGACTGAACACCGCCGCCGCCAGCCATTCCCCGCACCCGAGGTACACCGAGCGGACATTTCCCAGGCTTTTCTCAACCTGCTGGCTTGGGGGTGCCGTGGCTTGGAGGGTATAAAGCGCTTTGACTGGCCGGATGCTCCTACGGAGGACGCCACGGCACGAGCATGGATGCTCTTGCAGGAGCTGGGAGCCATTAACGCGGACGGCAGCTTGAGCGCCATCGGGAAACAAATGCTGCACTACCCCCTCACGCCCGTGTTGGCTCGACTGATGGTAGCCGGGCACGAGTATGGCTGCGAAACGGAAGCCGCCGTCATGGCCGCCTTGCTTCAGGGCGAAAACGTTGCGCTGGCCTCGGGGCTGAGTGATAAACTGTACGAGGATAGTGATTATTCGGATTTTCAGGCAGAATGGCGTGCGGTAGAGACTGCCTACCGACTGCGCTATGATGCAGGAGAATGCAACCGCCTGGGAATCATGGCGAGAGCCGCCCGCGAAGTGATGTCTGCCTGCCGACAGATACACCGCCACGACAGGATAGAACCGGACTTTGTTGCTAAGCGTGATGCCGTGGTGGCAGCTCTGCTCCGCGCCCTGCCGGCAAATGTTGCTGCCCGCAACAGCACGGCCACCGGCACGGCGCGACTCACCGACCGCAGAAGCGGCAAGATTGCTTCCCCCATCGGAGCTGAGTCAGATATTTTCCTCGCGGCTGAAATAGCCGAAATCGGCGGCAAGGGCGTTGAAACTCGCATCTCCCGTTGCACCCGATTGAGTATAGACGACTTACCCACGCACGAAGACGATGTGGCGCACTATGATACCACCCGCAAACGCGTGCTCAATATGCACCGCGTGCTCTACCGTGATTTGGTGATTTCCGAAAAGGAAACGGGGGATGCGCATCCTGATTTAGCTGCGCCGCAGCTGGCGGATAGAGTCATACGCGGAGAGTTGCGACTGGAAGGCTGGGATGGCCACGTGCTGCAATGGATTAACCGCCTCACATGCCTGCGGCAGGCAATGCCGGAACTCGAAATGCCCGAGTTCGGCGAGGACGAGAGACTGGTAGCCATCACCATGCTCTGTGAAGGGGCTGTATGCTACAAGGATATCGCCACGCGCCCCGTCCTGCCGATTCTGGCGGAGTGCCTGTCACCATGGCAGAAAGAATGCCTGAATCGCTATGCACCCAAAGCCATTCGTCTGCCCAACGGACGCGAGGTCAAGCTGCTGTACCGCGAAGACGGCACGCCCACCTTCGGTCTGAAATGCCAGCTGCTATTCGGTGTGCCGACAACGCCCACCATCGCAGACGGACGCGTAAAGTGCCTCATTGAGATTTTGGCACCCAATCAACGGCCCTATCAGACGACGTCTGATCTTGTTTCTTTCTGGAACAATGGCTATCCGCAGATGAAAAAGGACCTTGCCGGCCGATACCCCAGACACGATTGGCCCGATAAAGCCCCAGATGCCAAGGGATGAATCCGCAGTTGAACGACTCTTTTTTTGATACGCGTTGGAGCAATTGGAGGCTTAGACCCATGATGATAGCTAAATTGATGTTTGTCTACATTTACAATCTACAATTGACAAAGTTCAAGTTTCGCTCGGATGTCTTAGCTACGCATACCCGCGGGCAACAGCCCGCCGAATTGG
>JAUNRE010000011.1 GCA_030535795.1 Akkermansia sp.
ATTGACAGCCAATATCTTCACATCCGGCTCACCGCAATCAATCATATCCATACCACCAATGATGCGGCAATCCACATAACACCCCGGGAACGTAGGCGATGAGGTGAAGACAAGAATATCCAGCGGATCACCATCCAGATACAGCGTGCGCTCTACAAACCCGTACTCTGCCGGGTAATACACGGAAGAGTAGAGCACGCGGTCAAGCTTTATGTGGCCAGTTTTGAGGTCCACCTCATACTTGTTACGGCTCCCCATGGGAATTTCGATTCTGGCTTCAACGACTCTCATACCCTCCCATGGTAACAGGCATGCGCGCACGCGTCAATCAAAAAGTTTTGCACACCCCGTCAACTCAGCCCCAAAACGTCCCACAGGCAAAAATTGCTGCAAAAAATCCGCCATTTTGTGCAATTCTGCCGGAAAACAGCTTGAATTAAGGCTTGAAAAAATGGAGGATATGGTGTATAAGGCGCGCATGTCAACGTCCATTCGCACACGTTTCGCACCGTCGCCCACCGGCTATCTGCACATCGGTGGCGCGCGTACCGCTCTGTTCAACTATCTCTTTGCCCGCAAGATGGGGGGTACCTTCATCCTGCGTATCGAAGACACCGACCAGGAGCGCCACGTGGAAGACGCCATGAAGGCCATCTTCACCGGCATGAGCTGGCTCGGGCTGGATTGGGATGAAGGCGAAGGCAAGGGAGGCCCCTGCGAGCCGTACTTCCAGAGCCAGCGCAAGGACATTTACGACCGCTACTTCAACAAGCTGGTGGAAATGGGCCGAGTGTACGAGTGCCCGGCACCCAACAAGCGCGACAAGAACGGCGATGAGATTCCCGGCACCAGCGAGGGCACGGTATGGCGTTTCCGCTTCAAGCGCGATGGCGTGATGACCCTGCATGACCTCGTGTGCGGCGACATCTCGGTGGACTACACCAACGAA
Source organism: Akkermansia sp. (assembly GCA_030535795.1). Classification (GTDB taxonomy): domain Bacteria; phylum Verrucomicrobiota; class Verrucomicrobiia; order Verrucomicrobiales; family Akkermansiaceae; genus Akkermansia. The sequence continues at coordinate 950 of JAUNRE010000011.1, forward strand.
GAGAACACCCCCGACATGGTGGTGAAGCGCACGGATGGCTCCTACATCTTCCACCTCGTCAACGTGGTGGACGACATCGAGATGAACATCTCGCACGTCATCCGCGGTGAGGACCACATCATGAACACCTTCAAGCACCTGCAGCTTTTCGACGCCTTTGGCGTGCAGCCGCCGGTCTATGCCCACATCCCCCTCATTCAGAACCCCGACGGCTCCAAGATGAGCAAGCGCGACGTGGGTGCCCAGCTGGGCAATTACCCGGAGGAAGGCTTCCTGCCGGATGCCGTCATCAACTTCATCGCCCTGCTGGGCTGGAGCAGCAAGAGCGACAACGAGATTTTCAGCAAAGAGGAGCTCATCGACCTTTTCTCGCTGGAGAACGTGAACCGCGCCGCAGCCAAGTTCGACATCACCAAGTGCAAGTGGATGAATCAGCAGCACATCATGCGCCTTACAGCCGACAAGTTCATCGAGCTGGCCATGCCGTTCTGCACCGCCGCCGGGTTGCAAGACACCGCCCAACTGCGCGAGCTGCTGCCCGCCGTGCAGACCAAGGTACAGCTGCTCAGCGAAGTGCCCGCCTGGTGCAAGTGGGTGCAGGTGCTGGAGTACGAGCAGGAGAACATGGCCAAGCTGCAAGACAACGCCCGCGAAATGCTGGAGCATCTGGTGGAGGCGTTCAACGGCATCGAGGAATGGAGCGGCGAGGCTGCATTCCAGGTCATCAAACCGCTGGCCAAGGCCAACGGCGTGAAGGTGGGAGCCATGATGTTCCCGCTGCGCATGGCGCTCACGGGCACCCATGCAGGCCCCGGCATCGATGCCGTGATGCAGGTATTGGGACGCGATGAAGTGCTGCGCCGCATCTCCGTCTTCCCCTGCTGAGCCAGAACCGCTTAACCGAGCCGGGGCGCGCACGTCGCGCCCTGCTCTTTTTATCCACTCCGCCGAACAGATATGCGCACCGTTGATTTCGACTACGCCCTGCCCGAGGAACTGATAGCCGACCGCCCCCTGCCGGATCGAGCCGCGAGCCGCATGCTCGTTGTCCACCGCGACACCGGGCTCATTGAGCACCGCCACTTCAGCGATATCCTCGAATACGTGCAGCCCGGCGACCATTTCGTGCTCAACAACACCAAGGTGGTGCCGGCTCGCTATTTCAGCAATGACGGCAGCATCGAGCTGGTGCGCGCAGGGCTCGCTCAGGAGCTGGTGTGGAAATGCATGGTACGCCCCGGCAAGAAGATGAAAGTGGGACGCACCGTCCAGGTGGGAGATGCCACCGGTGTGGTGGAAAGCATTGACGACGAAGGATACCGCTACATACGATGGGATAGATTCATCGACCCCGAGGTGTACGGACGCCTGGCTCTGCCCCACTACATGAACCGCGAGAGCGAACCCGCCGACAAAGAGCGTTACCAAACCGTCTATGCCGAGCACGAGGGAGCCATCGCTGCCCCCACCGCAGGGCTGCACTTCACCCCCGAGATTCTCGCGCAAGTGCCCCACAGCTTCGTGACCCTCCATGTGGGCGTGGGCACCTTCCGTCCCGTGAAGGCGGAGTTCATCGAGGATCACCACATGCACCGCGAGAGCTTTACTCTGCCGGCCGATACGGCTGCCGCCATCGAACAAGCCCGCCGCGTACTTGCCGTGGGCACCACCAGCGTGCGTGTGCTCGAAACGCTGGCCACCCGCCATGGGCGGCCGCTGCCCCCATGCAGCGGAGATACGGATATTTTCATCTACCCGGGCTATGAATACAAGGTTGTAGGCGGCCTGCTCACCAACTTCCACCTGCCGCAGAGCACCCTCATCATGCTCGTCTGCGCCTTTGCCGGCAAAGAGCTCATCATGGAGGCCTATCGGCAAGCGGTCGAGATGCGCTACCGCTTCTTCTCCTACGGCGACTGCATGCTGATACTCTGATTTTGAACGCCCCCCACCGGCGGAAACTCTAAATGGCAAAAGGTATGAACACCACCCCCACGACAACTGCTGTGCGCCGCCTGCTTATCTCCCTGCCCCTGCTCGCTCTCGTCGCCGCGGCGGCAACGGCGGCGCATCTGTATCTGCACCGCGCTGCCTGGATAGAACACGGCGAATCCCCTATCCTCTGGGTATGGACCGACGCCGTGGCAGACGGCAGAATCCTTTTCGCCGCCGCGCAATACGTCGCCGTGGCCGCAGCCTTTGCCCTGGCTTGGGCAAGTCAGCACTGCAAATGGCGCCCGCAGCGTTACCTCCTCATGGCATGGGGCTTCACCTGGCTACCCGTGGCACTCATAGCCAGCGGAGATGTCACCGCCTCCGACGCCGGGCCCTTCAACTTTCCCATGTCGATGTTTGCCGCGCCGATTTTCGGACTCTTCTGCCTGGTTGAGCTAGGCATCACCCTGCTCTTCAGCGCCCTGCGTACCCCGCGCCGCAAGGTCAATCCTGTGGCAGAGCAGCTTGCAAAGAGCGGTGCCGTTGATTCAGCGCAAGACCGATAAGCCGCTCAGCGACATCGACCATGAACAGAGAGGGGTACCGCGCGCGTGTTCCTTCTTTTACCCCCCGATGCATGCCTCACCTTTCGCCGAGACTTCCATGCCCCGAACAACCCGCGCAATTTGCCACAGGCACACCGCCAACACGGCCGCTGCAAGGCATGCCCACGGCACATACTGCCAACCGCCGCAGCCCATAAAAGCCAAAGATTCCAGCACAAGCATCAGATAAATAGCCAGCGGCGCACTCCGCCCCGCCTTCCGGCACCCCAGCAGACGAAACACACCCAACAACAGCGCAGGCACCATCAGAATAACGCCCTGAGCCAGTAAGGTGTCCCGGAGCAAGCGTTCCATTCGCGACTCATCCGACATCCGAAAATACGCTGCATCACCAAACATACCATGCACCGGCGAAATTTCATTTCCGCGCTGAATACCACGCACAACGACAGGAGTACCATTGGCCACCATGCTGCAATGCACGGCACGAGGGGGCTCATCCTCCAATTCCAGATTCAGGTAATACGGCGATTCGTAACACTCGTTCTGCACCACCCGACAATAGGGTTGCCACGCTTCCGGTAAATGAATAAGCTCCATGGGAATCTCCTGATTCCCTAATCCGCCGGCACCATATTCGTTCAGTTCCAGCGAGAATGCCCCCATGCGGATGCGCTGCGCGTGTTTGGTGGCACCCCGCAGCGGATGCCCTCGGTACTGTTCTTCCTCAACATATCGGCCATCCACCCATCGCCACTTGGCGACACTCAACTTCAGCTTCAACGCCTGGCATCGCACGCCGATATCGGGCAGTTCGAGCCACTCATCCGTATATGCCGGCGCTTCCAACTGAACCTTTCGGCCTTCGTGAGCCGGGTCAACGGCTTCCGGGCTGATACAGAGGTAGGGCTCTTTGTCCATCTCGGCCAGCAGTGTGACAAACTGTTTCCCGCAGCAATAGGACAGCGAAACGATTATCAGCAGCAGAAATACCGCCAACATCCACCGGAAAATAAGTTTCATATGTCTCATACCATACACAAGTTTTTTTTATTGTAGCCCGGCCTTGCGGATTTCCTGCGAGAGTTTCATAGCGCAGAAATCCGGCCCGCACATGGAGCAGAAGTGAGCTTTCTTGGCGTTGGCATGCGGGAGGGTCAGGTCATGGTATGCGCGAGCCTTGTGGGGGTCGAGCGAGAGATTGAACTGATCATTCCAACGGAACTCGAAACGCGCTTTAGCCAACGCATTATCGCGCAACTGAGCACCGGGATGCCCCTTAGCAAGGTCGGCAGCATGCGCGGCAAGTTTGTAGGTCACGACACCTTCGCGCACATCCTCACGGTCCGGCAGCCCCAGGTGTTCCTTGCGAGTAACGTAGCACAACATGGCACAGCCGCGCTGGGCAATGAGAGCGCCACCGAGCGCGCCGGTGATGTGGTCATAGCCCGGAGCGATGTCGGTTGCAAGCGGCCCGAGAGTATAGAACGGAGCCTCATAACACCAATCTAGCTGCTTGCGCATATTCTCAGGCACGAGGTGCAGCGGCACATGGCCGGGGCCTTCATTCATCACCTGCACACCCTTAGCCCAGGCCGCCTGTGTCAACTCGCCCTGCACTTCCAGCTCGGCCAGTTGGGCAAAGTCGTTCGCATCGGCTATGGCACCGGGACGCAGGCCATCGCCTATGGAAATAGCGACATCGTAAGTAGCGAGAATGTCGCATATCTCATCCCAGTGCTCGTAGAGGAAGTTTTCCTGCCGGTGGAGCATCATCCACTTGGCGATAATGGAACCGCCGCGCGACACAATACCGGCGGCACGGCGAGCCGTGTGCGCCACAAAGCGGTGCAGCAAAGCGGCATGCACCGTCACATAGTCCACCCCCTGTTCCGCCTGTTCGATGAGGGTATCGCGGAAGATGGGCCAGCTGAGATGCTCCACACGCCCGCTGCACTTCTCCAGGCTCTGGTACATGGGCACCGTGCCGATGGGCACCGGGCTGTTGCGCAGAATCCACTCACGCGTCTTGTGAATATCGCGCCCGGTGGAGAGGTCCATCACCGTGTCCGCCCCCCAGTGAATAGCCCAGCGCAGCTTCTCCACCTCCTCGGCAATGCCGGAGGTAATGGCTGAGTTGCCGATATTGGCATTGATTTTGCAGAGGAAGTTACGGCCGATAATCATGGGCTCAGCCTCGGGGTGGTTGATGTTGGCGGGTATCAGAGCTCGGCCTGCCGCAATCTCATCGCGCACAAACTCAGGGGTGAAGAAGGCAGGCATGTTGCCGCCCCTATGCCGCTCCGCCGGGTGGCAGTAATGAATATCCGCACGGCGAGCCAACGAATCGGGGCCAAACGAAGGCTGCGCCTCCAGCTCACTGGGACGCGGCATGCCGGTGCCCAGTTCGTCGAGCAATTCCTGAGCAGCCGCCGGGCGAGATTTCGCGCTGGGGAACTCGTCATACACCGCCTTATACACAGCCTCACGCCCCAGATTCTCGCGTATGGCCACATACTCCATCTCCGGTGTCGTGATACCACGCAACGCATAAGCCCGCTGAGTGGGAGGACAGCTTACATCGGTGGCTCGCAGCATACCATTTCCGCAGCGCTGCACATCGCCTCGGGCTTCTATCCAACGCTCACGAAGCCGCGGCACCCCCTGCTCCTCATCGCCATGAAAAGTCTCATCGCCCCAAGGTCCCGAGCAATCATAAATACGAACCGGTTCGTTCGTCTCCGTCGTGCCATCCGGAAATAAAGTATCCTCCTGCACTACTTCACGCATGGCTACCTGAATATCAGGGTATAACTTACCCGGCACATAGACACGCCGGGAACCGGGGTACCTGAGTTCGTCCGTTTTCATAAGCAGCATCATAGCACACCGGCCTCCCCGAAAAAAGGAAAAATCGTGGCTTAATAGTTTGACGAACCATCTATAACATGTTATACACCATCCTTCCTGCAATAATCCGTATCGCAGGATTTATTTACGGAGGAGTAGAAGAGCCCTGCGTCTCCCCCAAAAAAGCCAAAATGTGACTTTAATGTTTGACAAAGCGCTCATAACATGCTAATAATCGTCCTACAGACACCCACACCATCCGATATGATGAAATATGCTCTTTTTCTTGCCCTTGCCCTGCCGATTGCCTGCGGCGCCGTCCCTGACCCCATGCCGGAGCCGATTATCGTTTCGCCGCCCGAGGAAAGCACACGCGGAAGCCTTGCCGAAAGTGACATAGCCGGGGGCGAAGACGACCTCATGCTGATTCAAGCTGCGGCGGATGGTAACATCCGGAAACTGAGGCAGGCCATCCGATCCGGCGTTGACATTAACATCTGCGACTCGAACGGACGCCGAACAGCCCTGCACATGGCGGTGTACCATAAGCAAACAGAGAGCATCAGCATTCTGCTGAAACAGCCGGGCATCGATGTCAACCAAGCCGACATACAAGGGAGAACGGCACTGGACAGAGCCATCATGGCCGATTCACCGGAGTGCATGAAGCTACTTCTTGCCCACCCGGACATCGACGTCAACCGTCGGAATGGCCCCACCGGTCATACGGCGATTCACCTTGCCGCAGCTAACAACAAACCGGAAATTCTCAAGTTACTGCTGGCACACAAGGGCACAGACGTCAACCTGCTGCACGGCATCGGTGACGCCAGAGCCACGGCTCTGGGAATGGCTGTGGCAGAAGGGCACCTGGAATGTGTGCGGCTGCTGCTCAGCCACCCGGGCATCGATGTCAACCTGTCGGGCTCGGATTATCAGCCACCGATTGTGCAGGCGGCAGTTTACAATAGGGTGGAATGCCTCAAGCTGTTGCTGGCGGCTCCCGCCATCGATGTCAACTGCAAATCCGGCCGCATCACCGCCCTGACGGCAGCTGTACACTATAACAACATCGAATGCGTAAAACTGCTGCTACAAGCACCGGGGATTGATGTTGACCTGCCCTCCGCCAGCGGCATGGAGCCGCTCGGGCTGGCCATCATAAACGACAATCAGGAATGCGCCGACCTCCTGCGAGCCGCCGGCGCCGTAGGCGGACCGGTAACGCTTCTCGAAGCCAACGAACGAGGAGACGCCGAGACAGTCCGCAGGATTCTCGACAAGGGAAAGGTGAATGTGAATCGTCCGGAAGAACGGGAAAACAATCGAGGCATCCCCCTGCTGCGCGCCTGCGAACTGGGGCACGAGGAGTGCGTGCGGGTACTGCTGGCGCACCCTGATATCAATGTCAACAAAGTGGACTCATACGGCGAGACTGCGCTAATGAAAGCGGTGAACCACCAACACCCGGCTTGCCTCGGCCTCCTGCTCGCCGCGCCGGGTATCGATGTGAATGCAGCCAACAAATACGGATATACCGCGCTGATGTCCGCCGCCTCCCGAGGCCACGCGGAATGCGTAGCGCTTCTGCTGGCAGCGGAAGGCATCCGGGTGGAGCACGTCGCCCCCAATGGCCGCACCGCCCTGAAAGAGGCAGAGCTCAACGGGCACACGGATATAGCAGAAACGCTGCGGCAGCATACAGCGCAGCAGAAATAGCCCGCAGCCAGCAGACATTGTGTCATGTTACGGCACCGCGCAGGCTTATGGCAATTTTGAGGCTTGCAGAGCGGAGCTCTATATGGTATGCTGTGAGTATGGTACGCTTTTACCAACAGATTTGCTTTGTCACACTGGCGCTGTTCTTCATGCTGGGCAGCACATCGTGCGGTGTAACCATGGCTCAGAAGACAGCCGATGGCAAGTGGGCGCTCGTGCCGCTGGCAGACGGCTTCGACTTCCCCGTGGGCAAGCCCAACGGCGATGGCTACTACAAAGCCCGCGGACTTCGCCTGAAAACCCCGCGCCACCTGGGAGAAGACTGGAACGGCAATGGCGGCGGCAACACAGATTTGGGTGACCCGGTATACACGATTGGCCATGGACTTGTAACATACGCCGCCGATGCCCGCGGCCGCTGGGGCAAGGTGGTGATTGTGCGCCACGCCTTCCGCGAACCCCGCAGCGGCAGGGTGCTGTGCTGCCAGACGCTCTACGGGCACCTCGACCGCATCGATGTACGCCTGGGACAGCTGGTAAAGCGCGGCGACCAGGTCGGCACCATCGGCACCAACCGCGGCATGTTCCCCGCCCACCTGCACGCCGAGCTGCACTTCAACATTCTGGTGAACTGCGGCCAGCAGGGCATCCCCAAGACAGCCAAGAACTACGGCAACCTGACAGCGTTCATCAACCACTATCGCAGGCTGAAGCCTGAGAAGAAGTATGTGAAGCTGCCCATCGGCTGCTTCCTGCCCTACAAAGACACGGAGGGTCTGTAATGAGAATATGCCTGTTCGGCGGGTCGTTTGACCCTGTACACACCGGGCATCTGGCCATTGCCACTGCCGCCGTACAAGCTGCCGGGCTCGACCGCATCCTTTTTCTGCCTGCCGCCTGTTCCCCCTTCAAGACCGGGCGGCAGCATTATTTTACCGATGAGCAGCGGCTGACCATGCTCCGCATCGCCACTGCCTCCATACCGCAGGCCGAGGTAAGCGAGCTGGATCTCACCCTGCCTCCGCCCAGCTACAGCTGGCGTGTGGTGGAAGCCTGCCGAGCCCTTCACCCCGGGCACGAGCTTTACTGGCTCATGGGAACCGACCAATGGGAACAACTGCACCGCTGGGCTCGGTATGACTACCTCTGCGAGCACCTGACCTTCATCGTCTACCACCGGGATGCCGTGCCGCAACCCCGCGAACACACGAAAGCTATCTTCATTGCCGGCAATCACCCGGCCTCATCCTCCGCCATACGCGAGGCCATCAAAGCCGGTCAAAATCCTCCGGCGGGGTGGATTCCGCAAGGGTTGGAAGCCTATTTGCGGCAATAATGTAAATATCAGCCTATTTCGAGCTTGCGGCGGGGCAGGAATCATGCTAAACTCCAGGCATGAACATTGTAAGATTTCTGACAGCGGCGGCAGCTCTGCTGACCGGCACCGTGCAGGCGCAGTTCGACGGGCTGCCATTCGGCCCCGGTAGTGCGCAGCAGGCGCCTACGTTCTCGGTGAGCGCCAAGGCCGCCGTGAGTAGCTACAAGGAAGGGCAGCCTTTCTACATCGCGCTCAAGGGCGATATTCCCCAGCCCTGGCATGCCTACTTCCGCAACCCCGCCACAGTGGGCGACCCCATGACCGCCGGCCTCACTGCCCCCGAGGGCTTTAAGGTAGAAGGCCCCTACTGGCAGGCTCCCGACCGCCACGAGGGCATGCTGGGTGTAGCCTACACCTACAACACCCCCACCGTTGTGTGGAAAGTGACCCCGGAAGCCGGCGCCCCGCAGCAGGCCGAATTCACCGCAAGCGCCACGGCTCAGACCTGTAGCGACACAGGCTGCAACGCCCCGGAAACCAAGACAGCCACCATCAGCCTGAGTGCCGGCGATGGCGCAGCCGCAGCCGATTGGGAAGCGGAAGAAACTAAAGTGGAAGTGCTGGGCGACACGGCTAGCGAGGTAACAGCCACTCAGACCACCGACAGCGTTGTGCTCAACTTCACGGCAGAAGGCGAGGTGAAGAGCGCCTACTTCTTCTCTGATGACAACGCCATCAACCCCACCGCTACCCAGACGCTCACCAAAACAGACAGCGGCTACAGCCTCACGCTGCCCCGCAATGACAACAAGGACAGCATGTTCCCCGTGAAAAACGAGGCACTGGTGGGCAAGGAGCTGCCCGTACTCAGCGGCATCCTGACCTTCGATAGCAAGCATACCGTTGTGAATGTCACCTTTGCCGGTGTTGCCCCGGCCCCCGCGCCAGCCGAGGAACCGGAAGCGACCGAGGAAGCCGACGAGGAAGAACCGGCTGACGACGAAGAAGAAGCAACCGACGAAGAAGAGGACACCGAGGAAGAAGAAACGGCGGATGAAGAAGAGGAAGGCGGTGATGAGGACGAAAGTGCCGACACCACCCCTGCTCCTGCTCCGACCGCCTCCCCCTTCGGCGGCGGCCTGTTCGGCGATGTCATGGGCGGCGGGCAGAAAGCCACCCTCAGCGTGACAGCCAAGGCCAGCGTGAACACTTACAAGAACGGCAGCGCATTCTACGTGGCGCTCAAGGGCGATATCCCCCAGCCTTGGCACGCCTACTTCCGCAACCCCGCCACAGTGGGCGACCCCATGACCGCCACCCTCACAGCCCCCGAGGGCTTTAAGGTAGAAGGCCCCTACTGGCAGGCACCCGACCGCCACGAAGGCATGCTGGGTGTGGCCTACAGCTACAATACACCCACCGTGGTGTGGAAAGTAACCCCCGAAGCAGCCGCCCCGCAGCAGGCGGAGTTCACAGCAAGCGCCACGGCTCAGACCTGTTGTGATGAAGGCTGCAATCCGCCTGATACCAAAACGGCCACCATCATTCTGACGGCCGGAGACGGTGCAGCCAACGCCGCTTGGGAAGCCGAGGAAAGCCGTGTGGAAGTGCTGGGCGACACCCCCACCACTCTCAGCATGACCCAGACGGCCGAGAACGTCGTGCTCAACTTCACGGCAGAAGGCGAGGTGAAGAGTGCCTACTTCTTCTCCGATGACAACTCCATCAACCCCACCGCCGCCCAGACGCTCACCAAAACAGAGAGCGGCTACAGCCTCACACTGCCCCGCAATGACAACAAGGACAGCATGTTCCCGGTAAAGGATGAGACTCTGGTGGGCAAGGAGTTGCCTGCACTCAGCGGCATCCTGACCTTCGACGGCAAGCACGCCAAGGTCAACGTGAGCGCCACCGCAGCTACCCCCGCACCGACCGAGACTCCCGCCCCGGCAACGGAGGCCGGCGGCATACCTGCCGGCATCTGGGGTATCTTCGGCCCCCTTTTCCTGGGCGGCCTCATTCTGAACCTCATGCCCTGCGTATTCCCCGTTATCGGTCTGAAAATCATGAGCTTCGTGGAGCTTGGCGGGGGCGAACGCCGCAAGGTATTCATGCACTCCCTGGTATTCGTCATCGGCATTCTGGTATCCTTCTGGCTGCTGGCCACGGCTCTCATCGTTGTGTCCAACATTGAAGTACTGGCCAACACACCGTGGACACAGTGGCTGCAAACGCTGTGGAATGACGCAGGTTCCGACACGCGCAGCTGGGCTGTATGGATGCAGAATGAATGGATAGTATACTGCATCATGCTCTTGCTGCTCGTGCTGGGTCTGAGCATGTTCGGCCTGTTCGAAATCGGCGTGGGTGCCACCGGCGCCGGCCAGGGGCTGCAACAGAAGAAAGGCCTCATGGGCTCCTTCTTCCAGGGGCTTCTGGTCACTGTCGTTGCCACTCCGTGCAGCGCTCCCTTCCTGGGGGCTGCTATGCCCGCCGCCATGTCCCTGCCGGGCGTGTGGATGATTCTTGCCCTCACCTTCATGGCACTGGGGCTTGCCTTCCCGTACATCGTGATGGGTGCGTTCCCCTCGCTGGTGAACATCCTGCCGCGCCCCGGCGCATGGATGGAATCCCTCAAGCAGGGGCTCTCCTTCCTGCTCTTTGCCGCCGCTGCATGGATGCTGGATGTGTACCTGGCCTTCCTGCCTGAGGAATACAGCGTCGACCGCCCGTGGCTTCTCATGTCGCTGGTCGTCTTCTGCACAGCTTTCTGGGTATATGGTCGCTGGTGCCCCATCTACAAAAACGTCTCCACCCGCTGGACAGGCGGTCTCATTGCCGTGCTGCTTATCGCCCTGGGCGTGTGGGGCTCCATGCCCCGCCCCGTGAGCGAGGCACCGGCCACCACTCAACCCGCCGTGACTGAGAGCGCAGCCGGCTACACGGTTGCCACCGGTGAGCACCCCACCTGGAACACCTGGAGCAAGGCGCTCATGGACAAAGCACTGGCCGACGGCCACCCCGTGTATGTGGACTTCACCGCTAAGTGGTGCGCCACCTGCCAGATGAACAAGAAAACAGCCTACACCGCCGATGTGTGCGCCCTCTTCGAGCAAGGTAAAGTGGTGCTCATGCGAGCCGACAAGACCCGCCCCGATGCCGCCATCGACGCCGAGATGCGCCGTCTGAACCGCTCCTCCGTGCCGGTGAACGTGCTGTATCTGCCCGGCAAGGAGCCGGCTATCACCACCGAGCTGCTCACCCCCATTTACATGGACGGGTTCCTTACCGAGAAGCTCGGCCTTAAAAAGTAACCCCTCACCCCCTGTCGGCGGTACCACCCCGGTACCGCCGACTTTTTATCCCGCTACCTTATGGCAAAACTCGACTGGCTGGAAAAGAATGACTACCTCGAAAACGAAATCAGACGCGAATACGCCTGGGCAGCCTGGCTGCTGTGGGGCATAGCGCTGCTGCTCCTGCTCATTCCCGTACGCGGCTCTGCCCTCCACCAATACTACATCATCACTGCAGAAGATACACCCTCCCTCACCGGGCATGTCGTCCGCCTGGAGCCTGCGGGCAGACGGCGAGGCTTTCGCGGCGGTAAAGGCGGGAGCTACACAGCCGAGGTAGAGATTGAATACCGGGGGGAATCCTACCGCGTGACCAACGTCGGCTTCAACTTCACCCACGCCATGTATGAAAAAGCCCTCGACACAGGGCATGTACCCGTCTACCTGAACCGCGCCTATCCCGAAGAATCAGTGCTCAGCAAGGGCGTCCCCTTCCTGCAATTCTTCGCCACGGGGCTATTTGCAGTCATCTCACTGGTGCTCATCGTGGGCGGCATTCTGCTCATGCGGCGCAAATGAATGGCGTATAATCGTTAGCGGCAAAGCACCCAACAAGCCTTGCCGCTGCGGGGGAATCCTGATATCCTGTACCGTGAGCAGCCCACCTGCTCCACGAAACAGATACACCACACGCCCCCCCCATGAAAGCAACACACCTCGCTACCGCCCTACTGTTCAGCGCCCTGTGCGCTCAAGCCGATGATTATACTGCATGGCGCGCCGCCCACCCCGAGTGGCAACTCGTCTTTGCGGATGATTTCAATGGCACACAGCTCGACACCACCAAATGGAACCGCATCGATTACGTCAACTGGAATGTGGCCGATTGGCGGAAATTCCAGTCGCGCGATGAAGAACTCGTGACCATCAACGGTGACGGCACCGTCTCTCTCTGGGGCAAATACGGCGACTACACCAGCCAGAGCGACCCGACAGGCGCCGCGCCCACCTACGCATGCGGCGGAATTTTCACCGATAAGACTTTCAATTTCCAATACGGCTATGTTGAAGTACGCGCCAAGTTCGACTGTGCTCAGGGTGCTTGGCCGGCTATCTGGATGATGCCGACCGATGGCACCAGCTGGCCGACCAACGGTGAAATCGACATCCTGGAACACCTGAACTACGAAGGAATCGCGCACCAGACACTGCACTTCAACAACGCAGCCGGCAATGCTACCACCCTCGGCACGGTCAACGCCCAAGGCGGCAGCACCGCTTGGTACACCAGCGTGGAGGATAAACTCGACTTCCACACCTATGGTGTGGAATGGACGCCGGAGAGCATGAGTTTCCTGATGGATGGCAAGAAAACGCTCACCGTTGCAGCACAGGATGCAAACCCCAACTGGCCGTTCAATAAAGAGAATAATCCCTATTACCTGCTGCTAGACATGCAGCTGGGTGGCAACTGGGTTGGCTCCGTAGGCGACCTGGGCGATGGTGTTGCCATGACGCTCGACTACGTGCACGTCTACTCCACCCCGAGCTCAGCCGCGCGCAGTATACCGGAACCGACAACCATAAGCCTGGGCATGATACTCCTTGCCGCGTTCGCCATGCGGCGCCGGAGGAGGCCATAAGCGCCCCGGCAGCGCATCAGCGGCTACCCCCTGCCAGCTCTTGCTGGAAAGCCCGGAGGGACGGCAACCGATATTGCGCGCGGGAAAGGTCGCAGTTCTCCGTCATACGGTTCGGAATAGCCACACAGGGTATACCCGCGTTGCGCGCGGAAATCGTGCCGTTTTCGGAATCCTCGATGATAAGGCAATCCTCCTTGGGCAGATGAAGACACTGCTGCGCCGCCAGGAAAAGCGCAGGGTCGGGTTTGACGGCATAACCATCGGTACGTGTGAAAACGCCGACAAAGCGGTCGTAAATCCCCAGGCGTTCCAGCCAACCCTGCACCCAGCGGCGGGACGAGGAACTGGCCACGGTAAGCCCGATACCCTGCTCTGCGCACCAATCCAGCAATTCGCGCGCGCCATCCATCAGCCCACTGCGAGCCAGGTCAGCCTCCAGCACGGCCTGCCGGGCTGGTGTCTCCACCTCCCAGTCATAGGTCTTACCCGTCAGCTTTTCCAGATGCTCGGCCGGGTTCCAGTGGGAATAACCGGCACCCAGGCAAGGAGAATATGTCGCGATGGAAATTTCCTGTCCCTCACGGGCATAAAGCTGCACCCATGATTGGTAGATAGCCCACTCGGTATCTACCAATACGCCATCGAAATCAAAGATAATGCCTCGCGGACGCCTCATGCCTCGCCCTTCATTTTAGCCGCCATCCACTCGCGGAATGTTCGGTGTGCCAGGTTATGGCGGAAAATCCAGACAGCGATGATGACATAGAGCACATTGGGAATCCAGGCACTCAGCCAGGAAGGCATCACCCCGGCTTCGCCCAACGAGGGGAACACGCGGTAGAGGAACAACTGGAATGCCGCCAGAATCACCGCAATGCCGATACCCTTCATCGTACCGCGACGCTGGAATGTCACAGAGCTGGGAATCGCGAGCAACACCAGCACCAGACAGCTGAATACCCTGGCAATACGCACATGCCATTCCGTGAGCTTCTTGGCACGGTCTTCGGTCGAGCCGGTGCCGGATTTCAGGAATTCATAGAGAGCCGATGTGCCCATGGCATCAATTCGGCCATTGTTACCGGGGCTGATAATCTGGTAGGGTTTCTCGCCGAAGTCGCACACGAGCTTCTCGGAGAACTGATCATCTACGGGCTTCACGTTGGCCGGGGCAATATCACGCACATAGACATTGTGCAGAGACCAGACGGATTTCTGGCGATCCCAGGTAGCCGCCTCGGCGATGTATTGGCGTTTGAGAGCGGAGGCATCATCGAACTGTTCGATAACCAGGTTACGCATGGGGGCGCCGGGGTTGGTGAAGGGAGCCGGAATCCCCACACGCCAGATACGCGCCGTTTCCTCGCTCTTGTAAATGAGGCTGGCAGGCGTGCCGGTGGGTCTGCGCTTCAGAATCATCTCGCGGTAGAGAGAGCCGTTCGGTGCCCAGTGGAAACCAAAAATACCGTACACCATGGCCACAATGACAGAGAAGAAGAACACGGGCATGCAGAGGCGCAGCAGAGAGCGCCCGGACTGCATCATGCCGGTGATTTCGCTGGAGCCGGAAAGCTTGCTGAGGCACCACATCGTACCCATCATGAGCGTGTAGGGCAGAATCTGGTAGAGGAACATGGGCAGCTGAGAGCCGTAGAAACGCATCGCCTGAATGACGGGGTCGTCAAAGCGGGTGCGGAAACGCTCCATGTTGTCGGTGAAGTCTGCCAGAATGTAGATGAGCAGCAGGATGAGCGTGCACATCAGGAAATAGGTGATGAAGTTGCGGCTCATGTAGCGATCCATCGTACCCATGAACGCATAGCCCACGGCGGCGATAAAGGGCAGGTAACAGAGCAAGCCCAGGAATACCGGACGACACATCTGCTCGATGGGATACGATGAAGGCATGCCGGGCACCTCCCACTGCATCTGTTCCAATTCGGCAGGCACCAGCCAACCGGCCAGGAATGTTCCCACCACCAGGAACACGATAACCGGCATTACTCTGTCAAACAACTCCTTCATGTAATCGTCCTTTCACGGTTCAGCAGCCGCGCGCCAGTCGCTCGGAGAGATACGCAGGCAAGCCTGCCTCCATCACAGCATTCTGTGCAGCCGCTACATCATATACAACTCTTTTTATAATAACAAGCTGTGCATCCGAATCGTACACAGCATAACACGCACGGGGGTCGTTGTCTCGAGGCTGCCCGACCGCACCGACGTTGATACAATATTTATAGCCGGGTACCGGCTGAATCTCCGTATAGCCCTGCATAATCAGATTGTGCTGAGCATCATAATCCTCTGCCGAGGCACGCCCGTTCCACATGTATACCTTGGGCACATGGGTGTGCCCATTGAAACAGAGCTGGGAAAACTGGCGGGTGAAACTCCCCGAGGCATCGTTAGCGTTCACGATATAGCTCCAGGCCTTGGGTTGATCCAGCGTGGAGTGCACGATGGTAAACGACGAAGCGCCACTGCCGGCCGGGCGCACAATACGCTGGTATTGCAGGCGCGAAAGCCAGGCGAGCTGCTCATCGCTGAGCTGGCGGCGTGTCCATTCCATCGCCTCACGCGCCATGTCGTTCATTTTGTGCAGAGAAGGATCCATCACCGCATCATCATGATTGCCCTTTACCACGGGACACCCCAGTTGGCGAATATAGTCCAGACACTCACTCGGGTACGCATTATACCCCACTATATCCCCCAGGCACACCACCTCCGTGCAGCGTTCCTTATCAAACGCATCCTCCATCACCGCAAAAAGCGCGTGATAATTTGCGTGAATATCACTGAT
The DNA here is from genome assembly GCA_030535795.1 of Akkermansia sp. GTDB lineage: Bacteria > Verrucomicrobiota > Verrucomicrobiia > Verrucomicrobiales > Akkermansiaceae > Akkermansia. The sequence goes on from JAUNRE010000011.1 coordinate 17,083, forward strand.
TACAGCCGTTCTAGACATTGCTTCTTGCTTGTGTATAGCATAAAACGGCTAAACTTGCAAGGTATTTTTGCCAATATGGGCTGATATAAGAAAAAAAAATTAGCCGCTCTCGTGCTGAGAGCGGCTGAAAACGAAAATACGAACGTATTACTTAGTAAGGCCGTCCTGTTTGGCCTGATTCCAGTAGGCATACTCGGAGCGATTGAAATCGACATATTCCGGCGAAAGGTCGGTGGTGTACACCACATACTCCTCCGCACCGAGGTTGAGGTTGATAAGCACCTCGAACTCACGGGCTTGCACGCGTTCGCGCAGGTCATCGCTGGGGGTGTCGGTCTGTTCACCGCCACGGCAGGCGGGCAACCCGGCAATATCAATATCCACCTTCTCCTCTTTCACACGGCTGCCGCTATAGCCCACGGCATGAATGATGCGTCCCCAATTCGGGTCGCCGCCGTTCCAGGAGCTCTTGACGAGCGAGGACTTAGCCACGCCCTCCGCCACGCGGCGGGCCTCAGCCTGCGAAGGAGCCCCCACCACGCGCACAGTGACGTATTTAGTCACGCGTTCGCCGTCCTGCACAATGCGCTTAGCCTGTTCCATCATGACATAGTTGAGAGCCTTCACAAAGACATCCCACCCCTCGCAACCGGGGGCCATTTGCACACCGGAGGCACCGTTAGCCATCACAAGGCAGGTATCATTGGTGCTCATATCGCCATCGATGGTAATGCGATTGAAGGACTCGGAAACACCCTTGTGCACAATGGCATCGAGGTCAGCGCGCGACACGGCGGCATCGGTGCAGATAAGGCAAATCATGGTAGCCATGCAGGGGGCAATCATGCCGGCGCCCTTGCAGCAGGAACCAATGCGAATGATTTTATCGCCGATATTTACCTCCACAGCCACCTCCTTCTCGCGGGTATCGCTGGTGATGATGGCGGAGGCCACATCATGCCCCTTTTCGGCAGACAGATTGCAGCAGAGCTCAGGCAGACGCGGCTCAATGCGCACCATCGGCATAGGAAGCCCAATCACGCCGGTCGAACACACAGCTACCTCGGAAGCCTTGAGCCCCAGCCCCTTGGCCACGAGCTCACATTCCTTGCGAGCGACAGCCACACCGGCTGCGCCCGTGCAGGCATTCGCATTGCCGCTGTTGGCCACGATGGCACGCACATTGCCGCGGCGCAGGTGGTTCTGGCTCACGCGCACGCAGGCGGCACGCACTCGGTTCGTTGTAAAGGTGCCGGCGGATGTCGTCGGCTCTGTCGAATAAACCAACGCAAGGTCGAGACGCGTCGCCGTGGGCTTTTTAATACCACAGCTAAGCGCATTCGCCACATATCCCTTGGCAGCGGTCACGCCACCCTCAATCTCCTTAAATGAACATTCGGACATATCGAAAATGAGAGCATTTTACTCTGTACCCTTTCAATTTGCCACACTCAGGCCGCTTCTGCAAGCATAAAAACGCAGATTGAGCCCATCGGACGCATTTCGAGACATGATTTTGCCTTGCTATGCGAGCTTAGAATCGCTATAATGTGCGCGCGAGTGAAAAACAGCACCCGCCCAAAATCATGCACACAAACCCCACCGGCAAAGAAATAACACGACGCACCGCCACACCGGCATACATGGTGCGCAAGGCCGGCGTGCGGATGACGCGCCAGCGCCGGGCAGTCATTGAAGTACTGCTGAAATCGTATGACCACCCCACAGCCGCCCAGATATATGAGCGAGCTAAGGAATTGCTACCGGGCATCTCCCTGGCAACAGTGTACAACTGCATCGAATCACTGGCCGCCCAGAAACTCATCAACCAGCTGCATTTCGACCACGGCCCCTGCCGGTTTTGCCCCAATGTGGAGCCGCATGTTCATGTGATGGATGACGAAAGCAACCGGGTGATGGACGTGCAACTGAAAGAGGGGCTAACCCCCGAGGACGTTTTTGAATTGCCGGAAGGCGTTCACATTAAGAGCATGGAAGCTTACCTGCACGGCGAGATTCCGGAACATTGTCTGACAGAAAACGAAAAATGAGTCTGATTATCAGAAACCTGAGCGCACGTGTAAAAGACGGTGCGCAGATATTGAACGGCATTAATCTCGAACTTCCCAAGGGCGAAGTACACGCTATCATGGGGCCTAACGGTTCCGGCAAAAGCACACTTTCCAAGGTGCTCTGCGGCCACCCGGACTACGAAGTCATATCCGGCAGCGCCGAGCTGGATGGCCAGGATTTGTTCGCCATGAGTGTGGACGAACGCAGCCGTGCCGGCCTGTTCCTTGCGTTCCAGTACCCGGTGGAGGTTCCCGGTGTGACGAACGCCAACTTCATGCGTGCGGCTCTGCAAGCCCGCCTGCCCAAAGGCGAAGAGCTCGATGCCGTGAGTTTTTACAAAACAATGCGCAGCAAGATGGCTGACCTCGGCATGGACCCCAAGTTCACCGCCCGCGCCGTGAACGAGGGCTTCTCCGGCGGCGAGAAAAAGCGCAACGACATTCTGCAGATGATGATGCTGGAGCCCAGCTACGCCATCCTCGATGAAACGGACAGCGGGTTGGACGTGGATGCTCTGCGCATTGTCTCCGATGGAGTGAACGCCATGCGTGCACCCTTCCGCAGTTTCCTGGTCATCACCCACTACAAGCGCCTGCTCGACTACATTAAACCCGACGTGGTGCATGTGCTTTACAAGGGACAGATTGTGCGCACAGCCGGCTACGAGCTAGTGGAACACATTGAGCAGCATGGCTTTGACTTCCTGAAATCCGAGGAGTGATGGACGAGACGCCATTTCAGATAGACACACGCGGCGAGTTCTCCTTCCCGGAGAACCACAAGTACGATGCCGGCTTCGGTCTGACCGAAGCCACCATCGACTACATCTGCGATGCCAAGGGCGAGCCCGACTGGGTGCGCCAATTCCGCAAGGATGCCCTGCGCAAGTTCAACGAAATGCCCATGCCCACGCACTGGGCACCGCAGGGTATCAACGACCTCGACTTCGACAAAATCCGCTACTACCTCTCCCACGGCACTATGCCCTACAAGAATTGGGAGGAAGTACCGGACGATGTGAAGCGCACCTTCGAGCGACTGGGTGTGCCTGAGCAGGAGCGTGCTTTCCTGGCCGGTGTGGATGCCCAGTACGACTCCGAAACAGCCTACAACAACATGCGCGAGGAGCTCAGCAAGCAGGGCGTCATCTTCGTGAACTCTACGGAGGGCCTGCGCGACTATGAGCACATCTTCCGTCCCTGGTTCGGCAAGGTCATCCCCGTGAGCGACAACAAGTTCTCAGCGCTCAACCACGCGGCCTTCTCCGGCGGGTCGTTCATCTATGTGCCCAAAGGTGTCAAAGTAGCTCAGCCGTTGCAGGCCTACTTCCGCATTAACTCCGAGAGCATGGGGCAGTTTGAGCGCACGCTCATCATAGCCGATGAGGGCGCAGAGCTCATGTACATGGAGGGCTGCACTGCCCCCAAGTACGACAGCGCCACCCTGCACTCCGGCGTGGTGGAGCTCGTGGCTCTCAAAGGCGCCAAGATTCAGTACGTCACCGTGCAGAACTGGGCCACCAACGTGTATAACCTCGTGATTCAGCGCGGGCTGGCTATGGAGGATGCCGAAATCCGCTGGATTGACTGCAACCTCGGCTCCGGTCTCACCATGAAATACCCCGCCGTGGTGCTCCAGGGGCGCCGCGCCCGCGGTGAGGTGGTGAGCATATCGCTCGCTCACAGCGGCCAGTTGCAGGACACCGGCGCGCGCATGATTCATGCCGCCCCCGAGACGACATCCAACATCGTAGCCAAGTCCATCTCCATCGGCGAGGGGCGCGCGAGCTATCGCGGCGAGGTGAATGTGCTCAAGGGCATGAAGGGCTGCAAGAACAACACGGAGTGCGATGCCCTGCTCATCAACCCCGCCAGCCGTACGGACACCTACCCCGCCATCACCGTGAACGGCAATGCCAGCGCCGTACAGCACGAGGCATCCGTCTCGCAGGTGGACGAGGAAATGCTCTTCTACATGCAGCAGCGCGGCCTGACACGAGCTCAGGCCATGAGTCTGGCTGTCAATGGCTTTATTAACGATTTGGTCAAAGAGTTCCCCATGGAGTACTCCGTGGAGCTGCGCCGACTCATTGACCTGGAAATGGAAGACTCCATCGGCTAACCCCCTGCACTGCATCACATTATGGATTTCCCGCAGAATATGAGCATGGAAGAAGCCTTCGCCCAGGCAGAGGCCGAGGCCAAACTGAATCAGGCTCTCAGCGAAAGCAAAGCCCGCTTCGAAAACGCCGTGCTGCCCAACCGACTGAACGAAGACTGGCGCTTCGGCCGCCCGCACAAATACGCCACCGCGCTGGCCGAACTGCTCCGAAGCGATAAGCCCTCACAGGGCGAAGCCAAGGTCGAGCACGCAGGCGAGGCCGCCGTACCCGTCAGCGCTGACGATGATGACCTGCGCCGGACGGAAATGCTCATGCCCACTATCGGCTCCGATGCCCTGCTCGGCATGCATCTCGAACGCTTCGGCAGCGGCTACGCCCTTTACATTGAGGAGGACACCAAAAAGCCCATCCGCATAGAATACACAACAACCGGCTTATTCACCCCCTCGACATTCATCATGGTCGCGCCCGGAGTGACGGCAGAAGTTGTCGAAATCCACCGGGGAGAAGGAGACACGGCATGCATGTTCGCCACTCGCAACATTCAGGTGGCAGAGGGCGCCAAGCTGAAGATTTTACACCATAGTGCCCACATGGAGCGCTACCTGTGCATCACCAATATCCAGAACATGGGAGGCCAGGTTGTCCAACTTACCAGACACGATACCCACGACTGGGCACGTGAAGAGACAGTGGCTGAAATATACGCCCCCGAATCAGATATTCAGCTCTATTCCTCCAACCTCCCCCGCAACGGTGTTCTCGACCTGCACACCAAGCAGATTCACCATGCGGGCGGTGCTACCAGCAACCTGCTCTACAAAAATGTGGTGTATGAAGGCGCTACTGCCATCTTCGCCGGCAACATCTTCGTAGCCCCCGGAGCTCATCATACCGATGCTTACCAGAGCAACCGTAACATGTTGCTGAGCGAAAAAGCGACGGTGCATTCCCTGCCCGGCCTTGAAATTCTGGCTGACAAGGTGCGCTGCTCCCATGGTTCTGCCAGCTCCGGCGTGGATGAACAACAACTCTTCTATCTCCTCGCTCGCGGTATCCCGCGCGAGGAGGCTATCGGGCTGCTTGCATACGGGTTCGAGAAAGACGTTATCGAAAAATACGAACGAGCATGACCCGCTTTCGCCCCTGCATTGACCTGCACAACGGTTGCGTGAAGCAAATCGTCGGCGGTACCCTCACCGATGACGGCGCCGACCTGCGCACCAACTTCGTGGCCGATCACCCGGCTGAGTGGTTTGCCGACCGTTACAAGCAAGACGGCTTGCGCGGCGGTCATGTCATCAAACTCGGTCCGGGTAACGATGCCGCAGCCCGCGCCGCTCTCGCCGCCTACCCCGGCGGCCTGCAGGTAGGCGGTGGCATCACCCCCGACAACGCAGCCGAATGGCTCGCAGCAGGGGCCTCGCATGTGATTGTCACCAGCGTTCTCTTCGACCCACAGGGCAAGTTCCGCCACGATGTACTCCGCGAACTTGTGGAGCGCGTGGGCAAAGAGCACCTGGTGCTCGACCTCAGCTGCCGCCGGACCCGCGATGGCTGGGTCGTCGCCATGAACCGCTGGCAAACGCTCACAGAGTTGGCCGTCACGCCCGCCACCCTCTCTGCCCTGACTGACCGCTGCGCCGAGTTCCTCATCCATGCCGCCGATGTTGAAGGGCGCTGCAGCGGCATCGACCGCGAGCTGGTGAGCATGCTCGGCTCCTGGCGAGGCTGCCCCATGACGTACGCCGGCGGCATTACCACCCTCGCCGATTTCGACCTCATCGATTCCCTCTCCGGCGGCAGCCTCGACGCAACCGTCGGTAGTGCCCTCGATCTCTTCGGAGGCAATGGCGTGCGTTACAACGAGCTCATCTCCGTTCGAGGATAGGGATTTTCATCCCCATTTTTCAAAAAAATCACCCATTTTGAAATTTTAGGCTTGCAATACGCACCGATTTAGCGTATAGTTGCGGCGCACCCATTCCGGGCGCAGACAGAACAACAGTTCGACTGGGCAGGTGTCTGAGTGGTCGAAAGAGCACGATTGGAAATCGTGTGTACGTCAAAAGCGTACCGAGGGTTCGAATCCCTCCCTGTCCGCTAAATCCCGCAAGACATGCGCTTGCGGGATTTTTCTTTCAAGAGCGGCTTTTCATTATAGAGAGCTCAAACACAAAAAAACAAGCGTACGATAGCGGGATTTCGAGCTTGCTTCGGGGCAAGGATTGTGCTATACTGATAAAGCTATGAAGCTTGGTTTTACAGTGTTGGCGCTTATGGCTGCGGCCCCCGTACTGGCAGAAGCCCAAGGAGGAACGGAACAGCCGCGCGAGGCAAAACGCGTTACCGTGGAGGATTTGAAAACAATTCTGACACGCGGTACTACAGAGCAACTGGACAACTTGCTCAACCATGGCATAGCTGCCGACACACGAGTGGGTAAGGAAGCTATGCCGCTGCTGGTAATGGCGGCCTATACCGGGCGCGTGGAAATGGTACACACCATTCTGAAGCATGGTGCCGACCCGAATGCCTCGCAAAAACCGGGCATCTCGGCCTTATCCGTAGCAGCGGCGACCAACAATGCCCACATGCTCGACCTGCTGCTTGCCCACGGTGCAGACAAAAACTTCCGAGCCCTGCAAGGGGATAGCGTACTGATGCTGGCATGCTCACAGAACGCATTGGACACCATACAATTACTATTGGCCAGCAAAGCAGATCCCAACCTGGCTGATGCCAACGGTGTGACACCCCTCATCTACAGCATTGCGCGCTGCCAGGAGCCCCATGTTGTCAGCCTGATGCTGCTGGAGCATGGCGCCGACCCGAATGCACGCATGAAAGATGGCACCACGGCACTCATAGCCGCAGCCATGCGTAACAATGTGGAATGCACCCGTCAGTTGCTCCGCTACGGTGCCGATGTGAGCGCCCGCGATGCCGAAGGGCACAGTGCCCGCGAAGTAGCCAAAAATCCGGAGATTCAGAAATTACTGGATGCTGCGACTCCATGACCCTTGTAGAATTGACTACGGCGCTGCGCCAACAAGCAGAGCCGCGTTATCGCGCGTTTGCGGCCTCGCTCATACCGGGTGAAGATGACTTAATGGGGGTACGCCTGCCAACCCTGCGAAAGCTGGCCAAACAAGCAGCCGCAAAAAACTGGCGTCAGCTCTTTGATGAACTGCAATCAGTTAGCTGCATGGAGCTAGTCATGCTGCGCGGCATGCTACCGGGTTACGCCCCGGCTGCCCCCCTCTCGGAGCGAATGGACGCCCTGGCTGAGTTTGTGCCGACTATTCGCAACTGGAGTATATGCGACTCTTGCTGCGCCACCTATCGTTTTGTGCGAGAACAACGCACCGCTACGCTGGACTTCCTGCGTCCCTATCTGAGCTCGCAGGCAGAATATGGGGCACGCTTCGGTGTAGTCATGCTGCTCAATCACTTTGTAACTGAATTGACATGGGCAGAAACAGTTGCCGCCCTGCTGCCACAGGTAAGCTGCCCGGCGCATTACGCCCGAATGGCCGTGGCATGGTGCGCCTGCGAGCTATACCTGCTCCACCCCCATATCGCCGCTGAGCTTTTACCGCGACTTTCCCCACCCGTGCAAGACCTCACCCTCCGCAAAATTCGAGAATCGCGCCGCAAGCCCGCGCATGCGTTCATTCCGAAATGACAGCGCATGTTTTCCGCTTGACAATGCGCACGAAAATGCTATGATGAGGCCATGGAACAAGAATACCCTCAAACAATAGAGCTGACGCCGGAGCAGTATGCCGCTCTTGCCAAGGCTTACCTCAATAAAGTTTACACTTGGATGGCCGGCTCGATGGTTGTGACGGCAGGCGTGGCCATCTACTCCATGGGCTCCGATAAGACGCTGACCTGGGCCTTGCAGAACCACCTGTGGCTTTTCCTTGGCACCATCGCACTCCTGCTTATCATGTGCTTTGGTCGCCGCATGCTCACCGCCGGGGCACTGGGCGTTATTTTCCTGAGCTTCTCTGCCTTGTGGGGCTTTCTGCTCGGGCCGGTACTGAGCCTCTACACCACTCAGTCTCTGGGTGTCACCTTTGCCACCACGGCCGGCATGTTCGGTGCCATGGCGCTGTACGGCGCCACCACCAAGCGCGACCTGAGCGTCCTGGGGCGCACCCTCATGATGGTGCTTTTCGGGCTTATAATCGGCCTTATTATTAACATCTTCCTGGGTAATGGCATGCTCGACCTCATTTTGTCGGGCGTAGGTGTTGTTCTGTTTGCCGCCTACACAGCCTACGACACCCAGCGCATTCTGAATGAGGGCTCCTGGCTGACCGATCCTGATGCTCGAGCCAAGGGCGCTATTGACGGTGCCGTGAGCCTCTATCTGGACTTCCTCAATCTCTTCCTCTTCCTGCTGCGTTTCCTGGGAGACCGCGAGTAAGACCACCATGGATATACAGCAGAATGCAGCTGAATTGGCAGAGAGGGTGACGACAGCCATCCTCTCTCCGTTGGGCTATACTTTCACACTGACGACCACTCCTACCGAGGGGGAGGAGAACGGCGTCACGCTCATGATTTCCAGCCCTGATGCCGCCTACCTCATCGGCGATGAGGGTGACAAGCTCGATGACCTGCAATACTTGGTGAACCGCCTGGTACAAGCGGAGTGGGAAGACGCCCCGCGCATTCGCGTGGATTGCGACAGTTACCGCGAGCGAGCCGAAGCCAAACTGCTGCGCCGGGCACGGGCACGAGCCGAGCGCGTCTTGCAGAGCGGCCGCCCCCTGCTCATGGAAAAGCTCAATGCCTACCAGCGACGACTGATTCACAACGAGCTGGCCAAAATGGAAGGCATCCGCACCAGTTCCGAGGAGACAGATTCACGCTTCAAGCGTATTACCATCAGCCGCGCCTGACGCCCCCATGCCTTTCCTCCCCAACATCTGCAAACTCATCGCTGCGGCCGGACTACTCGCCGCCACAGCCTTGGCAGATACCTACACCGTCTACCTGCCGGTCGGGGCTGATAGCCCGGAACTACGAAAACTGGTGGAAAAGACACTACCGAAAGAAACACCGGAAGCCACAGTCGAGTGTCGGTACATTGAGCTGCCGCAGGATTGCGACGATATGTCGGGCGCCGAAACGATAGCAGCGGCTATGGAAGCCGGGGTGACACACTTGCCCTGTCTTGTGGCGGCAGATGAGAACGGCCCCTATGCCACCCTGCTGCTGCGCGGGCTGCAACCGAAAGCGGTCATCGATGCAGTGGCCGCCGCCGTAGCCCCCGACCGCGAGGAGAAAGCCGAGCCGAACCGCTACCGCGCGCGCATGTACCGCCTGTTCGCTCGCTGCAAATATGAGTCCGCCACGGAGGAACAACTCCACCCCCTGGTAAGCGAGTGCCGCCAACTGCTCAACCACCCGCTCTGCACGCGCGAACAGCAGCAGCTCATCGGCCTGCGTTGCCTCTACCCCTTGCTGATGAAGCAATATGCCCAGGCATACAAAGGAGCTCACACCCCGGCCACCGAGGCAAAATTGCTGGAAGCTATTGCCGCCCTGGAAGCCGCACGCGACATCAATCCTGATTCCGCATTGGGTAAACGCGCCCACGATGAGCGCCACCGCCTGCGCATGGCTCGCAGAGAAGCCCGCAAGTACGAATAAAGGCTCCTCGGCTTCATACCAACAGCGGAGCCCCGCCCCACATCATGAGTAGCACAGCTTGCATCACATACCCCTACGGCTGCATCACATGGTGCAACGGCCGAGCCATAGTCAGCCACCACGATACCGGGAGTATCACCACCGAATACCTCACGGACTACCAGTCGCGCATTGTCTATCCCCAAGAACACCTTTCCGGGGAATACGCCCTCCAGCTCCTCTTTGCTGACGGCAGCATGGGCTTTGCCCCGCAGCTTAGCCGCCACACTACCGCCGACGAGGCACTGCTGCTTACGCTTATCGATTCGCGCCACCCGAGCATTGAGCTCCGCCTACGCCTGCAACTGCACGCAGAAGGCGTGTTCACCCAGCAAGTCAGCCTGCACAACGGCACCGATGCTTGCCTGCAACTGCTGCGCGGCTACTCCGCCACTGCCTCTCTACAGGCACAGCGCTACCACGCCACCACTTTTCGCGGCGTTTGGGCCGGAGAGCACACCATGCAGGAAGAAGAAGTGCAACGAGGCAACACCCTCTGCGCCAATGCCTACACCGGAATCAAAGCAGCACAGGAAGGCACACCCGGCATCATCATCGCCACAAATGCCCCCGCACAGGAAGAATGCGGCCACTGCCTGCTGGCCGCCTTGGCCTGGAGCGGCAACTACTCTCTGGCATTCACTCACAATGCCCAGGGGCTCGGCGTTCTCGGTGTCGGGCACGACTTTGCGCAAGCACCCTACACCATCGCACCGGGGCAAACGCTTGAGCTTCCTCAGGCCATCCTCCTGAACAGCCCGCGAGGTAAAGGCGAAGCCACCCGCCGCCTGCACCGCTACCTGCGGCGCTGTGTTATTCCCCGTGGCGCAGACACACGTGACTGCCTGCTCAACAGCTGGGAAGGCGTACATTTCGATGTGCATGAACCCACCTTGCGCAGCATGATGCAACGCACCGCTGCTCTCGGCATCGAGATGTTTGTGCTCGATGACGGCTGGTTCGGGCGCCGCAAAGACGACACCAGTTCGCTGGGAGACTGGTATCCGGATACGGAGAAACTGCCGCAGGGCTTGCGGCCACTCACTGATTTTGCGGCAACACAAGGGTTGAAGTTCGGGCTGTGGGTTGAGCCGGAAATGGTAAGCCCGGACAGCGAACTCTACCGAGCCCACCCGGAATGGGCGTTGCACCTGCCCGGCATCACCCCCACCGAGCAACGCAGGCAACTGGTGCTCAACCTCGCCCGCCCCGAAGTAGCAGCACACGTGCTCCGCACCATTGACGACCTGCTGAGCAATAACCCGGGCATTGCCTATGTGAAATGGGATTGCAACCGCATGATGACCGATGCTCCGCACCCCAACATTTACTTCGATTACATCTGCGCCTACTACCGCATCATGCGTGCGTTGAGGCAGCGCCACCCACACATTGTCTTCCAATGCTGCTCAGCCGGTGGCGGCAGAATGGATGCCGGAGCGGCACGATACCACGAGGAATTCTGGCTGAGCGACAACACCGATGCCCACGACCGCCTGCGCATGCAGTGGAGTGCCGGCCACTTCTTCCCCGCCAATGCCATCGGCGCCCATGTCACCGCAAGCCCCAACCTTTACACAGGTCGCACCACCTCACTCAAATTCCGCTTCGATGTCGCCCTGGCAGGTAGACTCGGCTTCGAACTCGACCCACGCCGCCTATCGCCTGCCGAGGAGGAAGAAATCCGAACTCGTCTGGCACTGGCAAAGGAACTGCGCCCGCTGGTGCAGCTGGGCGACCTCTACCGCCTGGTCAGCCCCTACGAAGGGTCGGACTGTGCCCTGCTCTACACCGATGGCCGGCAGGCACTGCTACTGGCCTACACCACGGAGCGCCCCTTCACAAACCAACACACCACCATACCGTTGCGCGGCCTGCGACCGGACACCCATTACCGCATCGCAGAGCTGCTACCGGACACCGCACGCCCCCTCTGCCCGCTGAACGGTGAAATATGCAGCGGCGCCGAGCTGCTCAGCCGCGGGCTCCCCCTGCACTGGAGCCGCCCCCTGCAATCCGCCTGCATTCTTTTGACTCCGTTGGCTTAAAAGGCTTGCAATCGCACATTCTCAGGTATAGAATAGAGTTATGGAGCAAACCGCCACTTACCGCGCTTGGGCAGAGGTCGACACCGAGGCCATGAAGCACAACCTTAATATCGTACGCCGCGTCATGCCGGACCACAGCCGCATGCCCATTGTGAAAGCGGAGGCCTATGGCCATGGCATAGAAGGGGTTGTAAAAGCGCTGGATAACGAAGACATACGTTTTTTCGGCGTAGCGACCCCATCCGAAGCTGCGCGTGTGCAGGCAGCGGGGTGCCGCACCTGCCCGTTCATTCTGGGCCCCTGCTTTCCGAATGAGCGCGAAATGATTGTGCAGAACGGCTGGCGTGCCGCTCTCAGCGGGGTGAATGAAGCCGAGCACTTCAACAATCTCGGTAAACTCTTCAATAAGAAAGTCAACCTTCACATCAATGTGGATACCGGCATGGGGCGTGCCGGTGTGCTCCCCAGCGATATGCCCGGCCTGGGCGAGCGACTCAAGCAGTTCGAGTACCTCAATATCGAGGGCATCTACTCGCACCTCTCGGCAGCCTCACAAGATATCGCCTTCACCCACAGGCAAATACGGGCCTACGAGGCAGCCGTGCGGGAGCTCAGCGTCAGCCTCGACCTCCCCTACCGCCACCTGTGCAGCAGTGCAGCCGTGTTCAACTACAAGGCACCCAGCACCAACATGGTACGCCTGGGGCGCATTCTCTACGGCTACTCCCCCATGCCCTCCCCCTACAACAAGGAACTGCGCAACACGCTCACTCTCTACAGCCGCGTCACGCTCGTCCGCACCTTGCCCGACAGCCACGGCGTCTCCTACGACCACACCTACATCACCAGCGGCCCCACACGGGTGGCCACTATCGGTATCGGCTTCGGCGATGGCTACCTGCATTACCTTTCCAACACCGGGGCTCGCGTGTACCTCAATGGGCAGTATTGCCCTGTGCTGGGGCGCGTGACGATGGATCAGATTATGGTGGATGTCAGCCACATGGAAAACGTACAGCCCGGAGATGTGGCCGAAATACTCGGCCCCAATGTGCCTTGGGAGGAGCTGACGGCTCGCGCCAACACCATTCCCAGCAACATCATTTGCTCCATTTCGGCACGTGTGCCGCGCGTTTATAAATAAACGGCGGCGGCGCATCCCTGCCACGGCATACGCTCATCCGCCTGCCGATTTTTCGCGTATCGTTATTCCTCCTTGCGCCTGCCAAAGAGCACCAGCAACGCCCCCAGCAGCGCCACCAGCCCGCCGATAGCAAGCATGCCGTAGCTGCGCACCATTTCCCACACCTGTTCGCCGGTAGCGGCTGCGGTCTCGGTGGCCGATGTCTCGGCCAGACGCTCCGGGCGAATAACCGGTATCGGCTCAGGCTTAGGCTCAGGAGTAGTCTCTGTCGGTTCCTGCGGAGCCGCCGTCGGCTCGGGCGAGGCTGCTAGGCGCTGAGCCGTCAGCCCCGCTTCCTGTGATTCCTTCACCAGAGCGTCCAAACGCTCCGATGCAGCATCATCCCCCAGCAGCACACCGGCCTCGGCAAAGAGAGCGGGAGCCTTGCGACGCTTGGACGCCTCCACCCCATACCGAGCGCAAAGCACCGTGTTGCGCTCTCGCCCCGCCTCGCTTTCCACATCATAATCCACGACTTCCAGCCCGGGGTAAGATTTTTTGAGGTCGCGCAGGCGGCGCTGCACACGCTCACAGACATCGCACCCGGACTTGTGGAAGAACTCCACGCGCACCGGGGCATTCTTATCCGCCACCGGCACGGGGGTGCGCTCATCTTCGGCATCTGCCATATCCTCGTGGGCCTCAGCAGGCTCCGGAGCAGGCTCTTGTACAACAGGTTGAGGCTCCGGTTCCTTTTCCGCCAAAGTGGGAGGCGCCGGGAAATTGAAGTCATGGGGGCGGGCGTTTCCTGACTTATTCCCGGAACTTTTGCGCTTGGGCATTTTATCCTTCACCTCATCCAGCACCGACCAGGGGTAGTCATTAATACTTTCGGCATACTCCGCCAACACTGTTTCCAGCCCGGGGCGCAGTTTTTTGGGTGAGCCCTTCAGTTTGAAGAACTCCATTGTTCCGGAGCCTCGGTAGCTACTCCAGCGCTTCCACACGCCCTCCATCTGACGGCAGACGGCGCCGTATAAGTAGTTTTCCGTAATGTCATCCGCATCAGTAAGGTTCGCTTCCCGCACCTGACGCAAACGAGCAAGCAGCTCGTGGAGGCGAACACGGTCACAATCACCAACACGATACAGCATCGAGGCACAGGCCACCAGTGCCACGGTGGGGTCATCGTCATCCTGCATGGCTTGCACCAGGCGAATCAGCGACACCGGGCACGATACGCGCTTGCCGGAAGAATCAAAGCTTGAAGGCGACACCTGTAACGGCGACTCATTTTTACCACACGGCAGGTAAAACTTCCAACTATCCATCGGCAACAAGCACCCGGCCACAGCTCGCCGCACACACGGGAGTTCGCTCCGGTAAAACTTCTTTGCCCAGGCTTCCACATCTGCCCCCTTGCGCGGACACTCACGCACACATTGCAGGTACGAATCCCAAGGCTCCCCCATCGGCGCAATTTTATCCCTCAGTTGAGGGGTACCCGCGGCCTCACTCGCCAGCAGCACAAACGCAGCGACGGCGCGCCGATTCACCGGCGTTTTGTCAGAGAGAGCAGCGGTGAGAATCGACACACTTTCCGCGGAAGAATCCGAACTCAGGCGGTCGATTGCGTGTCGCATCAAACGCTCCCAGTGATCCACCTTCAGATTCATGGAAACAAGACGCTCGCGGATGAGATTAGCCGGTTTTGAATCCGCATCCAACAGCGAACCGATGCAATAAAAGTCCCGGTGCTGCACAAATTTTTCAGCAAATTCAGGACGCAGTTTCAGGAAGTAGTGGGGACAATCATCCAGCAGGTCATCCACATAAGTAGGCTCCAGCTTCTCGATGCGCTCATCGAGCATGGCATCCGTCCGGTCAGGCCTCATTTTCAACAGCGAAGCATAAATCAGCGTCTGCAACTTCTCATCCTTCATTGTCGGGTTATCCGACTCCTGTTGCAGCCACTCCGCCAGTTTGACGCTGTATTCTTTCTCCAAGTCGTGGTTTGAGAGTGTGGAAAACACCAAGCGATGCAGGGGTGATTCCTTGTCCAAAGCCGGCACCGAGGGGTCTTTCAGCCACTCCAGAAAAGCCTGAGCACACCCGGGGTGTTTCACATACAGGCGCGAGCCCCAGGCTGCCATCAGGCGGCGGCGCACGCGCGGATCCGGGTTAGCCAGCAACGACTCCAGCACCGCCTTCACACTTTTGCGTCGTATCCCGTCTTCATCAAAAACAGTCTCATATTCATCATCATACCCCACCAGCTGGTCCACCTGCTCCGGCGAGAATCGCGACACGGCATCCAACAGGGCGGCGGAAAGTGTTGCTTTCTGCTCACAGTAAAGGTACACAACGTACGGTGTCGCAGAGGGCGTACGCACGGCATAATCCGTCAGTTCATTCATGTAGAGAGACACCAAGTGTCGCTTATGTAACACATGCATGGCCTGAGCACGCACGGTCTCATCCGTATCTTCGCGCAAAACTTTGAGAAGAGCCGCCTGCAAATCTTTATCGCGCATGGACGGAATGAACGATGCTTTGGATTGCAGCGCACGCAGGGCGGCAGCTCGCACGCGCCAATCCGGCTTCTGCAGAAGGGTAATCATCACCTCCGGCGGCAGCGCCTGCCGACTACCGGCATTCGCAACAGGATCTTCCACTGCGGCGCTCTCATCCATATCCCCCAATGCTTCCAAAGCCGCCACAGCCACATCTTCATCATCCGCCTGCGCCAGTTTGTTGAGGAACTCTACAATACAGATAATCGGCGTGCTATCGGGAGCCCGGCGAGCCGCTATTTGCAGGATATTGCGATCCGTCTCCTTCATCAGACTCGGCATAAGGATTTTGTACGCCGTCTCTCCACCGGTCTGCAGCAGCACATCAATCGCCACCTCACGCACAAGCCCATCTTCGGAATCAGCAAACACCATCAGCACGGGCAGCGCGTCCCTGCCTGTCTTGCGCAGCGCCTCCAGACCGGTCAGAATATCATTGCGAGCGTGCGAGGTGAGCAGCGTCACCACATGCCCCACATCGGCCGGCATGGCCTGCTGCAATTGCAGCCGAAAAAGGGAACAGCGCAGGTTATCGCGCTCTTTTTCCGACAGCTCAGCATTCTCGGCAAGCTCTTTCTGCAGGGCTGCCCCCAGCGCGGAGCGCCAGGATGCATAGCGCAGGCAGAGGCGGCGTTGCGTATCCGGGTCAGCCGTACGCAACAAGGCAACCGTCGTATTCAGACGCGCGGCATCAGGAGCCGTAGCAGGGTCGCCGGCCATTTCCTCAGCAGCGGCCCAGGTATCCAGCTCTTTCTGCACGGGTTGCGGCACATCGGCCGGTGCCAGCCAGGGGTCCAAGCCAAAGTCCTTTCCGGTCAGGAACTCCAGCAAGTCGAGTGCCGCCGAGCGCACACGCACGTCATCATGGCGCAGGTATTGCAGCAGAGCACGGCGCTCGCAGGTTTCGGGCTGCCGTGTCCAGGTGCTTATCTCCCTGAGCGGCTCAGCCCCGGTTGCCACGGTGAGCAGCAGGGGTAACAGTAGGTATCGGGTAGCGGGCTTCATCATGTAAGGGGGTTATAAATCGGATATGATATTGAGAATCTGGCTCACAACTTCCTCCAGTTCCGGGCAGTTGTAGTAGGACTTCTCCTCCAGCTTGGCCGTAGCGGCATCCAACTTGTCGTACAGCACTTGCACCGCGGGGTCGCCTTCCAGTTCTTGGAGCAATTCCTCATACTCGCCGGCTCCTACATCAATGGCCATGCGCTCCAGGGCATGAGCCTCAGCCAGCACCTCTTTGAGCGACTCCGCCACCTCCTCCGGCACCGCAGCTACCAGTTCGCCCGACAGGCGTTCCGTAAGTCCCTGAACAATAGAGAGCTGCGCCAACAGATAGCGCGAAGCCACATTTTCCTCGCTCCCCTCGCCTTCCTCTTCGTGCACAATAGCCTCGCCCTCGCCCACCTCATCACCGGCCACGGCGGCCTCGCCGGCTATTACGGCAGCGGGGTCTTCCTCCGTTGTGGCCATAGCCACACCAAGCAGCGAAACGACAGCGGCAATACCTGCAAACTTCTTCATCAGCATAACACGCAATTTATTGTTCAGAAACAAGCCTACCACATTCCCCCGTAATTTCAAGCACGAAATCCGCAAAAGAATGAAATTGCACACTTCCGTTTACGCGCACTACAGCGGCACCGGTGCATCACTCGATGAATCGCACGGCGTATGCGCATGTCAGGCTTTCCTGACAGCGTTCTAAGTGGTGGTCTTTTTTTGCTTGCCTTTCAAACAAAAATATGTTTACATCGTGGAAACGATGGATGAAAAGCTGAAATTTTACTATTGGGGCGCCCCGATTGAGCAGGCGGTCGTCAATTTTGGCGACTTATTAACGCCGCTGCTCATGACACATTACTGCGGAGATTCAGTTGCGATTGCCAGTTCCATCGATGATGCGGATATTTTCTGTGTTGGCAGCATTTTAGGACGCGTCGATACAAGCAAGTTTTCAATCGTATTAGGAAGCGGGTTCATAAGAAAGCGTAGAACCAAACGATTAAACCATGCGCATTGCTACGCACTTCGAGGCCCGCGCAGCAAGCATATACTTAAGCTTCAGAAAGACGTCGCTTTCGGGGATCCCGGATTGTTGATGCCTTATATTTTCCCTAAAAAGGACGTACCGGACACACAGGCCCCTATTGGCATCGTGCCACACTACACCCACTTTGAAAGCGCTGAGCTAGAGCCCTATAAAAATGACCCTCGATACAAGGTTATCAACGTTATGGCTGAGCCCAAAACTGTTATTGACGAGATTTGTTCATGCTCTACCATCTTTTCGTCCAGTCTTCATGGGTTAATTATAGCAGATGCCTATAAAATCCCTAACGTAAGACTCATCTTTGACAAACCTCTTTTTGGAAGGGATTTCAAATTCAACGATTATTTCGATGCAGTAGGACGAAAAGGCGAAGCTTCCAAAACTATCAAGCTCGAACAAATCGAGGAAACTTATAAATCAGGCATAGACACCGATTACTTTACAGAGGTTCAGAAAGCCCAGGAAAATTTAGATACAGCATTTCGAAAATTTACCTCAGATATCCCAATGTTGACAGAGCTTCGCGCTCGAAGCAGGGAAAAAACAACGTTGCTGAGCAAACTGTCCCGCATGTGGCAGCTTACGCGGAAATAAGTTCTGCATTCACATAAAATTAAGCTGTCACGCCCTGCTCTGACTCCGGGGCGACGAGGGCGCGCAGGGGGGCGTGTTCGGGCAGGCGCAGCTCGGGGTCGGCATCGAGGATGGCGGCAGCATCGCGCCCGGCGCGGTGGATGAGGCGCATATCGGTAAGCCACTCGGCAAACTGCACAGCCCCCAGCCCGCTCTGAGCCGTGCCGAGCACATCGCCGGGGCCGCGCAGGCGGAAATCCTCTTCAGCGATTTCAAAGCCATTGAGCGTACGGCAAAGCACCTCGAGCTTCTCGCGCCCCGGTTCCCCGGCCTTAGCTGTTGAGAGCAGAATGCAATAGCTCTTGTGCCGACCGCGGCCAATGCGCCCACGCAGCTGGTGCAACTGCGACAGGCCAAAAGCATCGGCATCGTTGATTAGCATCACAGTGGCATTCGGCACATCCACCCCGACCTCAACCACGGTGGTGGCGACCAGAATATGGTATTCATTCGCTCGGAAGGCTCCCATAACGGCGTCCTTTTCATCGGGCGAGAGGCGCCCATGCAGCAAGCCTATAGGTTCCTGCGGGAAAATGCCCTTCCATTTTTCATACTCCGTCGTTGCGGCGGCCTGCTCCCGCACCTCGCTTTCCTCAATAAGCGGTGCGACGATATAGATTTGTCTTCCGGCGGCCAGTTCTGCCTGCATGAAAGAGATGATGCGCTTCATGTGGGCAGGGTTACGCAGGGCAGTGATAATCTCGCCGCGGTTGGCGGGCAGCTCGTCGATAACAGACACGTCCAAATCGCCGTAGAGGGTGAGCGTCAGGGTACGGGGAATGGGGGTAGCGGTCATGACCAGCACATCCGGGCACTCACCACCGGCCACAAACTTCTCCCGCTGTGCCACGCCGAACTTGTGCTGCTCATCCACCACAGCCAGCGCCAGATTTCCCGGCCGACTTTTCTTGTACAGCAAAGCATGCGTTCCCACCAGCAGACGGGGTGTATTGTCGGCCTCCGCCGGGTTGTCCGGCACATAGCCGAGGTCTTCGGCGCGGTCTGCAGTTCTCAGGGAGAGGCGGATATCCATGCCGGACAGCAGGCGGCGGAAGTTGTTGAAATGCTGCTCGGCCAGTATCTGAGTCGGAGCAATCATGGCGGCGGTGCCCCCGCTTTCCACCGCCAGCAGCATGGCGCACAGCGCCACGAGTGTTTTGCCGCTGCCGACATCTCCCTGCAACAATCGGTTCATCTGGCAGGGGCTCGCCATGTCCGCCCGAATCTCAGCGACGCATCGCGCCTGTGCCGCCGTAAGCTGAAACGGCAGCGAGGCCAGCAGCTCCTGCAAATAGCCATCCGTTGTCACGTTGACGCGCCCGCGGCGTGCACGCGTGCGGCGACGACGCCAGGCCACCCGGAATTGCCGCGCAAAGCACTCCGCCAAAGCAAAGCGCAGACGCGCCTTGCGGTGCGCCTCGGGGTCAGCCGGGAAATGCAGGTCTTGCAAGGCCTGCCGAAAGGGATACGCAGGGGCGATATCATAGCCGGGTTGGCGCACATCGTTCGGCAACTGCTGCAACAGCCCCCATATCAAGCTGCGAAAACGCCTGGGTGCCAGCCCGGAAATACCGCGATAAATCGGCACGATACGCGCCGTATGCACCCGAAGGCTATCAACCACGGGCGGAAGCTCGCCGGGGCAGCCCCCCATTGCCTTTTCCACCAGTCGGCAGCCGGCATCCTCGTCTTCCATCACCTCGAAGTCGGGGTTCGTCATGGTGAGCTTCCCGCTGTACTCCTTCACCTTGCCGTACACGGAAATATTCATGCCCACAGCCAGCATTTTCGCCACATAGGGCATGTTGAACCACCGCAGTACCAGCCGCGCCCCATGAAGGGCGGCCTCATCCCCCACGCTTACCTCATAATACCGCTTGTACGAAAACCGCCACCCGGCACTATACACATGCACCAGCAGACTTACCGTCTCGCCATCCAGCAGAGTTTCAATCGGTTTGGTGCTGCGGCGATCCTCATACCGGCGCGGCACTCGCGTGAGCACATCGCCCACCGTTTCAAAGGAGGCAGCGCGCAGGGCTTTGAGCTCTCGCGGCGAGATTTCCGGCACCTCATCCAAGGCATCTGTGAGCCTGCGCGTCACAACTCAGCAGCGTTGGGGAAGCCTCAGCGGTTGGAGCGTCCGTTGTTGATGCAGCGGTAGTAGTAGTCAATACGGGAATGGAACCAAGCCCATTTGGGCCCCGGGCGGCCATTGGTCAGCAGCGGCGCCGGGCAGTTCTTACCCGTCCAGTGGTGGTGCGGCACCACATGGCGCAGGTTGATACCATAGCGTTTCATGAGCACGGCGGTGAGCTTGGCGGCGCGATCCCAAGTGCGGAAGTGGTTTTGCCCGCGGCTCTCACACTCGCACATCTCAATACCGATGGAGTGGTTATTACCGGCGGCTGAGCCGGCATGCCAGCCTGTCTCGCTGAGGGGGAGGTTCTGCACCACCATGAACTGATCCACCGTGAAGTGCCAGCTGCGGTTGGTAAAAGCCCCGCGGCAGAGCGCACGCGAATGCTGCATAGCTGTGGACGAGGCAGAGTGGTTGGCGGTGCTGTGAATCGTAATGAACGAGGGGCGCAGACGGCGCGAGCCCTTTCGCTGCTTGGAGCGGCGCGGCATCATGCGAATCTTGATATTGGCCTCGCGAGCCAGGCGGCCGATGGAACGCGGAATAATCTGCCCCCTCACCGGCTTGAACTTCACAGCCGCCGGTGTGCGCAGATAGGAATTGCGGCCCTGCTGCTGGCAGCCTACAAGACATGCCAGAATCAAGACAAAGAATGCCACCAGGTTACGATACGCCATGCGTCTATTCTGCCATTTTCACTCCCTGTTGGCAAGACGAATTTCACAGACAGACGCAAAAAAGAGCATGCGCAGATACACACCTGAATAATAGCCTCACGCACAGGCCCGCCTCGAAATCAGTCTCTTTCTGTGCTATTTTGCCGGGCAATGATACAAAAGCGCTTTACCTGAGGCGCCAAACATGCTATGCTACAGGCGTTGCAGGGTATGTTCAGACTCGCCACCATCACTCTCCTGGTGCTGCTTAGCACCGCAGCCACAGCCACGGACACCCCGCCCCCGAGCAAGAGGGGCGGTAAGATTGTGCGTGCCGACAAAGCAGCAGCTTCGCAGGCGCGCCGAAAGAGCGAACTGAGCCGACTGCTGGCCGGGCTGAAACGCAGACACTATGACTCTGCCATCGACCGCCGCTATCAGGCGAGACTCATCTCTCAGCTCAACCTCATCCTGCGTGGGGAAAATATCAATGTCACTTATGCCGAAACGCAGGGCTGCACTGCCCTGCACTACGCCTGCAGCCTGAGCGACCTTCAACTCGTCCGCTGGCTGGTTGACAATGGTGCCGACTTGGAAGCGAAGTCCAACCGAGGGGCAACGGTGGACGACTGCGTAACCGGGAGCTCAGCCAAGGCAATACGCAGCGTACTGCGCCGGGCTCGCAAGGACATAGCCGCGATTTCAACCGACAAGTTCTCTCCCCCCATAAGCGACAGGCAGGCAGCCGAAGCTGCAGCCAAACTACAAGAGGCGCTTGCCGGGAAGGATGTCACTCATATCGGTTACGAAATACCCCGGCATGACGCCGCGCTCAATGTGCACACCTGGCGCATTTACAACTACATGCGTCAAAACCGCACGCTGCCGCCGGGAGTTGAGCGCACGAGCCTGTGCGGGGAGATTCTCCACTCGCTGCTTGGCGGAAATATGAGAGCCGAAAGGTTTCAGCAGCAACTCCACCGCGAGGTATACACACGGCGTCTGGCAGCGCTCTCGGCCCTGCTGGACAAAGAAGCCCACTTCGCAGAGTACCTCGATGAGCTCGTCTTGCTCGGCAACGAGAGCGACATCACCATCACCTTTGACAAAAAGGGGATAAAGCCCCCTCGGGTGGAGATACAACGCACAGGTCCAGCCCTCCACCCGGCACATAAGGTATTACTGCATTTTGTCGGCTATGTTGCGGCACCGGGCAAGGGCGACACCCGGGCCACCATCCACCGCGAGCCGCAATACAAATGGATAAGCATCAGCAATGACAGCATAGAAGAAGCGGCGGCGCACTACGCAGGCCACTGCGCCCACGTGCGCTACGATGTGAATCGCCAGCACATCACCTACCACCCCTCCGGCACGCTCGGCACCACCTCAGCCCCTCAGCCCGGCACGGCTTCGTTCCTCATCCACTTTACCGTCGGGGATTTGTAACCCGGGCACAGCACACGCCGCAGCTACAGCGTAGCCGCGGCGTGGATAAAACAGGCGTTTAGGCTCGGCGCCGGCTCAGTGTTTCTGCCAACCCGGCTTGTGTCGGGAAGCGAGTTCCTCCACCACTTGCTCAATGCGCAAGCCCTTGGAGGTAAGCAGCACGATGAGGTGGTAAAGCATATCCGATGCCTCGTATACCAGGCGTTCGTTGGTACCGTTGCAAGCCTCGATGCATGCCTCCAGAGCCTCCTCGCCCACCTTCTGAGCCATGCGGTTCACGCCATCGCGGAACAAGCTGGTGGTGTAGGACCCCTCGGGCATTTCTTCGTGGCGCTTATTGATAAAATCCTGCAACTCCGTCAGGAACAGCAGAGGGCTCGCGCTGTTTGCCTCCCCCCAGCAGGTATCCGTCCCCGTATGGCACACAGGGCCATGCGGCGTAGCCTTTACAAGCAGCGTGTCGTTGTCGCAATCTACCTGCATGCTCACAACATCCAGGTAGTTACCGCTCGTCTCGCCCTTGGTCCACAGGCACTTGCGGCTGCGGCTCCAGAAGCACACACGGCCGGTTTCCTGCGTGCGGGCAAAAGATTCGGCATTCATGTAGCCCAGCATCAGCACCTTGCCGGTAGCGGCATCCTGGATAATAGCGGGCACCAGGCCGCCGCATTTGTCAAAATCGATAGTCATGGTCGTATTTCCACAGGTTCAGGTTATTCAGAGTCGCACGTTTATCCCCTCCGCCGCCAGGTATTGCTTCAGCTCGGGTATCAGTATCTCACCAAAGTGGAACACACTTGCAGCCAGAGCAGCATCCGCATGCCCCAGGCGGAAGGCATCGGCAAAGTGTTCCTTTGCCCCTGCACCGCCGCTGGCAATCACGGGGATACTCAGTTCGTCCGCCAGGCGGGCGAGAGCTTCGTTGGGGAAGCCCTGCTTCACGCCGTCATGATCCATGCTGGTGAAAAGCACCTCGCCGGCACCGCGCTCCTGCGCCTCGCGAGCCCAGTCGAACAGGGTACGCTCCACGCGCACGCGGCCACCGTTCACATAGCAATACCAGCCATCGGCATCCAGACGCGCATCAATAGCTGCCACGCACACCTGCGAACCATAGCGCTCAGCGATATCATTTATCAGCTGCGGGTTGCGCAGCGCGGCAGAGTTCAGGCTCACCTTGTCAGCACCGGCATCCAGCAGGCGGCCTACATCGGCAAGCTCATGGATACCGCCCCCCACGGTAAAGGGAATAGAAACACCGGCGGCCACACGCGACACAACATCGGTGAAAGTTTTACGCCCCTCATGCGTGGCAGAGATATCCAGCAGCACCAGCTCATCAGCCCCCTGCTCGCAGTAGATTCTCCCCAGCTCCACAGGGTCGCCGGCATCGCGCATATTCACGAAGTTGACACCTTTGACCACGCGCCCGTCTTTCATGTCCAGGCAGGGAATGATTCGTTTCGTCTTCATCTGCATCAATCTGTTTGTTAGGGGGAGTTACAGAATCATCTTCTCAATCGGCAGCACCAGTATACCCTGAGCACCTGCCTCTTTCAACCGACCGATGATATCCCAGAAGCACTGTTCATCCAACACGGTGTGAATGCTGCACCAGCCCTCCTGAGCCAGCGGCATGATGGTGGGGCTCTTCACGCCCGGCAGCACAGCCACAATCTGCTCCACACACTCCTGCGGCGCATTCATCAGCACATAGCGCTTATCGGCAGCCGTCATCACTGCATCCATGCGGAACAACAGCTTGTCGAGTATCTCACGCTTCTCGGCGCTCAGGTTCTTGTGAGCTATCAGCACAGCCTCGCTCTCCAGCACCACCTCCACCTCGCGCAGATTGTTGCTCACGAGCGTGGCGCCGCTGCTTACAATGTCGAAAATGGCATCTGCCAGACCGATACCCGTGGATATCTCCACCGAGCCGGTAATCACATGTATATGCGCATTCACCCCCTGCTCCACAAGCCAGCGGCGCAGAATATGCGGGTACGAGGTAGCGATACGGCGCCCCTCCAGCCACTGCGGGCCGGTATATTCAAACTCTTTCGGGATGGCAATACTCAGGCGGCAGCCGCCGAATCCCAGCTTCTTCACGATATCGGCATCCCCACCGCGCTCCAGGTACTCATTGAGCCCCACCACGCCGATGTCCGCCACGCCGTCCGTCACCGTTTCAGGAATATCGTCATCGCGCAGATACAACACCTCCATGGGGAACTTCTTCGCAGACACCAGCAGGGTGCGCTTCGAGGAGCTCACCTTTATTCCGGCCTCCGCCAATAGTGACATAGTATCCTCATTCAGACGCCCCTTCGATTGTACGGCTATTCTCAGTTTCATCTTCGCAACTCGGTCTGGTTTATTCTCTCTCAGCCTCTTCGCAGGCGGCGTCTTTTATAGAGCCTACGCGCTTGCTTGTCAAGCATCTTTCCCGTCATGGCAGCAAAGTGAAGCACGCTAAGCGAGCTTTCCGTGTTACGCGGGGAGAGCGGTTCCGCGCTTAGCCTATTCCCACAATGTCACGGGGCATCCGCGATATTCTCGCCACGAAGACGCACAGCATCGCTCAATTTCGGAGATTATCGCCCCGCCGGATGCGGTAGGCAAGCGGCGTCGGCGTCATTGAGCAAGAGAATAAGCACAAAGTCGTTTTGTACCCATCAGAAGTTCGGGGGGCATGAGCACCCGAAACGTTGCTTCGACTGATTCAAAAAAAATGCTTGCCTTATCCTGAATAGAATGATAGTTTATTGACTTGGCAAAGAAACATAATTGTGCTATAATAACCGCACATGGAAC
>JAUNRE010000065.1 GCA_030535795.1 Akkermansia sp.
CACGGCGCTCGCCACGCTCACCGCCGAAAGAGCGGCGCTCACGGTCGCCAAAGCTGCGGTACTCACCACGCTCACCGCCGAAAGAGCGGCGAGGCTTGCGGTCATCGCCCGTAAACTCACGGCGATTGCGGGGAGCGCGCCCGAACGGGCGGCGGCTGTCCTCGCGCTCAGGCTCAAAAGCCTCGCCGTCTGTGAACTTGGTGGCGCTTTCGAGTGCTTCCTCCTCCGTTTCAAAATCGGCGGGGTTGAAAACGTAATCGTCATCGTCGTCCTCCTGTGCAGCGGGTGCAGCACCCACCTGCGGACGCGGTTTGAATGCCTGCTTGGCACCGATGAGCCCCTTGCGACGGCGCGGGTTGGTGGTGGCCTGTTCAATCTGCTCAGGCGTCATCAGTGTTGCCTGCCCGGGCTCCAGGTCACCGCCCCAGAGCGAGCCGATTCGCACGCGCACCAGCTTCTTCACGCGCAGGCCGAGGCAGGAGAACATCTGGCGCACCTGGCGCTTCAGCCCCTGTTCCAGCACCACGCAGGCACGGCGGGCGCTCAGGCGGGATATGTACTTGGCCTTGGCCTGTCCCTCCGGTATGCGCACACCCTTCAGCAGCTGAATGAGCACGCTGTTATCGAATGCCTGATCCAGCGTGACCCAGTACTCCTTCTCGATGCCGCCGCTGGGGTGGCCGATGCTCTGTCCCAGGCTGCCGTTGTTGGTGAAAATGAGCAAGCCTTCGCTGTCGGCATCCAGACGCCCCACATAGTTGGCGTAGCGGTACTTGGGCGGCAGCAGGTCATACACCGTGCCGATGGCTCCCTGGGGCTCGCGGCTGCAAACATAGCCGCGAGGCTTGTTGAGCAGCACCACGACTTCCTCTCTCGGGGTGGCATGGCGGCCGTCTACTTTTACAAAATCGGTCGGCAGAACGCGCAGGCCGGGGGTGTCGACAGCCTTGCCGTTCACTTCCACTCGCCCTTCGGCTATCAGGCGGTCGGCAGCGCGGCGGCTCTCATAACCACAGGCTGCCAGAAACTTATTCAGACGCACGCTGCCCTCGGGCGCAGGCGGGTAACTGTTCTCTTCTGTCATGTTGTATCGATGATGGGACGCTTTCGCGCCCGGGTTGTAAAAAAGCCTCGCGGCATGTGAATACCGAGAGGCTCCGGGAAAATTGGTTGAAAGTACCCCTCACAGGGAGAGGGCAGGTGTGGACGGCATCAGGCCTCGAACTTGGTCTTGGGAAGACCGATCGGGCTCTGACCCTCTTTCCACTGGCCGCGCTCCTTCATGAGCTTAACGCGCTCGAAACGCTTAAGGACAGAACGCTTACCGCCAACGGTACCGGTTGCTTTGAGTGTGGAGTGCTTGGACATATCTTGTGTGTTGTGTAAAGTTGTATTCCCGCATCACTGCGGAATGGTGGTCGCCTCTTATACTCTAATCACACGCTTTTGGCAAGCCAAATTTACGTCTTTTTTCAATTATCAGGTATTTTTAAGCAAAAAATCGGCCGGAGCATAGGCTCCGGCTCGTTTGCTGAGGCAAAAAAACGGATTTAGTTGAGCAGCTTGCCCACGGCCTTACCGGCAGCCTGGCGTGCACGCTCTTTGGCTGCGTTCTTGGCACCTTCCTTAGCGGCTTTTACCATATCCTTACCGCTCTTGCCCTTGCCGGCATCAGCCTTGGCCTTGGCTTTTACAACTTTGCCGGCGATGGTACCGGCCGTCTTGGAACCGGTTACTTTTTCGGTCACGGAAGCGGCTACCTGGCCCTTGGCCTCGGCTACTGCCTCGTCTTTGATGTCATTCAGAATACCGGCCTGTGCCACAGTCGCTGCGGCCAGAAGTGTGCAGATGGCAATGTTCTTCATGTTCAGAAATTCGGTTAGTGTTTAACGGTGTGTCCGAGCCTTTCCCGGACAGCGCGCAGAGCCTACCATATATTACTCATTCTGTCAACCCTGTATGTCACGTTACATCAACACGCCCGCAGGGCGTGTTCTTCACCGTGAGGCGATAGGCGAAATCAATGGGGATAGGCAAGTTAAGAGTTTCGAGTTGGAAGTAATGGATGGCTATTATTGCTCCGTTTTTTTCTTGCGGGGCTTGTGCGGTTTGGGCGGGGCGGTGGGGTCGACCTCTTTTTTCTTGCGCGGGGCGCGGGGCTTTTTAGGCGCATCGGGGTCGGCCTCCTTTTTCTTACGGGGTGCGCGTTTTTTTGGGGACGTGGGAGTTTGCGGGGCAGTCTCTGTGGGGAGGGAGAAGAGGTCCGGCTCGGGGGCGCGGCGGGGCTGTGTTTTAGCGGGCTGCGGTGTCTGCGCGGTGCGGGGCTGAGGCTGCGTCTTGCGGGTGGCGGGGCGTCTGCGGGGGAAGAGTACAAGCCAGGCGGGCAGCACAAGCACGGCACCCAGAGCCAGCAGCATAGTGTCGGCGCCCCACAGGAACTTCCACTTATTGACGTGAGCCTGGTTGGGGTCGTAGGGGTGGGTGATGAGCTCTACCTGTTCGCCCAGTTGGTAGTCGCGGTTGTCGAGGTCGGGGGCGGTGAGGGCGCGAATACGGATGCCGTTGGGCATGGTGACGGTGAGAATCGGCTTATAGGCGATATCGCCCTCCCAGGGCAGATTGCCGTAGCGCAGAGCCTCTGTCCAGGAGTCGAAGGGGCGCTGGCGCACATCGCGCACGGTGGCAGGCAGAACAACGGCTTTGTGCGTGTAGAGCAGGGTGTTGCTCAGGTTCCAGAGCGCGAGGCAGAGGCAATACAGCCCGGCAAGCAGCATCAGGATGAAGATGCCGCGACGCTTGATGTATTGTTTCAGTTTGCCCATGTTGTTGTGTTGAAATCAGTTGACGGCCACGCGCAGTTCCCAGGCTTCCACTCTGCCGCGGGCGATGCAGCCCTCGGCCCACTGGCGGGCAGCAGCTGCCGCAGGCATGTCATCCTCGGTCAGCAGGGCGGTGGTACGGCGGCGGGGATGCGCCAGCGGGGGCTGTTGCAGGTCGGCGAGCATAGCGCGGGCATCTGCCGCCGTGGCGCGGAAGATTTCATCCGCTCGCGGCAGGTCGGTCAGCACGTCCTCGTTGGCGGAGATGGTGCGTACTCCCACGCCGAATTGGGTGGCCAGGCGGGTGAGCTCGTGGGCGGCTTCGGCATCATCGCCTACTATCAGCAGCTCTGTTTCGTGTGCCCAGAGCCCGCAGGCCAGTGCGCGGAAGAAGGCGTGGCGGCATTCCACCGCATCTTCTGCCGTTGCGACGCATACGGAGCGATAGGCGGCCTGTTGAGGGGTGGCGGGGTCGATGATGTAGGCTCCGGTGGTATCGGTGCTGCCGGCCGGCCATTGGACGGCTACGAGGTCCGGGTGCTCCCAGGTGTCTCCCTCGGGCGGGTAGACAAAAACGCCCATGCCTGCGGTGTCGTACAGGCGCACAGCTAGTGCCAGTGCCTTGTGGTGCGGGGCGTAGCCATCGCTCTCATCGGTAAAGACGTTGTGCAGCGAGGCGGTTTCATCGCTGCCGCGCAGGTAGTAGCCCTGGCCATTCGGCACGCGTGCCAGGCAGGAGTCCGGCTCCAGGGCGATGAATGAAAACTGGGAACGCAGCGAGCGGTCTGAATAGGCATCCCCCAACACGGCGCGAACGCGGGCGATAAGCTCCGTGCCTTTGATGGCGTCCTCCTCTCGGGTGGGCAGGAGAGTGGGGAGTATTTCTTCCAGCTTGTCTCGCAGGCTCATGAGAGGTCAGGCACGTGTTTGGGCGCCGGCCAGGCGCAGGTTCGGGTCGACGGGGGTATCGAGCGGCGAGAAATCACCGGTGCGGGCGCGCAGCAAGCCGGCAAAGGCTATCATGGCGGCGTTGTCGGTGGTAAGGCTGTTGGGGGGCAGGATGAGCTCCATGTTTGCTTTGCGGCAGGCGGTTGCGAGTTCGCGGCGCAGTGCCCCGTTGCAGGAGACGCCGCCGGAAACAGCCAGCACGCGGTGGCCGGATTGCCGTGCCGCTTTCAGGGCTTTGTGGATGAGCACATCGACGATGGCAGCCCGCACCCCGGCACAGAGGTCGCACATGGTCTGTTCGTCCAGGTCGTTCGGGTCGCCGCTTTTCACCAGCTTGGGCAGGGTGTAGAGAACAGCCGTTTTTAAGCCCGAGAAAGAGAAATCGAGGTGCGGCTCGTGCAGCATCGGGCGCGGAAAACGGAAGCGCTCGGGGTCGCCTTTATCCGCACGTTTGTCAATTTCCGGCCCGCCCGGGTAGGGCAAATCGAGCATTTTGGCCACTTTGTCAAAGGCTTCACCGGCGGCGTCATCTTTCGAGCGTCCCAGCAGGGTGTAGTTGCCGGGACCCTGCACATCCACCAGCAGTGTGTGGCCGCCGCTTACCACCAGACTCAGGTGGGGTACAAGCCCCTGTGGGTGCGTGATGAAGGGGGAGAGCATGTGCCCCTCCAGGTGGTTGACTGCGACAAAGGGCTTGCGGGCGGCGAGGGCGAGTGCCTTGGCGGCGGTGTTGCCCACCAGCAGAGCCGCCACCAGACCGGGGCCTGCCGTGCTGGCAAACACATCCACCTGCCCGATGCTGCGTCCTGCTTTTTCCAGCGCTTCGCGGAGCACGCCGGGCAGGTTGGTGGAGTGGTTGCGCGAGGCCAGTTCGGGTATCACGCCGCCGTAGAGGCGGTGCAGTGGTATCTGTGTGGAGATGACTGAGCTGAGCAACTGCGGTTGCTGCTCGCCCGGTACCTCCTCGATGAGGGCTACGGCTGTCTCATCGCAGCTGGACTCGATACCCAATACCAACATGGCTGTTTAGTTGTCCTTTTTGCTCGCTTTGGGCTTGCGGTGCGTGAGTTTGGGTTTGCCCTTGCCCAGCACCACGTCTTCCGTGATGGTGACGGTGGAGATGGTTTTGTCGCTGGGTACGGTGTACATGATATCGAGCATCATGCGCTCGAAGATGCCGCGCAGGGCGCGTGCGCCGGTGCCGCGCTCGATAGCCTGGCGAGCCATGGCGCGCAGGGCGGCTTCTTCCACCACAAGCTTCACGTTATTCATCTGCAGCAGCTTGGCGTATTGCTTCACCAGGGCGTTGCGAGGCTCGGTGAGCAGTTTGACAAGCTGTTCTTCCGTCAGGGTGGTGAGCGGTGCAAAGATGGGCAGGCGCCCCATGAGCTCCGGTATCATGCCGAACAGGAAGAAGTCCTCCGGCAGTGCCTTGGAAAGCACTTCCTCTTCGGTGTATTCCTTGGTGTCGCGCTCTTCTTCGATGGAGGCGAAGCCCATGGAGGAAGAGCCCAGGCGCTTGCGGATGATGCCTTCCAGCCCCACGAAGGCACCGCCGCAGATGAAGAGGATGTTGTTGGTGTTGACGCGAATGTACTCCTCGTTGGGGTGTTTGCGGCCACCCTTGGGCGGTATGTTGCACTCGGTGCCTTCCACAATCTTGAGCAGAGCCTGCTGCACGCCTTCGCCGCTCACATCGCGGGTGATGCTCACATTCTGGGTCTTGCGGCCGATTTTGTCGATTTCGTCCACATAAATGATACCGCGTTCGGCCTTGGCTACGTTCATGTTGGCGGCCTGGAGCAGGCGCAGGACGATGTTTTCCACATCCTCGCCCACGTAGCCTGCCTCGGTGAGCGTGGTGGCATCCACGATGCAGAAGGGTACGTCCAGAATCTTGGCCAGAGTCTTGGCCAGCAGGGTTTTGCCGGAGCCGGTGGAGCCGGCCAGCAGGATGTTGCTCTTTTCGATTTCGGTGCCGTCTTCGCTTTCGGGCTGGCGCAGGCGCAGGTAGTGGTTGTACACGGCTACGCACAGGGTGCGCTTGGCAAAATCCTGGCCGATGACGTAGTTGTCCAGCGCGCGGTGCATTTCCTCGGGGGTGGGCAGGGCATCCTGCTCGCGGGTCTCCACGTCCAGCACGGGGGAGCCGTCCGAGTCATCCTGCGGCATGAGCTGGGGGTGTGCCTCGGCCACATGTTGCAGCATGTGCTGGGCTGCCTGGTCACCCATAGGCTCACGCAGCATCTGGTAGAGCATGTTCTCCAGGCAGGTGAAGCACATATCGATGCCGTTCCAGGACAGCACAGGCCAGGTGTCAGCCTCCTGCTCGCGGCAGAAGACACAGACTCTCTTGTCCTTTTTCTTGGCCATGAGTAGGTGGGTTAAGCTTTTTTACCGTGCTCCTTGTGCTCCAGCACGCGGTCCACAAGCCCGTATGCCAGCGATTCTTCGGCGGTCATGTAGTTGTCGCGATCCTGGTCGGCCTTGACGGTATCGAAATCCTTGCCGGTGTGCTTGGCCAGTATGCCGGTGAGGCGCTTGTCGAGACTGAACATGAACTTGATGGTGCGCTCCACATCCGCCGCCGTGCCTTGGGCGCCGCCGCGTACCTGGTGAATCATCACATGCGAGTTCGGCAGGCAAAAACGCTTGCCCTTGGTGCCGGCTGCCAGCAGAACGGAAGCCATACTAGCGGCGATACCAATGCAGTAGGTATTGATATCGCAGGAGATAAACTGCATGGTGTCGTAGATGGCCAGGCCTGCCGTGACGGAGCCGCCCGGGGAGTTGATGTAGATGTGGATGTCCTTTTTGGGGTCAGTCATCTGCAGGAACAGCAGCTGGGCAATCACGGAATTGGCCACGGTGTCATCAATCTCGGTGCCGATGAAGATGACGCGATCCAGCAGCAGGCGGGAGTAGATGTCGTAGGCTTTCTCGCCCTGGCCCGTCTTCTCGATGACGGTCGGTATGTAGTAATTTTTCGGAAGTTCCATATTGTTGCCTCTCATTTTACCATAGCCGCCGCTGTGCGGGAAGCGTCTTCTGTGGCATACTGCCATGGTATGGCGCGCATTGTTATCCCGACATACACCCCGGCAGCAGGAGAAGGTGGGATAAAAGGAAGCCCCCCGGTCTTGTTTGAGCGGGGGGCTTGTGTCGTTCGGAAGAAAAATCAGCGCATGTCGAGCACGGGAACGAGCAGGGGCTCATCCGGGCCGATGTAGCGAGAGAGCGGGCGGTAGAGGGT
This sequence comes from Akkermansia sp., assembly GCA_030535795.1. Taxonomy (GTDB): domain Bacteria; phylum Verrucomicrobiota; class Verrucomicrobiia; order Verrucomicrobiales; family Akkermansiaceae; genus Akkermansia. The sequence goes on from JAUNRE010000065.1 coordinate 7,021, forward strand.
GTTGTCCTCCAGCTGCTCGAGAATCTGTGCCACCCAGCCGGCAGCTCGCGCAATGGCGAACACGGTGGTGAACATGCGGGTAGGTATACCCAAGCTGTAGTACACCGTGGCACTGTAGAAGTCCACGTTGGCATTCAGGTTCTTGCGGGAGCGCACCATCTTGGCAATCATGTCGCTCATGCGAATCCACTTGGGCTCACCAATCGTCTGGGTGAGGCGGATGGCGATGCGGCGCAGCTGCGGGGCGCGCGGGTCGAGGGTTTTGTACACGCGGTGTCCCATGCCGAAAATCTTCTCGCGGTTGGCGAGTTTCTCGTTCACATAGGATTCCACATTCTCCTCACACCCAATCTCCTTGAGCATCTCGATAACGGCCTCGTTGGCTCCGCCGTGCAGCGGGCCTTTCAGCGTGCCGATGGCGGAGGTGATGGCGGAATACATGTCCGAGAGCGTACTGGTCGTGACGCGGGCGGAGAAGGTGCTGGCATTCATACCGTGATCGGCATGCAGAATGTAGGCAACATCCAGAATGTGAGCTTCGCGCGGGTCGGGCTCGGTGCCCTTCAGCAGCCACAGGAAGTGAGCCGCTTCGTCCAGATCGGTGCGAATGGGCGGCAGATCCAGCCCCTGACAAATGCGGTAGTAGTAGGCTGCCATGACCGGTATCTTGGCAATGAGCGAAAGACCGATTTCCTTCATCTGGCTCGGGTCTTTGGTGCGGTCGTCGTACATGCCCAGCATGGACACGGCGGTGCGCAGCGCGCTCATGGGGCGGGCGGTCTTGGTGGCCGATTTGAAGAAATCGAGAATGGGTTGCGGCAGTTCGCGGTCGTTGCGCAGGCGTTGTTCGAGCGCTGCGAGTTCATCGCGATTCGGCAGTCGTTTGTTGAGAAGGAGGTAGACGATTTCCGTGTAGCTACACAGATCCACAAGGTCTTCAATCTCATACCCGCAGTAAAGGAGGCGTCCCTCCTCACCGCGCACATCGCTCAGCCCGGTCTCGTTGGCTATCACGCCTTTGAGCCCCTTGGCGTATGTCAGAGCATCAGCTGTCTGCTGTTCTTTCATTCTTCGTTCGTTAGAGGAATCGCCGGTGCGGTGCTGTCCGCACCGGCTGGTTAAAGCTTGTTGCGGGCTTTACCTGCCCGCGCGGTTTCCGGTGCTTCAGAAGTTGTACCAGGCGTCCACCAGCTCGCCGAAGGACTTGATTTCCACGTCTTCGCGAGCCTCCAGCCAGCTCTTCACAGCCTGTCGCTGTGCTTCATTGGTCTGGGTGGGGTCGGCGGCGTATGCCACCAGGCTGCAGCCCTGTTCGGTCAGTAGGCCATTTGTCTCAAGGCCGTTGGCATCGATGCACTCGTCCACAAACTGGCGCAGAAATGCCTCACACTCAGGGCTTTCAACATCGCCCTTGTAGTCAAAGGTAAACTCGAAGCAGAGTTCGCGGAACTCGCCCACACGGTACTTTTTGCGGAGTCGCTTTTTCATGGTACGCTCAGTGTATCAAATCACGCCCCGCTTGTCAACGCCAAACTGAGCATCGCGTTGGGTATTTGGCACCTGCTTTCGGGTTGCGCGGGCTGTTTATTTCTGTCCGCGTCGGGGCTTAGCGTTTTACCGTGGGTGCGGTGGGTGTTTTCCTGTGTGGGGGAGGTTGTTGCTGCTGAAAGCCGTTGCAGAGGTATTCGACGGGGCGGTTGATGGCACCTCCCGTTACCAACAAGCCTGTTACCCAGGCAGTGTTCAGCGTGAGCGAAACTCCCATATCCACGATTTGCAGAGGGGCTTGTGCTATGTCGCGCCAGGTGCTTTGCGTGCCGGGCTTGTCTTCAAAGTCGTACTTAGCAAGGAGGCAGTGTAGAGGCTGTGGTGTTTGGTGACTTTTGACCGCGCGGCGAAAGTCGAATCGCTCTGCCGGGATGGGGGCGGATGATTCTCTGCCCAAGGCCAGCAGGTAGCGCTGCGCCGGGATGGAGGTATCGATGGTGAAGCTTGCCCGTGTTTCTGCTTCGCTCATGCGGCGGGCGTACAGGGATTCAAAGCCGTCTTCACTCTGGCGAATGATGGGGCGGTGGGGGCGTGCGTACTGCACGCATACTTCGGCGTAGCTGCGGCCGTTGAGCGTCCAGATGGCGGTGGGGGTGTAGGTATTCGAGGCGCGTTTCGGGAAGCTGCCGTTGATGAGGGCCACGCGTGCATCGGGCGGGGCGAGCAACTCTGCCGTATTACAGCAGAAATAGGGGCAGCCGCAGCTGCTCAGCAGCAGGGGGAGGACTGTCGTCGGGTAAAGGATGCGTTTCATGGTGTGGGGGGCTATCGCGGGTCAGTATAGGGGAAAACGGGTAGCCGCGCAAGCCTTATCTGAGTTATCGTATCATTCGGAAGCGCAGGTGTCGGAAAAATCTGTTTGTTATTCAACCATTGGGGGTGTGCGGCTGTTTAAGGGGGAGAAGAGGCGTAGGGTCGGCACATGTTTTGCCGATGCTCGTCTTGCTTTACCCGATAACACAATATGAAAACACGTTTGCCTGAAAAATTGCTGGCGGCTCTGTTGGCTGCCATGGCAGCCGGTACTGCACAGGCCGGCTATGATACGGTGGGGGCGCTCGATACGGTGCCTGCCGGCGAAACTCACACTCTCACCCCCGGCGTTGTAAGCGAGAGTGCATCCTCACCCAATGCCATGGCCGGCGAGGGTGTGTTGCAGATAGCGAGCACGGGGACAATGAAGGCGCCGCTCTATGTGCATGCGGGGCAGCGCTTGCTGTGGCGCGACCCGTTGGCTGATGCCGTGCAGGCGGCCAACTGGGGGGTGTTCCGCTCTTCGCAGGCCTTTACGAATATGCTGCACAGCAATCGCCCCAATGCCGTCAGGCTCGACACGCCCATCGGTATTGTACAGGATGGTAAAAATGCCTGGTATATAATGCCTTCCGGCGATTCCTACGCCTGGGCGTCCGGCTACGGTCAATTCGCGCGCCAGAGCAGTTCGGGGCATTTCGGCGGGGCGGATTATTCCATCTACGGTGCAGCGATGGGGTTGGAGCACCATTTCTTCGGCGGTTCGACTATCGGGCTGGCGTTCGGGTATGATTGGGGGCGCGTGTCACCGTTCCGCTTCGCCCGCGTCGACCAGCAGAGCATGCACGCCGCTCTCTACGGGCGGCTCGGTTTGTGGAATGTGACGCAGAATGGTACTCTGGCTTTCGACTGGAGCGCTATCGTCGGCAATACGTCATCGGATTTCCCTATGAGAGGCTCCGATTTGTCGCAGGATAACCTGCAACTGGATTTCAGGGCGTTGTACAACCACCGAGTGACGGCTCACACCTGGGTTTCCGCTTTTGCCGGGGTGCAATACTATGCCCAGAATGATGACTCCAACGCGCGCGTGCACGCCGATTCCCTGCAGAACATGCGTCTGATAGTCGGCATGGGGGTGCAGCACCGGCTCTCGGAGCGTACTCGCTTATTCGGCGAGATGTCGTTTTATCACGATGCCATGCGCCATAATCCCCATGTGCGCCTGGATGGCTTCGAGTACGGCAGCGGGGCAAATCCCGGGCGCATCGGCGGTAATGTCATGGTGGGCGGTGAATACGCTTTCAGCGACAGCTGGTCTATGCGCGCAGGCTACAGCTTCGATGTGGCAAAGGACAGCATTGAGCACAATGTGAACCTTGGCGCCACCTACAAGTTCTGATTCAAATAAAGCGTGAGCACCTATCACAAACCGCATGGTGCGTCTCGCTCGGCGTAGCGGCGGCTCGAAGGAGCCGCCGCTCAAAAATACGAGGTCGAAGTTCGGCCCCCGCGCCGTGGAGCGCGGGGGCCGGGTTAATGGGGGTTGAATCAGCTCTCGGTGCAGAGAATCTTCACGAATGCTTCCTCCTGCAGGCGGGTGGCACCGCAGGCGAACTTGGCGCGAATCTGCAAGGCTTCATCGAGGTCGTCGCGTACGGACAGCTTGACCTTGAAGTCTTCCCACAGACCGAACTGAGCCTTGCTCTTAACCCATGCGAGGCAGGTGCGATTGCCGTTTTCGTCCATCGGCAACTGCTCGGTGCGGATGATGCGGAAGCCGAGGAACGAATCCACCTTGCCCTCAACCAGAGCGCGAGCCGTGTTGTAGTCGAAGCTGCCGACCTCAGGCTCGCGGAGCAGGGCTGCGATTTGAGCGGAGGTGCAGGCGAGCACGAGCTCATCGCCGTATGCGCGGCGCTCCTCGTTCCAGGCCTCGGCCTTTTGCAGCATGGCCAGAGCCTTGCGCAGCTTGCCGATAGTGAGGTTGGAGTCGGTCGCCGTTCCGCTTTCCACATAATCGGATTCCACGACCTGATTGCGAGAGAACTCCACGGCGGTGGTGCCGTTTTCGCCCACATAGCAGGTGCCCAGGAAGCCATTGAGCATCACGCTGTCCATGCAGCGACCGGCTGCGGCGCGCAGGCCTTCGATGGTCTTGCTGACGGGGATGTCGATGTTGGCCAGTTTCTTGGCATCAAACTCATCAAACCCCACAGCCTTGGTGAAGATTTTGGGGTAGATGACACGGCGGGTGGTAGGCGCTTCATCGAGCGTGGTGGCCTGCATTCGCTCCGTCTTTTCATTGAAGGAGAGCAGCCCATACTGGTCGAAGGCTACCATCTTACCGCTGAGCCCGGACTCAACGGTGACGTATTTTTCGAGACGCGAGGCCTCCTGCTGAAGGTGGGAGCCCCACTTCTCGCTGTACTTAATCTGATAATTCTGAGTAATATCAGGCATTGTCGTAATGTGTGTGTTGTGTGTTGTGTGTTTGTTTGGCGGCAAAGCGGCTGCCGTTGATTACCCGTTCGGGGTCTGACCGCGTGGCGCGGGGGGACGGTTCCGGGGGAATTAGCGTCACCGCCGGCGCTCTTGCCGCCTATAGGAAATCACACTTCGGGCGAGTTGTCTGCAAAAATCGAAAGCTCCGCCGTTCCTATGCAGCGGGATGGTGTGTTAGCGTCGCTCGAGCAGGAATAGGAACTCATTGACTTTCAATGTCCTGTTGCGTAGGTTGCGGCAGCCTCGGAAGGTGGCGTATTCCTGCTGCATGACCTCAACACGCCACTCTTTCCCGAGCATGTCGAGCATTTCCGCCATGCTGATGAACCCCTCGGAGTTGTACGACAGCAGGACATAGGGCGCCGGTATGGCAGCCAGTAGCTCCTGCAAAGCCGGGGCTACCAGGCGGCGCGAGTTGTAGGGGGAATGATTCCACCCGCCGGGAATGCCCGATACGGGCGATATGTGCCCGGGGCGCCGGTAGTTGAGCAGCAGGTTGAGCATGAAATAGTTGGAGCCGTACGGGTGCTGGTTGTATGGCGGGTCCAGGTAGGCGAGGTCCAGCTCGGGCATGCTGCGGGCCGCGGCTGTGGCATCCTGCTGCAGCACGTGGCAGGGGCACTCGAAACGCGAGAATACGGGCAGCGGCAGTTCAATATCTGCCATGATGCGTTGCAGGGCATTTCGTCCGGTGCCGCCGAATTGGCCGACTCCTTCGCGGTTTTTGTAGAACCCTTTGAAAACGCCCGATGTGTTGGTGTGCACCGAGGCTTCGCACAGCAGGGGCGCCAGGAAAAATGCTTGCAGGCTCTCTGGCAGGCGCCCGATGGCGCGGCGGGCGGTGTCCAGGTAGATGGCGTTGCGGCGGGTGTAAAAGACTCGCTCTCCGGGGCGGATGTTCATGTCATCCTGCGGGGCATACAGCTCGGCTATCAGCCCCGGTGCCGGGGCGGCTGCTATGGCTGCCAGCAGCTCGCCGTGCAGCTCGGGCAAGTGCAGGGGCGCAACTTCGCTTCGGTTGGCCAGATAGCAGCGGTTCAAGACGGCTGAGTAAGCCTCCAGATCATTGCTCCATAGCTCGCAGCAGTAGCGCTTCAGGTAGCGGCTCACCACCCCGGAGCCGGCAAAGGCATCGAGCGCTCGCAGCTTTTTGCCTCCCAGGCGCTCCTGTACCCTCACGATTCCTTGTTCGATAAGCGGCAGGAGTCGCCGCTTATTACCCAAGTAGGTGATAAGCTGTGTGCTCAGGTATGCCGCATCTTCCTCCATTGCTGTACCGTAGTGATTTGCATAAACAGAAAAAGTCCCTCAGATGAGGGACTTTCCGTGAGAGCGGATGATGGGATTCGAACCCACGACATCAACCTTGGCAAGGTTGCGCTCTACCACTGAGCTACATCCGCACTTGGTGTGTGCGCCTCATTATACAGAAATACGCCCCAAATGCAAGCCTTTTTTTGTGCATCCCTTGTTTTTCTCCACCGCCGCAGCGTCAGCTGCGGCGATATAACCGTGTTGGCGCAGACAACACAATACTCCACCCCGCGCCGTCAGGCGCGGAACTCCAAAGCCCCGCCCACCGGCGGGGCGAAAGTATAGTAGCCCAGGGCAAGCCGCAACGCGGCGCTGCCCTGGGG
>JAUNRE010000151.1 GCA_030535795.1 Akkermansia sp.
CCGAACTTTCAAATTCGCCTGCCACGGCGTAGCAAGCGAGCGTAGCGAGACGCGAGACGGGACCTTCTGAATTCGACCATCGTACTTCCACAAATTGCTCTTTATCGAGTTTTTCGAGAAACCCGACTTGTCTATTCTTGCCTCGATAAACACCAATTAATTATTCCAACGCGTGCACAGTTTGATTCTCGTTAGCGGCGTCGATAGCGAGGTTGAGAAGATGAGCGCTTCGGCTCAGTGGCAGCTTTACGTGGCGTCAGATAAAATGAACGCAACGGTGCGTAGCCTTTTGTCTCCATCAGGGCATCCCAATTTTTAGGCAAATCGATGCGTACGGAGCCATATCCACCGCCGGGGATGCACATGGTTTTATTGCGATCTGTATCTCCCGTTACAAGTATGGCAGTTTTTCCTACTCTGCATCACCGGCACGCTTTGAAGAGATTGCAAGCCACACCATGAAAGCCATGCCGGAGTGCTTGTTTCCTCCGCATGTTCGCTGCGCGCTATTTTTGCCGCATGGAGAGAAATAGAATATGTTTGAGGGTTGAACGAGATTTTCGCGTATTGTCGATAAGTTCATCTCGTGTGTGGGTAGTGAAGGCTCCCGGGTATACTGCAACACGCAACACGGGTACTCCGGCCGCTGCTGCAGCACGCCGAGCCTGCTCGGCAAATGCCGGGGCGGCTATCATGACGGATGGTAGCCCGGCATGCTCGGCTACACTACAATTACCTGTTTCTTTCGGACAACAAAGCCCGCACCCGCCGTTGCCGGAGATTACCGCATGTACCCCCAATTCTTTCAATTTGTTCTCAAAGCTAACCTTGCGTTCACTTCGCATCCCGGGGCCGGGAAAAGGGCCGGCACTGCCCACCTCTCCCAACACATACACCTTGGCTTTCGGGTACTCTGCCAATATCAGTTGCTTCAGCTCCGGGTGGGTTACTTTGGCCATGAAACTGCCGCCCACAATCGCTATAGTTTTTCCCTCTAAACTATCCAACCTGGCGGCTTGCTTAATCATTTTCACATTCGATGGCGGCACCGGAGAATATACACTGTAGGTATCGCCCTCTCTGCTAACCTTACACCCATCCCGACATGCTTCAACCCCATTTGCGTACATTGCTACTATACCGCTCGCAAGCAGAATTCTTGCTACTATGACTAGCCCTTTCATAATTAATGATTGTGAAAGTATGATTAAAGTGTTGCAATGATATAGGTATTCTAGCAAAAAATGAAAAACAGCAAGCCGGTTTTTATAGAAAATTAGCCGAGCAATTGTACGGCAATTTCATCTGCCAGCAGGCGCCCTCGCAGGGTGAGCAGTAGGCGTCCGTCGGGTGTGAGAGTGGCCAAGCCTTCCTGCTGCAGTAGGCGGATGAGGTCGGCATCCTGCTCACGCAGGAGCTCGGCCGGCAGGCCTTCATCGGTACGCAGCCTCAGTCCCAGCAGCTCGGTGCGGCGGTCTTCGGTAGTGATGCGTTCCTGCGTGAAATCGGGCAGACGCCCTGCTTTCAGGGCAGCGGTGTAGGCGGCTGTGTCTTCCGTGTTGTGGTAGCGGGTGCCGGCTGTGGTGCCGTAGGCTCCGGGACCCAGCCCGAAGTAGTCTTCCCCCCGCCAGCAGGCGAGGTTGTGGTGGGAGACATTGCCGTTGCGTGCAAAGTTGGAAATTTCGTAGTGGCGGTAACCGGCTGCGGTCAGGAGCTCATCGGCCAGGGTGAACATGGCTACATCAGTTTCCTCGTCATTGCCATCGGCTCCGTACGCCTCGAAGAATGCGGTGTCTTCTTCGTAGGTGAGATTGTAGGTGGAAATGTGGTCGGGGGCTTGTGCAATGGCGCATTCCAGCGTATGGCGCCATTGCTCTGTTGTCTGCCCGGGCAGGGAGAACATGAGGTCGATGTTGACCTGCGGTATGCCGGCAGCTCGCAACATGGCGATGCTTTGCTCTATCTGCGCCGGGCTGTGTGTGCGCCCCAGGAGCTTGAGGAGCTCGGGCTCGAAGCTCTGTGCGCCCAGTGATACGCGGGTGATGCCCAGCCTCGCCCATTGCTCTGCTTTTGCGGTGGTGAAGGTGGCGGGGTTGCTTTCGAAGCTCCATTCTTTTACTCGCGTGAAATCCACCGTGCGCTTCAACCCCTCCACCAGGATGTCCAGATGCTTGGGGGAGAGCAGACTGGGGGTGCCGCCGCCAAAGTAAATCGTCTCCGGTGCATAGCCGTGCGGCAGGCGTAGCCTTGCTTCCTCTGCCACGGCTCGCACAAAGCCCTCCAAATCGCTACGCCCCAGCATGTGCTTGTAAAAGGCACAGTAGGGGCAGATGCGGAGGCAGAAAGGAATGTGAATGTAGAGGTGCAAGGTGGCTGCTGTTGATTAAAAGGGAGCCGGGGTATCAGACTCCGGCTCCCTGTATGTTAAAGTGTGCTTCGTTAGCTCTGTGCTTTACAGCTCAGCAGCAGCGGGGGTGTCGAGGAAGTATTTGGCATCCGGGTGCTTCTGCAGGTAGGATGCGGCTACGTCCACCGTCACGGGGCCGTTGATGGCCTTGTTCACGATGGAGGCCTTCTTCTCGCCCCAGGCCATCAGGCGCACCTTCTTGGCACCCATGATGGTGGCCACACCCATGGTGATGGCGGTCTTGGGCACGTTGTCGAAGCCGCCGAATGCGGGAGCGGCGTCGGTCTTGGTGAGGTCATCGAGGGTAACCTGGCGGGTGATGGTGGTGTCATCGGAGCCGGGCTCATTGAAGCCGATGTGGCCGGTGCGGCCGATACCGAGAATCTGCAGGTCGAGACCGCCGCAGGCCTGAATCTTGTCCTCGTAGGCCTGGCAGTGAGCGGGAATCTCCTCCGGAGCCAACGTGCCGCAGGGCAGGTTGATGTTCTCGGCGGGGATGTCGATGTGGTTGAACAGATTGGTGTGCATGAAGTACCAGTAGGACTCCACGTGCTCGTGGGGCAGACCGGTGT
>JAUNRE010000152.1 GCA_030535795.1 Akkermansia sp.
GCGGGCACAAGCGGTTGTCTTAGCTACGCACACCCGCGGGCGACAGCCCGCCGAACTTTCAAATTCGACCTTCTGAATTCGACCATCGTACTTCCACAAATTGGCGGTTTTCCTAATTATTCCAACGCGTAAAGCCTCAGCTCTCCCCGGGCGGGAGCATGAAGAGGAGGCGCTCCATACCATGGCGGCTCACTTCGTTCCAAAGCGCCTTTTCATAGGAAGATACTCTGGCAGTGCGTTCCTCCTCGCTCATGAGAGTTGTTGCTTCATCGCCGAAGTTCTCAACGAGGCTCTGTTCAGCGCAACGGCTGACTAATTCCGCCCAGAAAGAAGAGTCTCGGTATTCATCGAGCACATCGGAAAAGAACGCGCGGTCGATGTAGGAGCGTTTGAAGAACCAGTAGCCGCAATCCGGGTTTAGCTCCATGTGCCGCCCGATAGACGGCACACCGCGCGCAGCCTTGAGCAAGGCAACGCACAGGCGCTGCCAGGCTTCAGCTCGCGGGTCTTTCAAATCCGGCATCGCCTGCCCGAGCATGGAAAGCACCATGGCACACATCTCTGCCAGATGGTGCATTTCCGTTTCGCTGAGCTCGACATCTATTTTTGACATAATCAGATAAGTCCCAACTGCATACGAGCCTCTTCAGTCATCATATCCTGATTCCACGGCGGATCCCACACAAACTCGATATTCACATCACCCACGCCTTCGAGCGCAGATATACCGGCTTCGGCCTCGGCCATAAGGTGCGGCCCCATGCTGCAACCGGGAGCCGTCAACGTCATCCGCACATGCACATAGGCATCGGCCTCCTTCTGCGGCACTACCTCCACCTCATAAATCAGCCCCAGGTTCACAATATCCACAGGTATTTCCGGGTCATACACGCCGCCGAGCACCTTCCACACCTTTTCCTCAAGGGTAAGGTTAGCCATATCCTCCTGCGGCACATCCGCCTGCTCGGGCGCGATAATGCCGGCTCGCACAGCCTCATGGCGGGAGATTCGCACCAAGCCGATATCCGTTGCGGCGGTGATAGAATTGCCGAGCATCTGCGTGATATAGATGCGCGACCCTTCCGGCAAAATCACCGCATTACCGGCGGGCACCTGCACACCGGCTGTTTCAGCCTCTGTAATGACTTCCTGATTGAACATTGTCGTGAGCGCCCATTATGGCACATTTTCCGGTCCATGCAAGACTAATCTACGACATTGACTCCATCCGGCGGCTGTGCTACAATGCCCGCGTGGCAACAGCGAATTGCAAAGAGAAGTGGCGCAGCACACCGCACCGCCCGGGTGTTTACCTCATGAAAGGCAGCGGTGGCGGCATCATTTATGTCGGCAAAGCAAAAGACCTCCACCGCCGACTGGGCAACTACTTTTCCCCATCGCGAGCTACGCTGGAAAACAGCAAGACGCGCGCCCTCATCGCCGCCATCGAGGATTTCGACTACTACGAAGTGCGCAATGACCAGGAAGCCCTCATCCTAGAGCAGAAACTCATCAAAGAATACCGCCCGCACTACAACGTGCAGCTGCGGGATGACAAGCGCTACCTGTTACTGCGGGCGAGCCGGCAGGAAGCTTTGCCCCGATTCTCCCTGGTACGCCTGCGCAAAGACGATGGTGCTCGTTACATCGGATCGTTTGTGCACACAACCGCGCTGAAAGAAACGGTGGAGTGGCTGAACCACCGATTCCGCCTGCGTACCTGCACCTGCCGCCACCCTGGCGAGGAGCAATACCGCCACTGCCATGATGATGTGATACGATGCTGCTCGGCACCCTGCATCGGGCGTATTTCGGCAGAGGATTACCGCGCGCAGTTCGACACGGCTCTCGGCCTGCTGGAGGGACGTGGACGCAAAGAGCACATCGACGCCTTGACGCAGGAAATGACCGAAGCCGCCGAAGCCCTGGACTTTGAACGTGCGGCACGCCTGCGAGACATCCGCGAAAACATCCTCAAAACACTGGAACCCGCTCGCCGCTTTGCCCGCGGCATGTCAGACCTGCCCGGCACCGTCAATCCCGATGAAGACCTCGCCGAGCTCGCAGAAGCCCTAGGCATGTCTACCCCCCCGGCCGTGATGGAATGCTTCGACATTTCCAACCTGTCCGACAACCACATCGTGGCTTCCATGGTGCGCTTCACCAACGGCCGCCCCGACAACAAAGCCTACCGCCGCTACAGGATACGCGGAGTCGACGGGCAAAATGACTTTGCCAGTATGCTGGAAGTCGTGCGCCGCCGCTATTCCCGCATTGTCAACGAAAGCAGCGTTCTCTTTCACAAACCGGCAGACATGGGCACCTATGCCTGGCTCCTGCAACTAAGCGCAGAAGGCAAAGCCCCCATCACCGTACCCCATCTTGTCGTTGTGGATGGCGGCAAGGGGCAGTTGGCTACAGCCATGCAGGTGCTCACCGAAATCGGACTTGCCGACATGCCCGTCGTCGGGCTGGCCAAACGAGATGAGGAAATATATTTTCCCCATCGCAGCGAGCCACTGGTACTCAGCAAAGAAAGCGGTGCGCTGCGGCTCCTGCAACGCCTACGCGACGAAGCACACCGCTTTGCCAACAACTACAACGAACTACTGGTGCGCCGCCGCGTGCGCGAAAGCCGACTGGACGCCTACCCCGGCATGACCCCCAAGCGCAAAGAGCTCCTGCTCGCTCGCTTCCATACCCTGCCCAACCTCCGCTCCCGCACCCCGCAGGAAATCGCCGAGCTACCCGGCATCTCCCGCGCCTGGGCAGAAAAATTCTGCGCTTGGCTCCAAAGTTGAGCATCCTCCGCACACAGCGGAGTCCTTACGAAAGCCTCCACTTGTGCCGAGTTCCGTAAAGAATATGATAGCTAACGCGTAGGAACAATTAGAGGTTTAGACCGATGATGACAGCTAAATTGGTGTTTGTAGAGGAAAGAACAGCTCAAGTTACAACGCTCTAATTA
>JAUNRE010000012.1 GCA_030535795.1 Akkermansia sp.
ACGACCTAGTGATTAACAGTCACCCGCTCTCCCGCTGAGCTACGCCGGATTTGCGATTCCCGATGTTGTCGGGGTGCGGGGCAGATAATACTCCTTTTTGCGGAGCATTGCAAGCTTTTTTTTAAAAAAAATGCATTTTTTTGAATTTTCTGTTGAAAAGCGGGGAAGATTGGAGTAGAAAAGAAGCATGAACACACAACCCGTCAGCCGAGGCACCCTGCAATTCACCCTTTGGGGCATCCCCATCACCATCCGACCCAGCATCTGGATTGTGCTGGCGTTACTGGGTGGTGCATTTCGCATCAACGATGGCAGCGACCTGAAAGAAGTGGCCATTTTTGTTGTAGCCGGTGTGCTGTGCCTACTGGCGCACGAATTAGGGCACGCCCTGACGGGGCGGAGCTTCACCGGCACCACCCCCACGATTACGCTGATGATGATGTGCGGCCTGACCGAGCTACCGATCGCGCCGCGCACGCGCGCGCAATTGTTCCTGTACTTCATAGCCGGGCCGCTGGCGGGTCTGGTGCCGGGGGTGATAGCCGCCCTGCTGCTGGGGCTTCAGCTCGGCAACATCGGAGCCGGAGTAACCTTCTTTCTGCTGAGCCCGTTCGGAGCCGAGGAAGCCATGCCGCAAACACACTTCATGAGCCTGCTGACTGCGCTGCATAACGGCACCCTCTCGTTCACTATGTTGCAGATATATGGTACCTTTGTGCTCATCAGCGTGTGGTGGGCGCTCTTCAACCTGCTGCCCATTCTGCCCTTGGACGGCGGCAAACTGCTGGGCACCATCACCAACAACATCAAGCGCACGGCCATGGTCGGCATGTTGCTCGCCGGTGTCCTCGCCCTCGTGAGCATCGCGATTAACCAGTGGTTCACCATGGTATTGCTGGGATACTTTGCCTATATCAACTGGCAGATTTTCCGCTACGAAAACGAATAAGCCCCTATATGCAGGAAGATTCTGCCGCCTTGGGGTGTTGTTGTCACGCTCCCGGCTTGCACTACACGGCACCATCAGCTAAAATAAAGCACATACAGCTATGTCGAGTTCATTTGGTTCCATTTTCAAGGTAAGCACCTGGGGCGAATCCCACGGTGTCGGGGTGGGTGTTGTGATAGATGGCTGCCCTGCCGGGGTAGCCATCACGACAGAGCAGATACAGGCAGAGCTCGACCGCCGCCGCCCGGGACAAAGCGACATTGTCACCCCGCGCAACGAGGAAGACAAGGTAGAAATCCTCAGCGGCGTGCTCGACGGCGTCACCCTCGGCACCCCCATCGCCTTGTCGGTGCGCAACAAAGACCACCAGTCATCCGCCTACAATGAAATGCAGCACACCTACCGGCCGTCGCACGCAGATTATTGCTACGATGCGAAATACGGCATACGCGCCTGGGCAGGCGGCGGCAGAGCCAGCGCCCGCGAGACGATAGGCCGCGTGGCAGCGGGAGCCGTTGCCAAAGCCATGGTACAGGCACTTTACCCGCAGCTGCAAGTGATTGCATGGGTACAGCAGGTGCACACCGTGTTCTGCCATGTGCTGCCGGCAGATGTCGACCCCGCCGTGGTGGAAAGCAACATCGTACGCGCGGCCGACCCCGAAAGCGCTGAGGATATGAGCGTCGTCATACGCGAAGCCCGCGCCAAAGGCGACTCAGTGGGCGGTGTAGTAGCCTGCACCGTGCGCAACTGCCCCGTGGGCTTGGGCGACCCGGTGTTCGACAAGCTGGAGGCAACGCTGGCGCATGCCATGCTGAGCATCCCGGCCTGCAAGGGGTTCGAGATAGGCAGCGGCTTCGGCGCCCCGGCGCTGCGAGGCTCTGAGCACAACGACCCCTACTACATGGACGGTGAGCGAGTCCGCACGCGCACCAATAACTCCGGCGGCGTGCAAGGCGGCATCTCCAACGGCGAAGACATCAACATGCGCCTGGCTTTCAAGCCTACGGCTACACTCATGCTGCCGCAGCAGACAGTGAACGATGCCCACGCCGAAGTACAGCTGCGCGGCAAGGGGCGGCATGACCCCTGCGTACTGCCCCGCGCCGTACCCGTTGTAGAATCCATGGTCTGGCTGGTGATAGCCGACCACCTCCTCCGCCAACGCACCACCCGCATCTGAGCACCATGAAAATCGACCAAAACACCCCGCAGGCAGACCTGCTGAAGCTCTACACCGCCGTGGTGAAGAGAGAGTTTCTAAAGGGCACACCACTCAACATCAAGGCATTTCTGCGCTACGCCATTCTCTTCATCCTTTTTCCGGGCATGGTGTTCGGCTTCTACGTCGGGTTAGCTGTCACGGCGGCCTTCTGCGGGGTACTGCTCACCCTGGTGCTGACCGATAACACACAGTGGGGCATGGTGACAACCCTCTCCTGGCTGGTGCTGGGGCTCATCCCTACCACCTTCATCACCATCGACACATGGCGCCGCGCTGCCCGCACGCGCGACCAGCGTATGATGGAACGAGCCCCCCTGCCCTCGGCTCACACCGCAAAACCCACTGAGGCAGTGCAGACAACGCTCAAGTGGCGCCCCAAAAAGAGCCACGGCAACACCATCCGCATCGCCGACACGACCGTAACGGCTGACACCGACGGCATCTATGCCTTCCTGCTCTGCATCAGCGACTACTCCGGCGCGCGCCTGGTGACAGACGGCCCGGCGGGCATGTGCCTGGTACAGAGCAAAGCCAAGAAAGGTGAAGAATTGCAGGCACTGCTGCTCTACAGGCTCAAAGCCGGAGTACACGAAATCTACTGGAGCCTGCAAGCGGACGAAGCACCGCACACCACCCTCACTCGCCTGAACTGAACACAGCATGCCGCGGCGGATAGCTTCCCATCGGCTCTGAACTTTGACAAAAAAACGTGCGGCAGGCTGCTCAGGCAACCCACCGCACTTATTTTGAAAAGATTAAAAGAAAAACGCCTTAGTAGCGAATGGTGTAATCGCTGGGTTCACGCGGAGCCTCGGGCTCGCGATCGCAGGGAGGCAGCATGGAGTTAAGAGCACGGCGCTGAATCGTCTTCTTCAGACCGGCGTTATTGAACTCCGTAAGCTCAGCAGCCTTCTTGGAATCTTTTTCGCGCTGCTTCTCAGCCTTGGCCTTGGCTTTGTGATACTGCTCAAGGCTGGCCTTCTGGCGCGGAGTAGCCACCCCCTTCAGGGTAGCCTCAGAGATGTCGGAGGGCTCGATAACAGGGGCAGCCTGCGCCACAACGGCAAAAGCTGCAAAAACAGAGAGGAAAGAAAGCGTTTTCATAAATCTAAGACAATCCCAGTATACGGCATCGACATGATATGTCAAGCTCATTCTGTAGTTTTTGAGAAACGATAGGAAAAAAACTTGCTTTTTCGGCAGCCAAAGGGTACCATGGGGGCCGCGTACGATAAAATCATGAGCGAGCAAACGAAAGAAAAACCCGATTTCAAAGGCCACACGCCGCAGGAGGTAGACCGCACCATCATGCCCCAGGCTACCGGTGTGGAGAAAAGTTTGCTCTCCATGATGACCATTGACCCCACCAACATCATTTCACAGTGCATTGCGGATGGCATGAACAGCGATTACTTCTATGTGCCCGCCCACCGCATCCTCTGGGAAATCTTCCGCGAACGCTACGAAAAAGGCATCGCACTCGATACCGTATCCGTCGCGCAGGAGCTCACCGACAATAAACAGCTGGAGGCCGTGGGCGGCCACGCCGGCCTGGCAGATATCTTTTCCTACGCCACCACCACCGCCCTCTATAGCCTGCATTTTGAAACGCTCAAGGAAAAATACATCCGCCGCAGCATCATCCTGACCGCCAATAAGGCCTCCGATTCAGCCTATACCTCCGAAGCCGAAATCGATGAATTGCTCGACCAGACGGAGCAGGATGTGCTCAAAATCCGCATGAACTCCGCCAAGGGCGAAGAGTGGAGCCTGAAGGCAGACATCGACAAAGCCGTGACAAACTTGGAGCGTATGATGTCCACCTCCGGCGGTATCCTGGGGCTTTCCTCGGGCTTCCCCAAGCTCGACACCATGATAAACGGCATGAAACCGGGCGAGCTTTTCATCATTGCCGCGCGTCCTGCCATGGGTAAAACTTCTTTCATGCTCAACATCATGGAGCATGTGGTGCTCGACCTCAAAAAACCGATGATGGCCTTCTCCTGCGAAATGCCCAGCGAACAGCTGGTGGAACGCTTGCTCTACGCTCGCAGCGGCATCAATAAACAGGATTTGAAGGCTCGCATGGGCAAGCTCACGCAGGAGGAAATGAAACGCTTCCGCTCCGCCATTACCGAGCTGAAAAACAGCAAACTTATCATCGACGATACCGCGGCTATCTCCATCTCGGAGCTGAGAGCAAAAGCCCGCAGACAAATGCGCAAATACCCCGACCTGGCAGCCATCGGCATTGACTACCTGCAGCTCATGCGCTCCCACACCAAACAGGCGCAGAATAGCCGCGAACGCGAAATCGCTGAAATCTCCGGCGGCCTGAAGAGTCTGGCCAAAGAGCTGAAACTTCCCATCATTGCGCTGGCTCAGCTGAACCGTGGCCCGGAAAACAGAACCGGCAAGAACAAAGGCACCCCCCAGATGAGCGACCTGCGAGAATCCGGCGCTATCGAGCAGGATGCCGATATGATTGGCCTGCTGTGGCGCTCTCGCTATTATGCCGAGGATGACGAGGAACGCGAGAACGTAGGCAACGAGGCTAACCTGCTACTGGCAAAAAACCGAAACGGCCCCACCGGTGATGTGCCGCTCAGCTTCCATGCTGAAATCATGCGCTTCGTCCCCCGTACCGTGACGGACAGTGACGAGGAATAACTCTCGCCCTGCGTCAGTTTTCCTCGGAAAGAATGCCGGCCTCGATGAGTGCTTCATCTCCGCCGTGGTAGTTGACCGTCTCCAACGGCACATAAGCCACCGGCGCCTCCGTTTCGCCCTCGCCGGCGTAAATAATCGTGTTACCGCCCATGGCAGCAGCTCGCTTCTTGATGGCATTCATGAACTCCTCGTTCCCCATATCGAGGGTAGCCTTGTCGAGAATAAGAAACTTGCCGACGATGACCGTGCCGGGTACCGTCGGCATCATGGGCAACACCTCTACCTCATACGCCGGCACCGCCTTACGCTCACCTGCCGTGGCAACAGGCTGAGGCTGCCACTTATCCAGTCCCGGCACCGTGGTGCAGGCCACCACCAGCAACGCGCACACAAACAGCAGAGACAGTTTCATGGCAGGGTATTCACTTATTTACTCAGCAGGCACAAAACGACAGCAGAACACCTCTGCCCCATCGTTATACAGACGCACGGCAATACGCCCGCACTCGTGGTAGACGCGATACGCATCATGCTCTGCCGGGGGACGGGGTGAAAAACGCCCAACCCGCTCGGGCGACAACACAGCCGTGCGCAACAGACACACCAACCGATGATTGCTCATGGTCAGCATCTGCTCATAATCAGGAGTAGGCAGCTCCAGTGTCGGTACTTTTTTGTGGCTCACGAGAAAAATATACACCAATCGCCGGAATTGTCAAGCTTGCCGACAGGGTCGCGAGCCGCCACAAGGGAAAATACGGCGTTTTTTGGGGTATCGGGGCATTTTTTTCTTGCGGGCGCAGGGAGATGGGGTTAGAATGAACCCATGGCGGAAATACATCCTACAGCTATTGTTGATTCGACTGCTGAAATTGCAGATGATGTGAAGATTGGGCCCTATTGCGTGGTTGGGGCACATGTGAAACTGGGCTCCGGCTGCGTGCTGCACAGCCATGTGGTGCTGGGTGGCCCCTCCACTTTCGGCAAGAACAACGAGTTCTTCCCGTTTGCGGCGATCGGCCTCAAGACCCAGGATCTCAAGTACAAGGGCGAACCCACCTACTTGGAAGTCGGCGACAACAACGTATTCCGCGAAAACTGTAACATTAACCGCTCCACCACCCCCGAGACCAAGACGGTTATCGGCAACAATAACCTCTTCCTCATCAACAGCCATTGTGGCCACGAGTGCCAGGTGGGCAACAACGTCATTCTCTCCGGCTTTGCCGCTGTGGCAGGCCACTGCGTCATTAATGACTGGGCCATCATTGCCGGGTGCGCTGCCGTGCATCAGTTCGTGCGCATCGGCGAGCATGCCATGGTGGGCGGCCGCGCGCGTATCGTGCAAGACGTAGCTCCCTACATGATAGCCGAAGGCTCCTCCCTGCGCTCCGTCAACATCGTCGGCCTGCAGCGCCGCGGCTTTGAGGAGGGCGACATCCGCGCCATCAAGTACGCCTACCGTAAACTCTTCCTCGACAAAAAATCCAACATGCAGCTCAACATCGAAACTCTTCTCAAGGAGGGTGATGAGAAGTATGTGAACAACCCCCGCGTACAGCGCATTCTCCAGTTCCTCCGCGAATCCGAACGCGGTTTCATGCACTGATGAAGCGCCATATTGTCTTTGACCTGGACGGTACCCTGGTGGATTCTCTGCCGGGGATTGCGGAGGGCGTCAACCGCTCCCTGCGAGCGTTGGGGCGTGCAGAACACAGCACGGCAGCAGTAAGCCGCATGATAGGCAGCGGAGCCGCGAATCTGTGCGGCATGGCGCTGGGCTACAAAGACGCTGCGGCCACGCCCCCCGAGGAGCTGGAAGCCATGCACGCGGAGTTCCGCCGCCAATACCCGCAGTGCTGGCACTACCCCCTCACCCGCGCCTACCCGTGGGTTGCCAACATGCTCACCCTGCTCTCAGCCGAGGGTGCACAGCTGGCCGTGCTTTCCAACAAGCCGCACGATGTGACAGAGCCGATGGTGCGTGCAATTTTCCCCCACATCCCCTTCACCACCATCCTGGGCTATACGGGGAAATTCCCCCGCAAGCCCGCCCCGGACTCCCTGCAATACATCGCAGAGCGCTGGGGAATCCCCACGGCCGACATCACTCTGGTGGGCGATAGCCTGTACGACGCCCGCACCGCACAGAATGCCGGCTGCGATTTAGCTCTTGTCGCCTGGGGCTACGCCAGCGTGAGCGACCTGGTAGCCTGGCCGGCTCCGGTATTCGGCTCGGTGGATGAACTGCGGCACTACTTGCTCAACAGCTGATTTCGGAGCCATGGATTTCATCATATTCGCAGCAGCGCGACCCTCCATTGCCTACGCTCGGCAAGGCGTGCAGTTTTTCGAGGAACGCCTGCGCCCCCTGGGCAAGGTGGAGATTCGCTATGTGAAAGCCGGCAGCTCAGCAGAGGTCTCAGCCCGCCTGCTGGAAGCCAGCAAAGGCTGCCTGCGTATCGCCATGGATGAACGAGGAGAAAACTGGAGCTCCCGCGAGCTGGAAAAACATGCCAAAAAATGGCAGATGCAGGCGGTGAAACACGTCGCCTTCCTCATTGGCGCAGCAGACGGCCACACACAGGAACTGAGGGATGCCTGCGACCACGTCCTCTCCCTCGGTCGCCACACCATGCAACACGAACTTGCCCTGGTGGTGCTGCTGGAGCAGATTTACCGCCTGCATACCATGCTGGCCGGCAGCCCCTACCACCGGGATTAGCTGCCGCAAAGCTTGCGTTTGTTGACGGCTGCCCGCCCCCGATGCTCCGCAAACTGAAAAAAAAGAAAGTTCCCCACAAAAATGGGCAGTACCACCAGCGCGACACCGAAAGCACGTGCACACATACGATGCGCCCGACATAACACATGCAGCCCCTGAGGGCAAGCGCTTTCCTCTTGCTGTAAGCGGGAAAAATACTTGATTTGTGCGCCCCAATCTGCTAGACTCTGCTCACAAGTTATGGCGGATGATTGCAAGATAAGCCCGATGATGGAACAGTACCTGCGCATGAAGCAGGGATTGCCGGATGATGTGTGGCTTTTCTTCCGCGTGGGAGACTTCTACGAAATGTTCTTTGAGGACGCAGTGGACTGCTCCGCCGCGCTGGGGCTCACCCTCACCAAACGCCAGAGCATCCCCATGTGCGGCGTGCCGCACCATGCTGCCGAAGGCTACATAGGCCAGGTCGTGAAAATGGGGCGGCGCGTGGCCATAGCCGACCAGATGACAGACCCGGTGCCCGGTAAGCTGGTAGAGCGCCAGATTACACGCATCATCTCCGCCGGCACCCTCTCCGACCTCTCTCTGCTCAATGAGAGCGAGCACAACTACATCGTGGCTTGCTACAAGGATAAAAAGACCTGGGGATTAGCCTGCGCCGACCACAGTACCGGCGAGTTCACGGTGGTGGACTACGATAACCGCGAGGCGCTTGCCGAGGAAATAGCCCGCATCCACCCGCGCGAAATGCTGGTGAGCGATGAGCAGAAAGAGCTCTTCACCGGGTTGCCGGTCACACAATATTACGATGGCTACACCTTCCTGCCCGGCGTAGCCAAGCCTTTTCTCGAAAGCCATTTCAGGGTGCACTCCCTACAAGGCTACGGCTGTGCCCATCTGGTAGCGGCGCTGGGTGCCGCAGCAGCGATTCTGCACTACCTCAAGCACCAGATGCGCCGCAGCACCGACCACCTCCGCCGCATCTCC
This sequence comes from Akkermansia sp., assembly GCA_030535795.1. Classification (GTDB taxonomy): domain Bacteria; phylum Verrucomicrobiota; class Verrucomicrobiia; order Verrucomicrobiales; family Akkermansiaceae; genus Akkermansia. The sequence goes on from JAUNRE010000012.1 coordinate 8,557, forward strand.
CTGCGCCCCACCGACAATGCGGTGCTCATCGACACCGCCAGCCGTGCCAACCTGGATTTGGTGGAAGCCCGCGGTGGGCTCCGCAACACCCTGCTGGGCGCGCTGGATGGCACGTCCTCACCCATGGGAGCCCGAAAAATGCGCGACTGGGTACTGCACCCGGTGTGCGACCTGGCAGAGCTGCAACGCCGCCAGGAGCTCATTGCCACCTTTCTGGAAGAGTCCTTCCTGATGAGCAAACTGCGCGATACCTTCAAAGGTGTGCGCGATACCGAGCGCCTCACATCGCGTCTGGCGCAAAATGCGGGCAATGCCCGCGACCTGCTGGCTCTGGGCACATCGCTGGCGCTACTGCCCGACATTGGGCAGGATTTGGCGATACTGGCCGAAAAGCAGCCCTTTTTCACCCCCCTGCTGCGGGATCTGGGCGATTTCACCGAACTGACAGACCTGCTGGAGCGCGCCATCAGCGATGAACCGCCCGTCACCATCAAAGAAGGCGGCATGATACGCGACGGCTACGACGCCCGACTCGATGAACTCCGTACTGCATCCCGCGAAGGCAAGGGATGGCTGACCGAGCTGGAAGCACGCGAGCGCGAAGCAACCGGTATCGATTCGCTTAAAATTCGCTACAACAACGTCTTCGGCTACTACATCGAAGTCACCAAGGCTAACTACGCCAAAGTGCCTGCTCACTACATGCGCAAACAGACTCTCGCGAACGCCGAGCGCTACGTCACCGAGGAGCTCAAGCGCATGGAAGGCACCATTCTGGGCGCAGATGAGCGCTCCCGCCAGCTGGAATACGAACTCTTCTGCAGCCTGCGCGACGAAGTCGGGCAATACATTGACCGCATTCAGATAAGTGCCGAGGCACTGGCGGAAGTGGATGTGCTGCTGAGTCTTGCAGAGACGGCACGCCGGCACAACTACTGCCGCCCGGTGCTGGATGAAAGCCGCGTCCTGCACATCCGCAACGGCCGACACCCCGTCATTGAACAGGTGCAGACGGATACCGCATTCGTGCCCAACGATACGGAAATGGACGAGGAGCACGACCGAGTCCTCATCCTCACCGGCCCCAACATGGCCGGTAAATCCACCTACATACGCCAGGTGGCACTTATCACCCTCATGGCACAGATGGGCTCCTATGTGCCTGCCGAAGCCGCCCATATAGGACTGGTGGATCGCATCTTCTGCCGCGTAGGAGCCAGCGATGACATTGCACGCGGGCAGTCCACCTTCATGGTGGAAATGAGCGAAACTGCGCTCATTCTCAACAACGCCACCCGGCGCTCGCTGGTTATTCTGGACGAAATCGGCCGAGGCACAGCGACCTTCGATGGTCTTTCCATCGCTTGGGCTGTAGCAGAACACCTGCACGACGCCATCGGCTGCCGCACAATGTTTGCCACCCACTACCACGAAATGGTGGATTTGGAACACACGCACCCCGGAGTCAGCAACCGCCATGTCGAAGTACGCGAGTGGAAGGATGAAATTGTCTTCCTGCGCAAAGTGCTGCCCGGCCCGGCCGATAAATCGTACGGCATTCAGGTAGCACGCCTGGCCGGGCTCCCCACGCCCATCATCGACCGCGCAAAACAGATACTCACCCACCTGGAAATGAGTGCCGGCACCCGTGAGCCCAAAAATGTACGCCGCCGCAAAGCTCGCGAACACGGCCTGCCTGCCGCCGAACCCACGGCCGACATCACCCAGCTGGATATGTTTGCCATGCTCGATGACGGCCTGTAATTTTCACCACCCCCTCAACAAAAGTCAACATGAACACACAATACACCCTCAATTACAGAGTGATGTACTACGACACCGATGCAGGCGGCGTGGTGCACAACCTGGCCTACCTGCGCTGGGTCGAAGAAGCCCGTACCAAGATGGCTATCACCCTCGGCATGGACTACGGCGCCATGGCAAAGGAAGGACGCCACCTCGTGCTGGTAAGCCATGAGGTACACTACCACTCCCCCGCATTCCTGGCCGATGAGATTCATGTGAACACCTGCCTGGAAAAGGTCGAGAAGTCCTCCATGTTTGTACGCACAGAAATCCGCCGCGCAGAGAATGACAAGCTGTGTGTGTCCGTGCTGCAGCGCCTGGCTCTTGTCCAGATGCCGCAGGGGCGTCCCTGCCGCATGCCTGCCGAATGGGTAGCACTGGCGGCGACCCCGGAATAAAACGCATCTATTTTCACCATGTCAGCCCCCGAACTTCCCGGTTTTAAAACAGATCGTTTACCGGAAAATGTGCAGCGACGTATTTCTGAGATTTACTCGCAGTGCCATTTGGAATACGCTGACATTTTGATACTTTTGTTTGCCCATCTTTTACCGGGATTAAAACTCACCGGCATCAGCAATCTGGTGACGGCGATGGGCTTTAATCACCTGAAAAAAGATTTTAAGACCTGGGGCACCAATCTCGCCATAAACAAAGCGCTGAGAATCCAGCAATCGGCCTGTTATCCGACCGGGGACATCAGTATAGAGGAAGCGACGGAGTGGATGCACCTTCCCCTGCTGAAAAATGTGCGCAAACTGATTTTAGCAAATGCCCAAAAAGCTATTGAATCAGTTGGCGACAATTACACACTCTCAGTGCTGTTTCCGGTGTGCCGAGGCTTGCGGCTCATGGGGGAGCACTCCCTGGCATGGCAACTGCTGAAGCAAACACAACGGCAGACTTCCAAGTGGGCACAGATACCGGCAACCTATGAATTAGCATACTTTTTCATGTGTTCGGTCGACCGCACGTTGGATGACATCCCCAACGAGCAGGAAGACTTGTTACCTGTTTTGCTGCCATCATATTATTGCCACCGCGCACAGGATGAACTCCCTTCTTTCCACCCCATCGAGTGGTGGGCACAGCATCCTCCGGCAGATAAGTACGACTGGCTGGACAGAGCCGGCATGTTCATTTTTATGGCGGCGCAAAGCGGAAATTGGGACATTCTGCATCAACTTTCAGTCGGAGCCCCAAAGAATGCTCCCTTGTCGGGGATTCTGGAGCTGCTGAACGACTGGCGAAACGGCAAATGGAGTTCACTTACCCATATTTTCGATGTACTGGAAGTTTGCAAGAAAAATTTCAACACCGATTTTGCTCCATTAAAGGCACTGTTATCACCACTCACTCTGATTTGTTACCTTAGGTTAAAGAGGTGTTCGGAAAACATTGCCTACCACGCTCGATATTGCCTACTCAATGTGTATACTGCTTCCAACGTGCTGTTCGCAGACAACACCATAGCAGTACGCGAAGTGAACTTCCACACAGAAAAGATAACGTGGCTGAACAAGCGCCCCCTCGATTTACTACCTAAAGCATTGGGCATCAGTAATCGAACCGCATTCCCGGCTATCAGCGAAGCAGAAACGGAAGCCTTGTACCGGGCCTGCCTCACACTGCGCGACAAAGGATTGGGGCTCTATGCTTTTTACATGGCCAATGCGCTGCATTGCTTCCCTTGCTACACTGATGCTCAGCATGCTGAGCTGGAGGCAATCCTTCAGAGTCGACCGGATTTACCGCTCTTCTGCAAAAATGTTACAATGGGGTCTACCCATGACCGGGTGCTTGCCGAACTGGGAGCCATTCGTAAACAAACCACCGCTAATACCCCCGAGCAGGAAAAGCGTATTCTCTGGGTACTGCAAGGCGATGAAAAGGCTCAAACGCTCACTCATTTCACAGCACGTATACAGAAAAGAAAAGCAAACGGCAAGTTCAGCCCGGGGCAACGCGTCTTCATTCCCCACCTGATCGAGGGAAAACACAACGAGTATCTTTCGGAAAAAGACAAACAGTTCGTCAACGTCCTCCGAGAGGCTCCTGCTTTCTCCTTTTGGCGAAGCAGTTTTGAAGAAGAAATCTCGCAGGAACGCATCACCGCACTCTGCGGTAGTCCCAATATAGTCCTCTCTCTCCGGGAAAAAGAATATCCCATCGAGCTCGAGGCCATGCTGCCGACGCTCAACATTTCCAAAGGCAAGAAAGAAATCAAACTCCAAATTGATGGCCTGCGACAAAAAGATGTCAAACTCATCCACCTCGGAGGCAACAAATACGGGGTATACCAGCAACTACCTGAGCACGAACAAGTATGCCGAATTCTGGAAACTTACAGCGGTAAGCTCAGCATGAACTTCCCGCTTTCCTACCACGATAAGTTGGTAGAAAAAATCACCGGATTCAGCGATATTTTCCGCCTGACGGGAAATATAGGCGGCGACTCCATTAAAGAAAGAGACGCTGAGTACAAAGGCGTCGTACAAATGCGGGGAGAGAATGGGATGTTACAGGGCAGCCTGCGTCTGGAACTCATCCCCGGGGGGCCTCTGGTTGTCTTCGGTCAGGGGGAGAAAAACTTTTTCCTGAGAGATGAAGAAACTGCGCAGGTGATACACCGCGATTTGAAAGAGGAACGCAATCTTCTGGCAAAGCTTATGGCTCTCTGTCCCACCCTGGAAGCCGCGGTGGACTCGGTTGGCTGCTGGCACACCCCGGTTACGGATGAAGCCCTGCGCATCCTTGAAGAATTGCAAAACTGCCCGCCGCAGATGCTGGAAGTACGTTGGCCAGATGGCGACGCGTTAAGCATCAAAACCATGCAGGACTTCACCGCATTCGACATCAATGTCAGCAAATCCTCATCGGAATGGCTGCAAATCGGGGGTGATGTGCGCGTTGATGAAAATCTGGTGATGAAGCTCACCGAATTGCTGCGCTGCATACAGACCGAGCCTGGCCAATACGTGCGGCTCGACGCAAGCCACTTCCTGCGACTCTCGCGTAATCTGGAGCGCCAACTGCGCACCCTGAGCGCCGTAGCACGCCCCATGGGTAAAGGATCCGCTAAAAAGAAAGACGCACAGATTTCCACGGCAGCCTTACTGCTGCTCGGACAAGCCGAGGGAGACGCCCCCCTGCCCGCGATACTGCAGGATAAAGTTCAGGAGATTACACAGCGCTATAACACGGTTGCGCGCCTTCCGCGGCAACTGCGAGCCGACCTGCGAGATTACCAGAAAGAAGGATACCGCTGGTTGCAAAGTCTCATGAATTGCGGACTCGGTGCCTGCCTGGCCGATGACATGGGACTTGGCAAAACCCTGCAAGTGCTCAGTGTCCTGCTGGCACGCGCAACAGATGGCCCCTCCCTGGTCATTGCCCCGGTAAGTGTTTGCTCTAACTGGATGCATGAGGCGAGCCGTTTCACGCCCACCCTCACTACACACATGCTGGGAGCAGAGAACCGAAAGGAGACGGTAGAGAAGTTAGGCAAACGAGACGTGTTGGTGTGCAGCTACGGCCTGCTTGTCACCGAGCGGGAATTACTGGCCGAAGTCAACTGGAATATCATCGTCCTGGATGAAGCTCAGTATATCAAGAATGACACCTCACAGCGAGCCCAGGCAGCCGGTGAGTTGAGCGCGAAGTGCCGCATTGCCGCTACCGGCACCCCCATCGAAAATAACCTCGCCGAACTCCGTAGCATCTTCGATTTCCTCAATCCGGGCTTTCTGGGCACCCGAGATGAGTTTAACACCAAATTTACGGCCACGACGGAGCAACGAAAACTGCTCAGACGTATCGTCTCACCGTTCATCTTGCGACGTCTCAAGGGAGACGTGCTTGACGAACTGCCCCCCAAAACAGAAACAACCCATTACATCACGCTCAGCGACAAAGAACGCGCCCTGTACGAAGCGACGCGTCGCGAAGCTCTGGTTACGGCACAGGAAAGCGAAAACCGCTTTTCCATACTTGCTCAACTCATGAAATTGCGGCGTCTCTGTTGCCACCCGCAGCTTGCGCTACCCGAGAGCGGGCTGCCATCTGCCAAGCTAACGGCACTGCTGGAGCTGGTTCAGGAGCTGCGAGAATCCGGCCACCGTGCTCTCATTTTCAGCCAATTCACAGACATGTTGGCTCATGTTCGCGCTCTGTTTAACCGGCATGAGCTCAGCTACAGCTATCTGGACGGCAGCACCCCACAGAAAAACAGAGCCAAAGCCGTAGAGCAGTTCAACGCCGGAGAGACGGATTTCTTCCTTATCTCCCTCAAAGCCGGTGGCACCGGCCTGAATCTCACCACGGCGGATTACGTCATCCTGCTAGACCCTTGGTGGAACCCCGCCGTAGAAGACCAAGCCGCCGACCGTACCCACCGCATCGGCCAGCGCAACCCCGTCACCATCTGCCGCTTAGTTTGCTCCGATACCATCGAAGAACGCGTGCTGAAACTCCATAAGGACAAGCGCCAATTGGTAGACGATGTGCTCAGCGGCGAGAAAAAATCCACCCCCCTCAGTATCAAAGAACTCACAGAACTCATCTAAACATCATGAAACACATCATACTCCCCATCATCCTAATGCTCGGGCTCAGCTCCTAGGCACTGCCGGTAGCAGAGGCTCAAAGCCCCGCCACAAACTCCCGAAGCGTTAAGAAAAAAAACAAAAAGAAAAAACAAAGCGCCAAGGAGAAAAGAGAAGCGAAAAAAGCTCAGCAAGCCGCTGCCAAAGCAGAAAAAGAAGCAGCTAAAGCCCAAAAGCTCATCGCCAAGAAAGCAGCCGCCGCCAAACGCGCCTTTGAGACAGCCGAGCCTACCAGCCCTGTGGGTAAATTCCTGAAAGAACAGACCTATGCCACGGATGCTCGCCCCAACTTGGAGGCAAAATACTACGTCATCTACCGCTCTTCCTCCACTTGCGTTCACTGCCACAAGACACTACCCCAGGTACTCGCAGCCTATGCTGAAATGCAGCAAAGCGGTAAGGTGGAGCTTATCTTCGACAGCTACGATGGAGAACTCTCCGCTACCACCGCCTATTTGCAGAAAAACAAAATTCCCTTCCCGGCCGTGCATAACCCCGCCATGCAAAAAATGCCCGGAGCGCTTCATAAGTACCTGGCTCTGCCGCCGGGCATGTTCATTGTCACAGCCGAGGGCAAACGCATAGCAGAAGGCCATCTCTCTGCCGTGCTGCCGGATTGGAAAAAGCACACCCTCGACAAGGAAGAGGATTCCCAGGAATAAGTGCACTTTTCCGCAACCCTCCGATTTCAATACCATTTCCCCCGCAAAACAGAAAAGTTTTTGCGGGGGAAAATAGCATCGGCGTACTATCCGGGCAACAACAAATCAAAGCCCGTTCATGCTGGCGAGTTTGGCACGCAAAGCCTCGATACCCGCGGAGCAGTCGTCAATTTCATATACAGCCTGCTCCATAGGACAACGCCCGGAAAAATGGCGGTTGAGAATCTGCGGCACGATAGTGCGCGCATGCACAACAATACCGTGTGCTTGCAACATATCGCGAGCATCTTCGGACATAACAAGAGCCGTCACGGAGCGCACGCCACCCTCTATAGCAATCATGGCAGCAGCTCGCCCCACTATTTTATCCACCAGGTCGGCGCCTTCCATATCCGCCCCACGTTCATCCAGCAGTGCCAGCAGAGGCAGTATTCCGGCGCCAAGCCCTTCGGCCACAAGTGCGCCATCTTTCACCAGGGCGCAGGATGCCTCACCGGCACGAATCTGAACAAGAGCGGCAGCGACATCAGGCGCAGCGGCGGTGGCGGAAGCGGGCAGGTCGGCAGCCGATGCTGTAGACAGCGCGGCCAAGGCAAGCAGAAAAGGCGTTTTCTTCATGGCAGGATACGAGGAGGAGAGGTTAGCGAGAGGATTTGAGCCAATTCACCACACCTTTACCGATGGTGCGGGCGAGTTTGCGGGCATTGGCATCGTTGCAGATGTAGTCCACATGCGCACGGTTATTGACGTAAACAGCTTCAAAAACGATAGCCGGAATACCGCTGGCATCGAGAGCATTCATCCACCCGGCAGACGGCTGAGAGCCGATATAGCGAGGCAGCACCTTAATCCCCTTGCCGGCGTTGGGCATACCGCCCGGGCGGTCCAGAATATCGCTGCGCATGGCGGCACACACGCTTTCGGCCAAGACCTGGCCGTTCTTGCGGTTGCAGATGATAAGGCCGGAGGGAGGCGTGGTGCTCCACTTGCTGCCCACGCTGTTGAGGTGCAGGAACACCATACAGCGGGCTTTCAGGTCAATGGCGTGGTCTGCACAAATCATACCGCAGCCAATATACTCAGGATAATGCGTGGAGGGGTAACGCACAGCGCCTTTATCCGGCTTATTGAGCTGTTGCACACCGGCGGCACGGCAGGCATCGAGCACTGGCTTTTTGGTGGGCGCCACACCGCGATTAAGCACAACACAGCGGTAGCCCGCCTCCTCAATGGCGGCTTTCACCTCACCCGCATACATGCACCAGAATTCGTACTCGTTCACCCGTCCGTCCGGAGACCCGGCTCCGCGAGAGGTGGATTGATGGCCGATATCGAGCACGACCGGGCCTGAGAGATTGGCGGTGGGAGCAGTAGTGCGTTTCTTACCGGCGGCCATAGTCGAGCAGGCCGTCAACAGGAACAAACACATGAGGATGGAGGTGAGATACTTCATGGTTGGAGGGATATGTAAATAAGAGCCGGGGCTTCAGTAGGGTCGCCGCCTTTGTGCACAGGCAGCAGGACATACTCGCCGTAGTCCAGATAGAGCACCGCTGCATTCTCACAGAGGGTAAACGGCATGCGGCGTATGCGCGGGCGGCGGGCGTTCGGATTCTCCATGTAGTAATTCAGCAGGGTATGCGTGCGGCGGCGATCCTCGTCCGTCTTAATCTGACAGATGTAGAGGTCTATTGCGCCCTTTATGTCGAAATGAGGCTTCAGCGTAAAGCGGCGCGTACTGCGGATGTGACTGAGGGCAAAACTGGTAGAGGAGTTCTTGCAGCCCACGCAGAAATCTCCATCGGGCAGCAGGAAGCTGTGCAGGTAGGGGCGTTCGGCAGGCAGCCGTTCACACACCCCCTGAGCCGTAGCCTCCGGGCTCACCCAATCAGCATAGGCCGATGCCCCCTCGCCATGCCCGCCCTGGCAGCTTATCGTCAGGTGGCTTCTGTTCTCTGCTTTGTAGTGATACCAGTAACACAGCGGCACACTCACAGCCAACACCACCAACAACACCCAGGCATCCCACCACCGGCGCAACACGCCGGGCGCAGGCGGTGCCGGCTTTTCATCGGCGGCAGGCTCAGCAGCTTCCGCTGGCAACGGCGACACTCGCCGCTTACGCCACCAGTAGAGCGCGTAGAGCACACAGCCCACCAACGGCACGACAATGCACCCGGCAATGGCCACGACAGCTATCGGCACATGCAGCCGGGTGCAGCCATAGAAATCCCCCTCCCAGCTGCGAGCATAGGCAGCCAGGTACCACAGCGCAACAAACACCAGTTGCATCAACACCAGTCGACGCAAGGTGATAAGCCACGGTTGGCGCAGAAATGTGACAATGCGCTCCATCATCAGCGCATATTATAGGCGGATATCGCGCGGCTTGTCAACGACAAAACAGCCAAACCCAACAAAAAGAGCGCTTTCTGGGCTCAAATAGGCGCTTATTCAGCTCAAGCGGTGGCCGAATACAGCCGAACTGCGCCCGCTGGCTTCGAGCGCAGCGCGTCGCGAGGCCGGCAGCACGTCGCGAGACAACTCCGCATAGCCCAAGCGGTCGCGAAAATACGCCACGGCACTCTGCGATATGGCAAAAATCCATTCAAAGCCGAGAGCTCGCGCCTTATCCTCCACAAAACGACACATGGCACGGCCATAGCCATGCCCTTCGTAATTCTTCTTGATAAACAGGCAACCAAGCTCGGCGCAATTATCCTCGGCATAGGGATAAAGAGCCACACAGCCCACGATGGTATCATCGAGCGTATAAACGTAATAGCTGCGGATGTTGTCACGGATACTCTCGTATGTGCGCCCCACAAGCTTGGAGTCCGCCATGCTGCGGGCTATCATGGAAAGCAGCTCGGGGATATCATCTTCCTGCAAAGGGCGTACCTCGCGGTAAGAGTCGGTGTGCACCATAGTGCCCACGCCCTCTTCGGAGAAAATCTCATCCAGCATCACACCGCGGTGCAGCCCGTTGAGCATGTGCACACGAGGTATCCCGCGCCGACAAACTTCCGCTGCCTGCTGCAACACATCGGCATGCAGGCAATCAGCACAGGCGCCGGCCAACACGTCGCTCTCGCGAATGGCAAAGATAGGCTGCCCACTGCGACACGGCACCCCATCCACCTGTAGGCTGATGTATTTGGCCGCCCCCAGTGCTGCCGCCATGGCTACGCTGCCGGCATCAAAGCGGCCGCGCTGGCCGGATGCCACAATGGCCACCTGGCGGCGCTCCACAATCTCGTTCACTCGCGCCACGGCAGCACAGCCCTCGGTAAGGGGCAGCTCCGCCTCGGCGGCATGTATCTCACACAACCCTGCTCTGCGCACCAACGGCGCAGTATCTGCGCCCTCTGCCACCAGCACCAGGCGCACCCCGATTTCATGCAGAGCATCCGCATCCAACAGGGCATCCACCAGCTCATCCGCCGCCAACAGCTCCTCGCAGATATGTACCACGAAGAGACGACCACGGAAGTATGGCACGTATTCCAGAACCGAACGAACGTTCATACCGTGCAGGCTGTGGATGGAGAGAGCCGCGAGGAGAGAATTACCTCTCCTCGTTCATGAGGTCATCGGGTACCAGACCGGCCTCAACGTCCTCCTCGCTCATGGCGAGCACGCCGGGGTTAGTCTCACGCTTTACCTTGCCCATCACCTTTTTGCGGGGCAGCTTAATCTTTTTCTCAGCTTTCATGCGCACGCCGGGCATGGGCGCGCCGCTCATCGTCTCGCCCTCCGGCAGCTCCATGGGGCCAAAGGCATCGATGGGTTCGGTCACAGCGGGCATATCCTCAGACATATCCTCGGGCATGTCGTCGTAGGCCTGCATATCCTCGGCGGGAGCATTGCCGCGTGTGCGGGCAGCAATCTGGCTCATCTGCTCGCGCAGCAGAGACAGCAGGTCGCCATTGCCGAGAATATCCGTCACATCGGCATCCTCCTCATCGGCATTGCTGCTCGGCAGGGATGCAAGGAAATCCTCGAAAGCGTTGAGGTTAGTTGTGCTGCGGAAGAGGTTCGCCAGAATCTCGAACTGGATGTTGTTCATGAGAGTCTCGAAAATCTCATAAGCCTCGCGCTTGTACTCCACGAGCGGGTCGCGCTGCCCCTGGGCACGCAAGCGCACGCCTTCGCGCAGGGCATCCATATCCGTGATATGCTGTTGCCAGAGCTTATCAATGGATTGCAGCATGATGGAGCGCTCCATCTGGTCGACGCGGTCAGGACGCTCGCCGGCCACCTTCTTCTCATACATCTCGCGCACCTTGTCGATGATAATCCGGGCAGCGTCGGTAGGAGTCTTCTTCAGGAAGTCGGAATCGGCCTCGCCCCACCCCAGAGGGAAGGTAGCGTTGACCCACTGCAGCAGGTCGGCGCGGCGTACCGTACCGGTGTTGTCCTCGTTGAGATAGAGCTCGCACTTGGTGTTGACACCTTCGGCAAGCTGCTCATAAATCATTTCGCGGGGTTCCTCGCACAGCAAGGCCTCGTTACGCATGCCGTACACGATGGTACGCTGCTGGTTCATAACGTCATCATAATCCAGCACATGCTTACGCCACATGTAGTTACGCTGCTCCACGCGCTTCTGAGCGCCTTCGATGATTTTGTTCATCAGGCCGCTTTCCACAGCCTCGCCCTCTTCCATGCCGAAGCGATCCATCACGCGGGTCATGCGCTCACTGCCACCGAAATTGCGCATCAGGTCGTCCTCGAAGGACAGGAAGAACTGAGAGGCACCGGGGTCGCCCTGGCGGGAACAGCGGCCACGCAGCTGGCGGTCGATACGGCGGGACTCATAGCGCTCAGTGCCCAGCACGAACAGACCGCCCAGGTCTGCCACGCCCTCACCCAGCTTAATGTCAGTACCACGACCAGCCATGTTGGTCGACACGGTTACAGCTCCGCGCTGCCCGGCGCGAGCCACAATCTCAGCTTCGCGCTGGTGGTTTTTGGCATTGAGCACCTCGTGGGGAATTCGGGCGCCGGAAAGCATGCGAGAAAGCGTCTCCGAGGCCACCACGCTGGCAGTACCCACCAGCACCGGCTGCCCCTTGGTGTGCAGCTCCTTAATCTTAGCCACCACAGCGTTGAATTTCTCGCGACGCGTCTTGAAAATCAGGTCGTTAAGATCATGACGAATGCAGGGACGGTTCGTCGGAATGGGCAACACATCGAGTTTGTAAATATCATGGAACTCGGCAGCCTCCGTCTCAGCTGTACCGGTCATACCGGCCAAGCGGGTGTAAAGTCGGAAGTAGTTCTGAATGGTAATGGTCGCGTAGGTCATGTTCTCGGCCTCCACTTCCACGCCTTCCTTAGCTTCCACGGCCTGGTGCAAGCCTTCGCTCCAGCGGCGGCCCGGCATCTCACGGCCGGTGTTCTGGTCAATAATCACTACCTTGCCCTCCTTCACCACATACTCCTTGTCCTTTTCGTAGATGGTGTAGGCCTTCAACAGCTGGCTGATGGTGTGCAGACGCGCAGCGTTTTCATCCAGACGTTTGATAAGAGCGGTCTTGCGAGCCTCTCGCTCACGCTCGGAGAGAGTTTCGTCCTCATCGATATTCACAAACTCGGTGCCAAGGTCAGGCAGCACGAAATCCTCGGGCTTGCCGGGGCTAATCAGCTCGCGCCCCATCTCCATGAGGTCGGCATCGTGCAGCTTCTCATCCAGGCAGAAGTACAGTTCCTCCTTCAGTTTAAAGAGCTCCAGCTTACGCGGATCCTGCAACAGGAAGAGCTCGTACTTCTCCACCATGCGGCGCATCTCCACGTCCTCCTGCGAACGCATGAAGGCGCGGTTGCGCGGCATACCGAGCTTCACTTTGTACAGGCAGCGACCTGCTGCCGAGGCATCGCCCTCTGCGGCGTACTTCTTAGCCTTGGTCATCAGGCCATTGCAGAGCTCAATCTGGGCTTTGACAACTTTTTCGATGAGAGGTTTGAGCACATCGTACTGCTGCTCGCGCTCAATGACAGCGGGGCCGGAAATGATAAGCGGGGTACGGGCTTCGTCAATCAGGATGGAGTCCACCTCGTCAATAATGGCGAAGTAGTGCCCGCGCTGCACCTGGGCGCTGCGGGTACCGGCCATACCATTGTCACGCAGGTAGTCGAAGCCGAATTCGGCATTGGTACCGTAGGTAATGTCGCAGGCATACATCTGGCGGCGCAGGTCATTGGGCATCATGCTCTGAATACAGCCCACCGTCAGGCCGAGGTATTTGAAGAGAGCCCCCATCCACATCGAGTCACGGCGAGCCAGATAGTCGTTCACCGTCACCACATGCACACCCAGGCCGGTCAGCGCGTTCAGGTAGACAGGCAGGGTTGCCACCAGGGTCTTACCTTCACCCGTAGCCATCTCGGCAATGAAGCCGCGGTGCAGCGCAATACCGCCAATCAGCTGCACATCGAAATGTACCATATCCCACTTAATCGGCGTACCGCACACATCCACCTCGGTGCCGCACAGATTGCGGGCAGCGCATTTGGCCACGGCAAAAGCCTCGGGCATAATCTGCTCCAGGTATTTGGCACGCAGCTTGTCGAAGCGCGGCTCAATCTCGGCAAAGGCTTTCTTACCGGCCTCGATGGATTCCGCCGTTGCCTCCACGACAGGCAATTTGGGGAAAATATCCTTCAGGGTCTCAAAACGGGTATTAAGCGTATCCGCATACTGCTGAAGCTCTGCTGCTTCCGCCGCCAGAATCACGCCACGGGTCGGCAAATCAATGGGAGTGAAGCGATGCAGATATTTCTGCCACTCAGCCGTCTTACCCACCAGGAAATCGCGGTCCTTTCCTTCCCAGTTTTTCTCGATTTCGAGCATTTTTTTCACTATGGGGCGCAGCTTACGCACCTCGCGCTGGTTTTTGGAACCTACGATTTTATTGAGAATCCACTTAATCATGACTATTGACGGTTAAAATTGACGGTAAAGCGCGCCCGAGACATGCACGCGGTTGCGCATTGTAGCATAAGAGACTGCCCGTGGCAAGCATAACGCCCGAATTCAGGCCTTCCCGTTGTGTCATGCGATAGTTTAGCGCCACAGCACCATATTTTTGACTTGCCATCCCCTGCGACCTCAGGTATACTGACGCCATGAAGCGAGCAAGCATTAACATTTTACTGGCAGCCGTTTTGGCGACCGCCACGGCTCCCAGTGCTCAGGCCGGCTGGGACAACCTGCTGGAAGATGCCAAACAGTTGGGACAGCGCGCCGGCAAAATCACCAAGCAAGCTTGGGAAAAAGCCAAGGAGCAGTGGGAAAAGCTGGAGCTCAACTACACCCTTCTGCAGGCATTCGGCGATGCCGTTGATGAAGAATCCGCCCTCATCGGTCGTTTTTATGACCTGAAGCGGCCTATCGATGATAAGGCAAAGCCGCTCACCGGTCAGGGGGTTGTCGATATTTTCCACGAGTTCAACAAGAAGAAGTGGGATCAGGATATCTTCACCGCCTATTATTCGCCCAAGGTGAAACTCTACGCCCCGTATTTCTACCTGCCGCGCTGCAAGGCCAGCTACGGCCCGGAGGCTTTCCAGTGTAATGCCAATGCCGACAAAGGCGAGCCCATCGTGGAGCCCACGGCCTGGGTTGTCATTTACCGAGGTGTCGTCACCGCCCCCCAGAGCGGCTCTTTCCGCTTTGTCGGCATGGGTGATGACACGCTGATGGTACGCTTTAACAACAAGCTTGTGCTGGAAAGCGGCTGGACCATCCCCACCCGCCGTGGTTTCGAGGTGGGTACTCACGCCGACTACCAGCAGGAAATCACGCGCAAGATTACCAACCACAACGCAGCGCACCAGAAGGAAATTACCCCCAAGACCAAAGGGCGCGCCATCTACCAATACGAAAACACACCACACTGGAACAACCGACTCGGCGGCCTCCCCTCCGGTGTTCCGTTCACGGTAAAGAAAGGCGAGAAGTACCCCATCGAGATTCTCGTATCCGAGGTTCCGGGCTCTGAGTTCGGCTTCTGTCTGCTGCTTGAAGAGCTTGATGACCCTAAAAACCCGCCCCACGGTATCATTAAGAAGGATGATGCCCCCATGCTGCACCTTTTCCGCACCAGCAAGGTGCTGCCCGAGCCCGAAAAAATCAAGCAGGCCCTCAAGTCAGGCGGCAGGGATTACTCCATCAACGACTGCCGCGAGGGTCCTCCTTTCTTCGAGGATAGCCTTATCTGGAAGGCTGACTTCGAGGAGGGCGAAAAACGCGGACTCTTCAGCCGCATCTTCGGCAAGCTGACCGGCAGTGATAAAGACACGGCTATGGGTACTTCTCGCAAGGACAACGACGAGAAGGACGATGATGAGGAAAGCGACAAGGAAGACGATGACGATAAAGAAGGCGGCAAGAAGGACAGTGATAAGAAAGAAAAGAGTGACAAAGAGGAGAACATCCTCGACACTTGGAGACTCTGGTAACTGCCCCCCCCCCTTGCAGCGCAAGTGAGCCCTCCCCCACCCCCGGCAATAACCGTTGCCGGGGGATTTTTGTGCCAGCAAGGGCTTGCGATGAGATTTCGCCTTGCAAGAGTAGGAATAGCATGATACCATGCGTGCACAAACTTATTTCCATACAATGAACAGAGATACCATTTGCGTACAGAGCGGATGGCAGCCGAAGAAGGGCGAAGCCCGTGTGCTGCCTATATTCCAGTCCACTACCTTCAAGTATGAGACCAGCGACCAGATGGCTCGCCTGTTCGACTTGGAGGAAGCAGGCTTCTTCTACACTCGCCTACAGAACCCCACCAACGAGTGCGTTGCAAAAAAAATAGCTGAGCTCGAGGGTGGCGTGGCAGCTATTCTGACCTCCTCGGGACAGGCTGCTTCTTTCTACTCCGTCTTCAACATATGCGAGGCGGGTGACCACTTCATCTCCACCAGTGCCATTTACGGCGGCACGTTCAATCTCTTCGCCGTGACATTTAAGAAACTGGGCATCGAGGTCACATTTGTGGACCAGGATGCCCCCGAGGAGGAAATTCAGAAAGCTTTCCGCCCGAACACCAAGTGTGTGTTCTCTGAGACAATATCCAACCCCTCACTGCAGGTGCTCGACATCCGCAAGATGGCTGACATCGCGCACAAAAACGGGGTGCCGCTCATTGTTGACAACACCTTTGCCACGCCCATGAACTGCCGCCCGTTTGAGCACGGAGCCGATATTGTGATGCACTCCACCACCAAGTACATGGATGGGCACGCCACCCAAGTGGGTGGTGTTGTGGTGGACAGTGGCAACTTCGACTGGGCAGCACATGCCGACAAATTCCCGGGGCTGACTCAGCCGGACGACTCCTACCACGGCTTGGTATACACCGAAGCCTTCGGCAAGGGTGCCTATATTACCAAGTGCACCGTACAGCTCATGCGCGACCTGGGCTCCATTCCCTCGCCGATGAACGCCTTCCTCCTCAACCTGGGGCTGGAAACCCTGCACCTGCGCGTCCCCCGCCACTGCGAGAACGCGCAGAAAGTAGCGGAATTCCTGGAGACGCAGGAGGACGTTGCCTGGATTAACTATGCCGGTCTGCCGAGCAACCGCTATTACGAGCTGGCGCAGCGCCAATTCGACGGCGGCCGCACCTGTGGCGTGGTGACGTTCGGTATTAAGGGCGGCCGCGAGCGCGCCATCCGTTTCATGGATAGCCTGAAACTCACCTCCATTGTGACCCACGTGGCCGATGCCCGCACCTGCGTGCTGCACCCCGCCAGCCATACCCACCGCCAGCTTTCCGATGAGCAGCTTATCGAGGCAGGCGTCAAGCCCGACCTCATCCGCTTCTCGGTGGGTATCGAGGCTGCCGAAGATATCATCGCTGATCTGAAGCAGGCTTTCGCCGCCATTCAGTAAAGCCACCTCTTCACCATCACGGAAAAAGCCGCAGCCTGTCAGGCTGCGGCTTTTTCTTTTCCTGCGAAAGGATGCTTTACTCCGCCACCTTGGGCGTCACCTGCCGGCGCTCACCGTTCACCAACACAGTCACAGGGTCCGGATCGGGAGTCGTGGTGGTAAGGGTGTAAGATGTCACTTTGCCGTCCTTCCAAGCCATATCCACCGTGATATTGCCGCGAGCACGGATACCGCGTACCGAGCCATTGGCCCAGGCAGCAGGAATAGCGGGCAGCAGCTCAATTGTACCGGCATGGCTCTGGATAAGCATTTCGCTCATGCCACCGGGCATGCCGTAGGTACCATCCATCTGCATGGGGGGATGATTACCGAAAAGGTTGTCGAGCACATTGTAGCGTATATAGTGCTGCACCATGCTGTATGCCTTGTCCGGCTGCTTAAAGCGAGCCCAGAGGGCGGTTCGCCAAGGCCAGGTCCAGCTGCGGCGGTTGTCCTTGCCCAGGCCACGCAGTTCCAAGCTCTTCATAGCGGCCGCGGCCAGCACCGGAGTCTTGTCCATGGAGATAGTAGAGCCGGGGAACACACCGATGAGGTGGGAGGTATGGCGGTGGTTTGCCACCTTGTCCGGACGGTCCACAATCCACTCCTGCAAGTAACCATCGCGACCGATGCGGTCGCCCACCAAGCGGTCGCGCTTATCGGCCAGTGCAGCAGCCCACTCAGCATCCACCCCCAGAATGGCAGCGGCTTTCACCGTGTTGTCGAAAAGCTCGCGAATGAGCTGTTGGTCATGCGCGCAGCCATCCTCCAGCGGTCCCCACTCATGAGACCACCCCATGGGGCACACCAGAGAGCCCTCCTTAATGTCGGCTAATTCAGGATACTTCTGCACGGTGAGCTCTTCCACGGGAGATTTCTCATTCTTGCGGGTCTGCAGCCCCCGCCCGCCGGCGCCTACAGTCTTGAGCTCATCCTCCCAGAAATGGCAGATATTCTTAAGCAGGGGGTAGGCAACATTGCGCAGGTATTCTTTGTCCTGAGAGTACTGGTAACGGTCCCATATGTGGAGAGCATACCAAGCGTTGACAGGCGGATTCCATTTAACCCAGCCGCCGCCACCCCAGGGATTCTGGGAAATACGCGTTGTCCAGCCGCGCACCTTGAATCCGAAGTGCTTGCGTGTGCTCTCCGACAGCGGCGGCTCCATGGCTTTCACGAAATCGATAAGCGGTTGGTGGCACTCGGCAAGGTTCGCCACCTCAGCCGCCCAATAGCACATTTGAAGGTTGATATTGTTGTGGTAATCACACGCCCAGGGAGCGTGTACCTTGTCGTTCCAGATACCCTGAAGAGTAACGGGCAGATTACCGGGTTGGGAACCGGCAATGAGCACATAGCGCCCATAATTGTAGAGGAGCTCCTCCAGGTCGGGATCATACGGGTTGAGGCCTTTGTCGCAGCGGTTACGATAGGACGATAGACGCACATCCGTCGGAGCTTGCCCCAACCCTAGCTGCGATGTCCCAAAATCAACGCTCATGCGATTATAGTACGCCGCAAAGTCTTTCCGATGAGCGGCTCGAATCTCCTCGAGCGTTTTACCGACAATGCCCTGCAAGACATTTGTATTGCGGACGGAGGGGGCCTCGCCCTTCCAGCCGGAGGCGAAGTCCATCTTGTAATTCGTAGCCAGTGTTACGTAGATTTCGACAGCATCAGCACCGCGCACGGCGATATAGGGAAGGTGCAGCTGCGACCAGACCGGATAGCGGCGATCCCCTGTGCCGCGGTATGACACAGGCACCTCGCCCATCTCACCCTGAACGGCAACGGAGCCACCCTTGGTTTTCACCAGAATACGGCCTTCAAACATTTCGCCATTGCTCAAGGTGCCCTTCATCACAATACAATTATCCGCCCCTTTGCTATACGTCACGTCATGGTATGGTGTCAGCGCAATATTGGCCGTAACGCCCCCGGGCTTGTCCGTTTCGGCAGTGTACACCAACACATCATCAGGGCGGCTTACAAAGCAGCTGCGTTTGTAATTGTACCCATCAGCCTTAAACTCGCTCACAGCCTCAGCCCTGCGCAAATCGAGAGCTCGCGTGTATTCGGAAGCCCCACCTTTGTATTCATAGCCGATGTAGAGATTGGCAAAGGGCTGATAGCTGCCAAACTGGTTGTTGTCGGCCTTGGGGCCGTAGACATAGCCGGCACCATTGTAGAGGCTATTGATTCCGCCCGTCCAAAGGCTCACCTCGTTTAGCACCACGCAATCCAAGCGATCTCCGCCGTACACGGTGCCGCCTATGCGGCCATTGCCCACCGGCAGGGTTTGGCTCTCCCACGTGTCTTTATTTTTCTTCCCCGGCAGATTACGCGTAGCGTGGGGCACAACGGTCCACGGCAGAGCCGTATTGGGCACAACGGCCGGCTGTTTGTACCAAAGATGGTCAGCGGCTGTGTAATCAGCGGCGGTGGCTACGGCAAACGCCGCCAGAGTCGCACTGAGAGAAGTATGCAGGAGTTTCTTCATCTTGTCTTATTTGGTTATTTTGTGATAAATTCGACCCTGATGGGCACTTCGCCCAGAGTCAGCACAGAGCCATCGGAAACAGGCACCCGGGGCGTGTACCGATCCACCCTGTTGTCATTCACGGTGACACCGTTCGTGGAGTTGAGGTCGGAGACCACCACCCCCATATCGCAGATTTCAATGCGCACATGTTCGCGAGACACACTCTCATCGGACAGGACGATATGGCTCACCCGCGGGTCGCGCCCCACTTTGACGCCCCCTTCCTGCCCCAGACTGCAAAAGGGTATAAATTGCTCCCAGGGAGAGCCATCACGCAAAAGCCCCAGCAGGCGCAATTTGCCGCTGGAAGAGGCTACTTTAACCCCTCGCGGACGGCATGCGCCGAAGCCGGATGAGGGCAACCCCGGCCCCAGGCGCCACTTGCGCCGCAGGGAATCATGCATCGGCAGGGATTGCAGCAGAATGCCGGGTTGTTTTTCCGTCTGGCGCACCACCATGGTATTGACACTGAGCGGCAGCGCCTGGCTGGCGACGGGGGCTGCCCCCTGCATACCGGCCAGCATGGTACTGCGAGCCACGCCATCGTGGTCCTTTGCCAGAGCCCGGGAGCTGGCTACAACGAGAGCGGCTCGGGCACGCGCGAGCTCTCGCTCCAGCTGCTTCACCCGGCCTTCTATCTCTGTCACATGTAACTCTTTGTTTTTCTCCATGGAACCCAAGCTTCGTGCATTCTACCATATCAACGAGCCCATGGCAACCTAAAAAATTCAAGCAGGCGTTTCTAACACTATAGTACACGCGTTGGAATAATTAGGAAAAATGCCATTTGGGAAATACGAAGTCGAATTCCGAGGACGAAGTAGAGAGGTCACCCCGCGCTATGTGCAGACGCCCCGTTTACACGGGGCATTTGAGCTCGCTTTCGGCTCGCAATCACTCCGTATAATTACCATTTTTCCAATTACTCCGACGCTTTTAGCTGTCAAAATAGTGCCGGGTCTCTATGCGACCCCCGTTCAGATTGACGGTATCCAAGCAATAGCTTTGCTTACATTGAAGCGTGTAGATAAAGACAACCTGTACAGTTTAGAGCTGGAAGAAATAAAACAGCTCGGAGGTACGTTAGACAGGTTGAAATATCTCCGTAAAGAAAATCCAAGCGCAATCCCTCTCCGAGCTGATGAGAAAATTCTAAACGCTTTTTCTGAAAAAGTCAAGGAGTATTTCGGGGAAACTTCCTCATTCTCCATCCGCAACAAGCGCCGCCGCCAGTATGGCAAGATGGAGAAAGCCTACCAGAACGACTTGTTCGCCGCTCTCTATGACGAGGCCACCCGCATGGAGCAGGAGACCATCAACTTCTACGACCGAGATGCCAACATTGACGATGTGCTTCGCTATTCTGCCAGAGTACGCGGATTGCTCGCCGCTATGTTCCGTATCGTGCCGCGCGAGGCTCAGCCGAGGAAGACTCTGCTCGACCTGCCGGAGCGTGTGCACACACTCTCGCGCGCTGCGGTAAATCCGCATGAGATGCTCTCCATGCAGGGCTCGCCGGGGTTGACTCCCGAAGAAGTTGCCCGATACAACGACCTCACACCGGAGCAACGCCGCGCCGACATCGTATTCAAACTCGATAGTGCTTATCGCTCTCTCGTCCGAGCAACTGCCCGTTCCATCGAGGCGTACCTCTGCCGACAAGTCATGGATGAGGTAGACAACGCCATGAAAAGCCTCCAGCCCAAGTACCAGATGAGCGGCAAGGAACGTCGCGGGATAACCTCCGCTAACGTCTTTGAACGCGCAACATACCTGCATACCAACGCGTAAGCTCAGGCCATGATATCCTCAAAGAAACCGCCCCCCAGCAGCCGCTCGCCGCGCGCGGCATCGGGCGCATAGAGAGCACACACCTGCCCCAGAGCGAGCGCCCGCACCGGGGCGTCGAAATCGAGACGATATTTATCGCTGCCCAGCGGGTTGCATGTGGCGTGCACGGCGGGGGCGCGATAGCGGGGTTGCGCCATAACGCGCTCCGGCAGGGGGCGCAGCAGGTTGTTGACCGACCCGACTACCGCACTGCGGGAATACAGCCCCGGGGTGTCCTCGCCCTCATACCCCAAAATAAGGCGGTTGCGCTTCAGGTCTTTCCCCACCACGACATAGGCCACCCCCTCGCGAGGTGAAGCAACGTGGTGCCCCTTGCGCTGCCCCATGGTAAAAAGGTGTAACCCGTCATGCCTGCCCAGCTTACGCCCCTGCAGGTCGACAATATCGCCGGGATTATCCGGAAGATAGTGGCGCAGGAAGTCGCTCATCTTCACCTGCCCGATAAAACAAATACCCTGAGAATCTTTCTTGCCGGCATTGGGCAGCCCGAAACGCCGCGCCAACTCGCGCACCTGCGGCTTCGTCATACGCCCCACGGGGAAGACGGCACGCGCCACCTGCTCCGGGCGCATCAGCGCCAGGAAGTAGGACTGGTCCTTATTACAATCATCCCCGCGCAGAATGTAGCTTCCCTCGCCGGGGATATCGAGCCTATTGGCATAATGCCCTGTAGCCACCGACTCGAACCCCTGCTCTAACGCGTAATCCAACAGCACACCGAACTTCATTTCGCGGTTGCAGAGCACATCCGGATTCGGCGTCGAACCGGAGCGGTACCCTTCAATCAGGTAATTCACCACCCGGCTGCGATACTGCTCGATGAGGTCAATCACCCTAAACTCAATCCCCAGCTTACGGCACACACCCAACGCATCCTCAATATCGCGCTCCCAGGGACATTCCCCCGGTATATTTTCCTCATTCACCCAGTTTTTCATATAGGCGGCCACCACCTCATGCCCCTGCTCCACCAGCAGAGCCGCCGCTGCCGCACTATCCACACCGCCACTGAGAGCTACGAGTATCTTTGCCATGCACGCGCATGGTAGCAGATAATATATAGCTTTGCAAGACTTCTGTTGCAAACGAATGACAAAACATCGCCCTAAAGCCGCAAATGGCTTGCTTTTGCCTTTACTCCGGCCGCAGAAAAAGGTAGCATAGCAACAGCATGAATACTCCATTTACCGACAAGAATCTGAACATTGCCTGGTCTCGCCTGACACCCGACCGCGCACGCACCGAGATACGAGCCGCCATCGAACGCGCCAAAGCAGCCATCGGCGCCATCTGTGCCGTGCAGGAACCCACCTACGAAAACACCTTTGAAGCACTCGAAGCCAGCGGCGGCGACCTGATGCGCGGTTGGCTGCGCCTCTCGCACCTGCAATCCGTGATGGATTCCCCCGAGCTGCGCGAGGTGGTGAATGAACTCATGCCCGAAGTCGTCATTTATACCTCGAGCGTCACCCTTAACCCGCAGCTTTATGCCGTGCTGAAAAATGCCGCAGCCTGCCCCTGGGTGCAGCAACTCAGCCCCGCCAAGCAGCGCTTTATTGCCGAGACACTGGCTGATTTCCGAGAAAACGGGGCTGACCTGACAGATGAGCAGAAGACTCGCTACGCCGAGCTGACTACCAAACTCGCACAGCTCTCCCAGACGTTCGGCGAACACGTGCTGGATTCGTCCAACGCATGGGAATACATCACCACCGATGCCGAAGAACTGGCCGGCCTGCCCGATTCCGCCCGCGAAGCCGCCCGCATGGATGCCCTGGCTAAGGGACACGGCAGCGAGACCGCCCCGGCCTGGCGCTTCACCCTACAATTCACCTCGGTGCAGCCGGTTCTGACCTTTGCGGAAAATGAAGGCCTGCGCAGCCGGGTGTGGCATGCATTCAATGCCAAGGGTACCGGCAAATATGACACGCAGCCGTTCATTCACGAAATCATGGCACTGCGTGCCGAAAAAGCCGCGCTGCTGGGTTATGAGCGCTACTCGGATTATGTGACGGCTCGCCGCATGGCCGGCAGCGGCACCTCCGCCCTCAATTTCATCAATAACCTGCATGACCGCATCAAGCCCCACTTCCTGGCCGAACAAGAGGCCATCCGCCACTTTGCCGAGCAGGCCACGGGCTCCGATATCCCCGTGATGAAGCCCTGGGATATTGGCTACTGGAGCGAAAAACGTCGCAAGGCGCTCTATGATTTCGACAGCGAGGAGCTGCGCCCCTACTTCCCCATGCAGGGGGTGCTGGAGGGCATGTTCTCCATCTATGCCGGCCTCTACGGCATTCGCTTCGAGCAGCGCGATACCGCCTGCATCAGCGAGGGCGAGACTCTGCCGCAAGGTGCGGTGGAAGTGTGGCACCCCGAGGTGCTCTTCTACGAGGTGTACGATGAAGAAACAGGCGAGCACCTGGGCTCTTTCTATGCCGACTGGTACCCGCGCGACAGCAAGCGCGGCGGAGCCTGGATGAACTGCCTCTCCTGCGGGCGTCCGCCCATGGCCGGCAGCCCCCGCGTGCCTCACCTGGCTCTCATGTGCGGCAACATGAGCCGCCCCGTGGGCGACAAACCCGCACTGCTCACCCACCGCGAGGTCGAGACCGTGTTCCACGAGTTCGGCCACCTGCTGCACCAAATTCTCAGCGATGTCGAGGTGGAGAGCTTGGCCGGCTGCAACGTGGCGTGGGACTTCGTTGAGCTGCCCAGCCAGATTAACGAAAACTGGTGCTGGGAGAGCGAGGCGCTCGACCGCTTCGCCCGCCACTGGCAGACAGGCACCCCCCTGCCCGCTAAGCTGAAACAGAAGATGCTGGCCGCCCGCACCTACGGCGCCGCCTCCTTCGATATGCGACAGCTTTGCTTCGGCAAACTCGACCTCGAGCTCCACACCAACACGGCCACCTACGCCGGGCGAGACGTGGAGGAGGTAGACCGCGAAATTCTGGCAGACTACCGCATCCCCACCACCGAGCAAGGCAACAGCGCCCTGCGCTGTTTCTCGCATATTTTTGACGGCGGCTACGAGTCCGGATACTACTCCTACAAATGGGCAGAAATGCTCGAGGCCGATGCGTTCTCCCGCTTCGCCAAAGAGGGCATCTTCAACCCCGCCACCGGACGCGATTTCCGCCGCTGCATCCTCTCGCAGGGTAACAGCCGCCCCGCTGCCGAGCTCTACCGCGACTTCATGCAACGCGACCCCGACCCCGAGGCCATGCTGCGCCGCAGCGGTATCTGCTGACACCCTCGCAGTCATCCTCTGCGCCACTGCCACGCTGCTCCCCCAGCCGGCAGTGGCGGCAGCACCAACCACTCCGGCAACCTCTCCGTGCGCTACGCCTTCTGATAGGCCGGAAACCACACATCACCTCAGCCGCCCCGTTGCAAGAATGCAGCGGGGCGGTTTCTGCTTGACATTTACGGCTCAGGCTGTACAATCGCGCGCATGCAGCAGGCATTGGAAATCATGGCCCCTGCGGGGTCATTCGAATCATTGGCAGCGGCGCTTCGCGCCGGGGCAGACAGTGTTTACTTCGGCGTGGGTATGTTCAACATGCGCGCGCGCTCCACGGTGAACTTCACGCCGGAAGATTTGCCCAAGGTGGCTCGCCTGTGCCATGCCTGCAATGCCAAAGCATACCTGACCTGCAATGTCATCATTTACGATGAAGAGACGGAAGCCATGCAGGAGCTGCTGCGGCAAGCCAAGGACGCGGGTATCGATGCCGTGATAGCGGCGGATTTGGCTGTTATCACCTACGCGCACAGCATTGGTCTGGAGGTGCACATCTCGGTACAGGCCAACGTGTGCAACCTTGCTGCCGTGCGATTCTTTGCTGCTTATGCCGATGTGATGGTGCTGGCACGCGAACTGAAGCTCAGCCAGATTCGCACCATCATCGATGGCATACGCCGCGAGAACATCTGCGGCCCCTCAGGTAAACAGGTGCGCATCGAAATCTTCGCTCATGGTGCCCTCTGCATCGGCATCTCCGGCAAATGTGGCATGAGCCTCACAGCCTACAACCACAGTGCCAACCGCGGCCAGTGTTTCCAGCTCTGCCGCCGCAAATACCGCGTGACCGACACCGAGACAGGCTTTGAAATGGACATTGACAACCAGTACATCATGTCCCCCAAAGACATCTGCACCATTCGCGTGATAGACCAGCTAGTCGAGGCGGGAGTAGCCGTCTTCAAGCTCGAAGGGCGCGGCCGCTCCGAAGCCTACGTCTCCACGGTCACTTCCGTCTATAAAGAGGCCGTCACCACATGCGCCCGCGGCGAGTGGAGCCCCGAAAAAGTGGCGGACTGGGAGGAGCGCCTGCTGCACGTCTTCAACCGCCAGTTCTGGCACGGCGGCTATTACCTGGGTGAAGAATGGGACACCTGGAGCGGCTGCTCCAACAGCCTGGCACTCGAACAACGCCACCACCTGGGCCGCATCATGCGCTGGTACCCCAAGGTACAGGTGGCAGATATCCGGCTGGAGGCTCTGCCCCTCTCCCCGGGCGACAAAATCGAAATCACCGGCCCCACGACCGGCATCGTACGCCTCACAGTGGCCGAGGTACGCTGCGATGATGAACAAGGCATCACACAAGTGGTACCGACCGTCCCCAAGGGCAGCCACGCCCTCGTGGCGGTGCCCGAAAAGGTGCGCCACGGCGACAAGGTATACTTGGTAACCCGCCGTAAATTGAAATAATAAGGCACTGAATTTGCCGAGGAAAAACGAAAGTTATCGGAAAACACTTGACATTAGCAAGTGTTTCCATTAAGCTGCGCCCCATGTTCGTAGATCACATTCGTATATTTGCCAAGGCAGGCAAGGGCGGAAATGGCCTGGCCAGTTTCCGACGCGAAAAGTTTGTCCCCCGTGGCGGCCCCGATGGCGGCGATGGCGGTGATGGCGGTAGCGTCATCCTTGAAGTAAGCACAGGCACGAATGACCTGCGCAATTATTTCTATGACCCCAAGCTCATAGCTACCGATGGCATGCCCGGCATGCACGCCCGCAAGCATGGTAAGGATGGCCGTACCGTCATCGGCAAGGTACCGCCCGGCACCATCGTGTACCGCACCAATGCCGCCACCATGCAGGAAGCCACCTGGCTGGAGCGTGAGGGCGAGGGTATCGAGTTTGAGCAGATTGCCGACCTGACGGAACCCGGGGAGCGTTTCGTGCTCTGCCAAGGGGGCAAGGGCGGCCGCGGCAACTGGCACTTCCGCACGGCAACAGACCAGGCGCCCATCAAATTCGAGTATGGCACCGAGGCGGAAAGCGGCGTCTTTTTCTTTGAGCTGCGCCGCATAGCAGATGCCGGACTGGTGGGCTACCCCAACGCCGGCAAGAGCACGCTGCTGGGCGCCGTCTCCCGCGCTACCCCCAAGGTAGCCAGCTATCCTTTCACCACCCTGCAACCCATTGTGGGTGTTGTGGAGTTTGAAGACTACTCACGCTGCATCGTAGCAGACATTCCGGGCATCATTGAAGGCGCCTCGGAGAACCGCGGGCTGGGGCACGAGTTCCTGCGCCACATCATGCGCTGCCAAGTGCTGTTGTTTGTGGTGGATATGACAGGTCTGGAGCACGACCCCGTGGAAGCCATCCAAACCCTGCGCAAGGAAATCAAGCTCTACTCCGAGGAACTTGCCGAGCGTCGCTGGATTATCCTGGCCAACAAGATGGACGACCCCACCGCCACGGAAAATCTGGAAATTCTGCGCCAGCGCTTCCCCAAGATTGAGATTCTTCCTATCTCGGCAGCCATGGGCGATGGTATCCCCGCGCTCAAGACTCGCCTTAAATCTCTACTGGCAGAATAATGAAAGTCGCCGTTCTCAGCGACATCCATGCTAATCTGGAGGCCTTGCAGGCCGTGCTGGCTGATGCGCAGCAACAACAAGCCGCAGAATATGTAGGGCTGGGAGATGTCATTGGCTTCAATGGCGACCCGGCTGCCTGTGTCGAGCTGGCCATGCCTCTCTTCAGCGCAGCCGTGCGCGGCAACCACGAGGAGGCTCTCCTGCACCGAGGTCTCTTCGGCGTACCGCTTTATACAGCCATGATGGACCGCACAGCGGCCATGCTCGGAGCTGAGCTTGTGGATTGCCTGCGCCCGCTGCCCCGCAAAATCACCCGTGGGGGCATCACCTATGTGCATGCCTCCCCCGCCCCCGAGGGCTGGCAACGCATTGCCACCGTGCCTGAAGCCCGGGCTGCCTTTGCTCAATTCAGCGGGGCTCTCTGCTTCTTCGGCCACACGCATCGCCCGGCGATTTTCTGCGAGAGTGCCGGCAAGGTAAGCCTCATTGCAGTGGTATATGATGAGGAGGGGAATTTCACCCTGCCGCTGGAGGAAGGCTGCCGCTACCTCGTCAACCCCGGCTCCGTCGGCCAGCCCCGGGATTTGAACTACCGCGCCGCCTATGGCCTTTACGACACGGAAACATCCATCCTCACCCTGCGCCGCGTGGATTACGATGTGGAAACAGCTGCTGCGAAAATTGCGCGAACCGGGCTGCCTGAAAGCTTTGCAGATGACCTGAAACGAGGCCACTCACCCACCGGCGACTGATGAAGCATCATTACAAACAACTACCGACGCGAATACTGGGCTATGCCCTTTGCTCCGCTGTGCTCGGTCCGTGGTCTCTGCACGGCATAGCGCGCCACCTCTACCCCCGCCTCAAAGAAGAATTGCAGAAGCAATACTACCCGGAAGCTACCAACTTCCCCCTGCTCTGGTGGGGCGCCTGGTTAATCGTCGGCGCTATCAGCCCTATCTTCAGCAGTGAGACGCATGCCCTGGCAGCCGCCATTCTCTACATTCTCAGCGGCTGGCTACAAGCTATTCTCTGCTATTTCATCATCCGGCTCTACCCGCAGGGGCTCCCGATGGTGACACCCACCTACCGACACTATAAGCTCAATGAATGCATGGAGGTCTGGCTACCGGCCACCATTGCTCTTCCTCTGCTTCTGCTCGCCGGTGGCTGTGGCGTAGGCACCTGCCTATTGGCCGCCTTTCTTGTGGCTGTAGTCGCCGTGCTGCTGAGTGTGATTCCGTTTCTGAGACGTTGAGGCCAACTCATTTTAGCAGCCCCTCCATCTTAACACAGAAAACCCCGCAACCGAAAAGGCTGCGGGGTTTTCGTGAATCGGATTATTCAGCGCTTGGCTTACTTCTGCTCCTCGGCGGGGGCCTCGGTAGCGGGGGCTTCCTCAACAGCGGGAGCTGCGGCGGCGGGAGCCTCGGAAGAGCCGGTGCCCACGGTCGTGGTGGGAGCCACGGGAGCGGTGAGCTGGGGCAGGTCGATGATCTCGATGAGAGCCATGGGGGCGCTATCGGTCATGCGCTGGCCGAGCTTCACGATGCGGCAGTAGCCGCCCTGGCGATTCTTGGTAGCCTCGGCCACCACGCTGAAGAGCTTGGTGACAACCTTGGGCTGGGGCAGAGTGGCCAGAGCCTGACGGCGAGCGTGCAGAGTGCCGGTCTTGCCGAGGGTGATGAGCTTCTCCACATAGGGGCGAAGAGCCTTGGCCTTAGCCAGCGTAGTGGTGATGCGGCCGTGGGAAATGAGGCTGCAAGCCTGGTTGGCAAGCAGAGCCTTACGATGGGAGGCCGTGCGCTGCAGCTTGGCCTTTTTGACGCCGTGTCTCATAGTCTTATATAATGTTGTATAATGTTGTTAATGAAGTTATTTTGTGCGATTAACGCCGAGGGCTTTACTCATCGAAGTCGTCCTCATCATCAAAGCCGTAGGCCTCGATGTTGTGGGAGATGAGAGCCTGCAGATCCGTAGCGCGGGGCTCGTCGGAGTCACGCAGGCGGGGCGAGCTGCCGGGGGCAGCCAGGAGCTTCGGGTCGAACTGCATGCCCAGGGACAGGCCGTGCTGCACGAGCTTCTCCTTAATCTCGTTGAGGGACTTCTTACCGAAGTTGCGGTACTTGAGCATTTCGCTCTCGGTCTTCATGGCCAGCTGACCAACGGTGGTGATGTTGGCGTTGTTCAGGCAGTTAGCGGCACGAACGGAAAGCTCGATTTCATTCACGCTCATGTTGAGCAGCTTGCGCAGCTGAGCGGTGTTGGCATCGGTATCGCCACCGGAAGCGCGGTCGAAGGATACGCGGCGGCTGTCGCTCTCCACGAACACGTCGAGGTGGTGGCGCATGATGCTGGCGGCCTGCAGCATAGCATCGTTGGGGCTCACGCGGCCGTCGGTCCAGACGTCGAGCACCAGCTTGTCGAACTCAGTCATCTGACCCACACGGGCGTTGTCCACAGCGTACTTCACGCGGGTCACGGGGGAGAAAATGGAGTCAATCGGAATCACGCCGATGGGGCGATCCTTGTCGTTGTTATCCTCGGCAGTGTAGAAACCACGCCCCACGTTCACCTCGAAGTCACAATCGAAGATGGTGCTCTGGTCGAGGTGGCAGATAACCTGATCCTTGTTGACAACGGAATAGATGTGGTCGTCCTGAATATCACCGGCGGTCACAACACCCTGCTTCGTCACGCGAAGGGAGAGCGTGCGGGGCTCCTTGCCGTGGTGAGCAAACTTAATCTTCTTCAGGTTGAGGATAATCTCCGTCACGTCCTCCACCACACCGGGCAGAGAGGTGAACTCGTGCTGAGCGCCGGCGATGCGCACGCTGGTGATAGCGGCACCCTCCAGGGAGCTGAGCAGCACACGGCGCAGGGAGTTACCCAGCGTGTGACCGAAACCCGTCTCGATGGGCTCAGCGATGAAAGTGATATGATTGGGATCCTCGGGGTCCTCAATGCGCTTGAGGGTGTTCGGAATCTCGAAATGGGCCAACTCAATGACCTCCTGCTCGTTGTTCAGTTCGTCTGACATGATTTGTGTTTGGTGTGACCGGGTTTCCCCCCATGCAAGCCAACTTCCGGAGAAATGGAGGACCAACGGTCGGTTTGTACAGCTTGCGCGGCGAGAGAATACACGTAATTTGCTCATTTTGCAAGCCTTTTTTACAAAAATGTCGCATTTTGTTCCATTTTCCGGCAATATCGGCATTTTTGAACACATTTTGCAGTGTAACAGAAAACAAAAGCTTGCGCGCGCGCAAGAAACATGATAGATTGGGTGGGTATGCAGACGATTATTTCCCACGCCGCCTCACCGCAACCCCAGCGAATCACACAGGAATGGTACGGCAACACCATCACCCCGCACTTTGTGTACTGTTTCACCCATTCCGCCGATGGGCTGGAATTCTGCGCAGCCCGCAAAGCGCCTGCCCTTGTGCACCCGGAGGGTGTATGCGGCCACTTTCAGGCCGAGCTATGGCGCTACGATGCCGCCGAGTTTTTCATTGCCACCCCGGACGGCTCACGCTACATGGAGTTCAACCTGAGCCCGAACGGCGCCTGGTGGGCGGCCGTATTCTGCGCACCGCGCCAAACGGCACCCGGCTTTGAAAACTGGATACCGGCAGGAGTACTGGCCACGGGCGAAAGCAAAAGTGAGGGCTGGATTTGCCGCGCGCTCATCCCCTACACCGCACTCGAACAAGTCGGCATTGACATCAAGAACTGCAAGCTCACGGCAGCTGCCATTCTGAACTCACCGGAGCAGATTTTCCTGACGACGGCTCTGCCCTGCGACACGCAACCGGACTTCCACCGCCCCGATCTGTGGGAGACGGCACTGCTTTCATAATGCCGCATTCCTCCGATTAAAAGCAGCACCTGCGGCTCTCTCATGTCGCAGGTGCTGCTTTGGCGTACGTTTCAACTACTATGTGTGCACAAACTCGGGCACCCACAGGGAGACCATTTCGCAGGGTAGCGGGGCGTGTGTCTACTCATATATACGGCACCTCGCCCGATTTTCTTTCACCGATTTGTTAAAAAAATACAAAAAAGTGCAAAAAAAGGTAATTAGGGGCTTGAATTTGACAAGATGCATGATATACTGTAATCACGTATGCATGGTGATTTAGAAAAACTCGTACAGGCCGGCAAAATACCGGCCGACTTTGCAGCCAGGCTGGATAAATTCTCGCCTGCCAACTACGTCATGCACCCGGAATGGGGTGTCGGCAAGGTAGAGGCATGGTCGCTGGCCAAGCAGCGCGTCAAGATTAATTTCGAGAAAAATCCCAATTACGTGATGGGCCTGAAGCTGGCGTTCAACCAGCTCACCCCCGTGCCCGCCGGGCACTTCCTCGTCACGTGTTTTGAAGACCCCGCCGGCTGCAAAGCCAGGGCTGAGGGGAAGGAAACGATTCTGGAGTTCATTGCCTTTGTGCTGAAGCACAACTACTCCCTGCGCGAAGGTGTGGAAGAAGTTTTGGAAATGCAGCCGGAGGATTTGGAGAAGTACCTCAGCGGCCGCGTTATTCCCGAAGAGAACTGGAAGAGCTGGTGGGAGAAAGCCCGCACAGCCATGCGCGATGATCCCTGCTTCCGCCTGCCCACCAAGCGCGGCGAAGCCATTGTGACCCGCGAGGCAGGCAGCGCTGCCGAGGCTCTGCTGGCCGACTACACCGATGCCACCACGCTGGAAAGCTGCGTGCGCATCCTCGACCAGACCCGTCTGGACGTGCTCAACGGTGAATACGAGATTGCCGCCAAACTGGTGAAAGCCATGGAGGACGACATCGAGCGCGACCGCACCGAACCCCAGCACGTGCTGGAGCTCATCATCATCCGCGATGGCATTCTGGAAGGCACACACGGCAAAGACGAGGCCAAGCAGGCTGAGTTCGACGCCGCGCTGACCGCCGCAGGTGTGGACAGGCTCACCACCCTGGCCGACAAGCTGCAGACCATCCCCTCCGAGGAGTTGGTCAACTACATCGGCGAGCTCTCCGTTGCCCGCCAGAATGCTGTTTACACCGCCCTGCCCGAGGCCTACCCGGACAGCTGGCTGGCCTACACCACCAACATCTTCCTCTTCGGCGGCGTAAAGGCCACGGCCGCAGCGGCAGACTTCATCCTCGCCAAGGGTGCCAAGGAGCAGCTCTTCAGCGATATCTCCAACGGCATCTCCCGCCAGAACCTGAGCCCCGACGTGCTCATCTGGGTGTGCAAGGAGCGTAATGGTGTAGCCAAGGAGCTTGTCGACAAGACCAAGATGGCTCTGGGCGCTGCCATTATCGCCGCCGTGGAACGCGACAGCGCCGAGGGTGGCCCGAACCGCGCCCTGCGCCTGCGTAACCTGCTCATGGATGACAAGGAGCTCGCCCCCGACCTGGTGACCGGCATTTCCGAGCTGGAGGCTCGCCCCTTCGCCAAGGCGTTGTACGACTCTTCCGTACTGCCGGATTTGGATCGCAACCTTCTGCTGGCCAACATGATGAAGGTACACCCCTCCCTGCAGGAGGTTGTACTCTCCCGCGTGCAGGTTAAGGAGAAGCAGAACCTCTACGTCTCCCTGCGCTCGTTTGCAGCCCGTAAGGCCGAGTACGAGGATATCATCAACGTGCGCATCCCCAAGAACAAGCACGACCTCGAAATCACCCGCGCCGAAGGCGACCTTCGCGAGAACGGCGGTTACCAGGACGCCAAGGCCACGCGCCAGGTGCTCATGCGCCGCTCCGAGGAGCTCTCCCGCCTGCTTTCCCAGGC
>JAUNRE010000066.1 GCA_030535795.1 Akkermansia sp.
GATGTCGCCGGGCTCAAAAAATTGAGCGTTACTCTCCCCATGCCGAAGGCTATTCGCTAAATAGAAGTCCCCGGAAAATAAAGCGAAAATAGCCCAATTTTATCCATAATTCACCGAATAAAAAGGAAAAATCGTTGCATTTGGCTTAAAAAATGCTATTTTCAGCTTGTTCAAACAAAGATCACCACTAATTAGAAGTTCCCTAATATGTACTACGACACTATTCGGCATTTAGCTTGGCGTTTAGGCTCAATCATAGGCTCATTGATGATGATTTACTTTGCGATTTGTTACACAAAAAGCATTGTTAAGAGAAACTTAACCGTAAGAGGAGTTTTAATCATCATAACGGCTATGTGTACGTCTATACTTTCATTGTATATGTCGATAGTATGGCTAATAAATGGAGAGTATAATTCAGCTTTAGGCATAGGTCAAATATTTACATTGCTGATTCTAATAAAATTATGTAAGAATAAAAATTAATTTAGCTTGTCCGAAAGAAAGCTAAATTCTAAAGGGGACTTCTAAAAAGTCGGGCAGAATTCATGATTTAGCATTTCCAACCGAACTTTAATCTGCTAGAATATGCACATGGCCGTTATAGACAATTCACCATCCTTGCCGATACCGGAGCTTACCCGGTATCGTCGCGATGTCCCGTTCCAGCGCGGAATAGAAGAATTGGCTAACTACACATAGATTTTGAAGCGTTTCGCCCCAAACTGGAAGAACTGTGCCATTACGGAAGCAAAGGCAGGTCGCACCTCACCAGCCTCGTGCGCAATTAGCAATTACCTTGGCGTACGGAAGCCAAAGTCGAGCGGCTTTCTGAGCTTTGGGAGAAGTGTCGAGATATTGGCCTCTGACTCCGAATCAAAGTATGCCAGTATCCTTCTAAGCCCCTCTGTCTCATTCTTCCACTTTGCTTGTGAAAAACGAAACTCTTTGGTATTGAGCCAATCAATCTTGCCGTGGTAATACCCGGCAAAGCGCAGCAGTCGCTTCCAGAATGAACGGTCTCTTTTCAGGTGAGCCAGAGTATCAGCCATTGGTATTGTCCTCCTTGTCTTTGGTTACAATGCCGATATCACCGGCAATGGCGATGCCGGCTGCGATAATCTGCTCTGCAAGCTCTGCGGAAATGCTGGCTCCGCAAGCCGTCACAAGGCCGATAAGGCCAAGCCACGTAGAGCGCTCCTTCAGTCGATTGAAAATGTACTTGAACATACCCTTGCGGGCGTGTCAAAAATCGACCAGACAATGGACGAAGTGAAAATAAGCGCTGTTCTTATTTTCACTTAGGGTGCGAAATAAAAACAAGAAAAATGCTAATTTTCGTTTCACAGAGTCTGCATCAACCTCATTAGTTGGACATTTGCATCCAAAAATCTTGACCACATTCGCCAATCTGCCTATAATAACCCACACAAACTTTTACACTTATGGCTACTATTACCAAGAGAGAACTCGTGAATATGGTCTGCGCACAGCTGGACAACGGCTGCACTCAGGCCGATGTGCTGGAGGTTGTGCAGAAGATGGTGGATTCCATCACGGAAGCTGTGGGCAACGGCGATACTGTGGTGTTCCGTAACTTTGGCACGTTCTGCCCCAGGGAAGTGAAAGCTAAGGTCGGGCGTAACCCTAAGGATCCCGGCAAGGACGTGGCTATCCCCGCCCGCACAGTTGTGAAGTTCAAGGTCGGTAAGAACCTGAAGGACGTTGTGGCCAAGCTTTCCAAGTAAGAAATCGATACAGCCCAAGATGAAGATGCCGCCTCTATATTACATAGAAGCGGCATCATTCTGCATAAGGGGGGATAGATCTGAAGCTTAAAGAAGTCTTGATATCTTATAGGCAAATTGCCAGTTGCGGCAGGTGCGGTAGTTCTTGCTCCGGTAGTGCGGGGCGTTCGGGGCGACATCTGCCATGCTGAAAGGGACTTCCTCGGCGTTTTCAATCTCAATGAAGATGCCGTTACACTGGACGGTTAAAAAGCTTCCCTCCTCAGGCCTCGATGTAGCCGATGAAGGGGAGGTTGCGGTACTTGCCGTTGAAATCGAGGCCGTAGCCGACGAGGAAGAAATCATCGCAGTGCAGGGCGCAGAAGTCGGCTTCGTATGCCACATTGCGGCGGCCTTTCTTGTTGATGGCGACGGCGGAAGCGACCTTGGTGGCTCCGTTGGCCTGCAGGGCATCGCAGACAGCCTTCATGGTGAGGCCGGTGTCGAGCACATCATCAATGACGAGCACCTGCTTACCTGCGCAGTCGGGCAGGGCGTTGTGCCATTTGAGCTTGCCGGTGCTTTCCGTGCCCTCATAGCTGGAGATACGGATGGTCTGCAACTCGAAGTTGACGGGGAGGCAGCGCAGCAGGTCGGCGGCGTACCAGATAGCACCGTTGAGCAGACAGAGAGCCACGACGGGCTCATCGCTGCCGAAGAATTGCTCCACGTCGCGCGCGACGCGTTTCACGGCCTCCTGAATCTGTTCTGGCGAATAAAGAGATTTGATGTTCATGTTCTGACTGTTCCGGTGTTATCAACTGCTCGGAAATCGCGCAAAAGACTTGTCCATTGTCCAAATCCTGCTTAACGGTTTCGGAAGTTGCATGATGTGTGATTTTTTTGGGGTAAAGCTATTTTATTACAAATCAGCACATTATGCAACATTTTTCTTAGCGGAACTTAATTGCGGATGACGCGATGAATGACTTGGCTGATTGGGACGGAGATGCCAAGGAGGTGGTTGCGAACGGCCATATTTTACGCACGCTTCGGGAATTGACTTGCTCCTCCGGTGCATTTATGGTAGACTGGCGGTAATGAAGCTCAATCTCATTCCCTGTTCGTTTGCGTCGTTGGTGCCGATGGTAGCCATGGTGGCTCCTGCTGTTGCTGCCGAGGGGTGGATGACGGATTTGCCTGCTGCGCTGGCGAAGGCTGCCGCTGAGAACAAGCATGTTCTGGTAGATTTTACCGGCTCGGATTGGTGCTCCGCCTGCATTATGCTGCACCGCAATGTGTTGGATACACCTGATTTTCGCGCATATACGGCTGATAAGTTTGTGCTCGTTGAGGTGGATTTGCCGCAGCGCAAGAGTTTTGATGCCGCCCTGCGAAAGAAGAATGAGGCCATAGCTGCCCGCTATGGCATAGCCGGGTATCCGACGATATTGGTGCTGAATCCGCAAGGGAAAGTGCTCGGTGGGTTTCAGGATGGTAATAAAACGGTGAAAGAATCCATTGAGTTACTGGAGAATGCGCGCGTGGCCGATGCTCTTTTGCGCAGGGCTGCCATGCAGAGCGGCACGGAGCGTGCGCGTACGCTTTACCGGGTTTACCTGAGTTTCCCGGACAGCAAGGGCTTTGCCGCCCCCCGCGAAGCCTTGCGCAACGAAATCATGAAAGCAGACCCTCAGAATGTGACCGGTATACATGAGGCCGCCGCCGTGCAGGAGCAGGCCAAGCGCTTTCTGGCGCAGCGGGCGCCGCTGGCTATCAACAGCCCGGCTATGGGTAAGCTGCTGGAGCAGCAGTTGCGTGAGGCATTGCCTGCCAACCGACCGGAGGTGATGCTGGAGCGCTGCCATTATGCTCTCGCTACGGCTGAGACTCTTGAGGATATTGATGCCGCACACAAGTTGTTTTTGGAGGTGATACCACTGCTTCCCGCGGATAAGGCAAAGCAGATAAAGGAATTCGTGGATACTTATTTCACGGTTCCGGAGGCTCTGCTTAAGATGCTGAAGGCAAGCCGCCCCGGTTAACGCAGTGAGCCGGCACCGGGGTGCTTTGGGCTTGACGCGCGTGTGCCTGTGTGCTATAAAACGGCTATCATGAAACATCATCTGATAACAGCTTTGTTAGGCGCGACTGTATTGGTGGCGCCTGCCGCAGCCATGCAGCAGACGCTGGAGCTGCGTGTGGGCGAGAGCAAGAGCATTACCCTGGCCGGTAATCCTACGACCGGGTTCCTGTGGAGCCTGGCCGCCGCTGCCGATGTGGTGAAGGTGGAGCTCGCGCTCGAACAAACTCCCGCTCCGAGCGGTCCCCCGCTTTGCGGGCGTCCCTGTGGTACGGTGGTGACGCTCACCGGTAAAACTGCCGGGCAGGGGCAGGTGACGCTCGTCTATGCTCGCCCGTGGGAGAAGGACGAGGCTCCTGCCAGAACTTGTACGATTAACGTAACCGTCAAATAAACAATACTATGGGATTGCTGCAAAACTTGGCCGCTCTGGCTATCCGCAAGAAAGTAGTCGCTGCACTCGAAGCAAATTGTCCGCCCTCGCTCAAAGAGCCACTCGCTCAGTTGCTGGCCGACAATAGCGCTGTGACTGCCATTCAGAACTTCGTGATGGCTAACCTGAAAAATCCGGACGCTATCACCCCCGAGGCGCTCAAGGGGCTGGAGGTGCCACAGGCCATCAAAGACCTGTTCGAGGCGACTCCCAAGTTGCTCATCTACCTCTCCAAGGTAGCCCGAGCCGGAGTGCCGAAATAACCACCGCCTCTTCTGAATGAAGAAAAGTGTGTAAATTTTCAAGTTCTACTTGAAAATTTACACGGTGTGTGGTACCATGTTGCCTGTGAAGGAGCAAAGGTACATAGAACGAGACGTGAGCGGGCATCTCCGGTGCTTGATGCAGGAGTTTCCTGTGGTGACAATCAGCGGTCCGCGTCAATCCGGCAAGACGACGTTGGCTCGCCATATGTACCCCGAGTATGATTATGTGAGCCTGGAGAATCTGGATGAGCGAGAGCGCTTTCGGCAGGATCCCCGGCAGTTTTTGCGGCAGCATGCCGCTCCTTGTATTTTTGATGAAGTACAGCACACACCCGAGCTGCTCAGCTACTTACAGGGCGTGGTTGACAGCACGGATAGCCCGGGAATGTACATACTGACCGGTAGTCGCCAAATGGAGGTGCAGGCTCTTGTTACTCAGAGCCTTGCCGGAAGGTCGGCTATGGTGGATTTGTTGCCGCTTTCGCTGCATGAGCTACGGCGTGCCGGTATTGAGCTTTCGCGGGATGAGTATATGGTGAAAGGGGGCTTGCCGCGTGTACATGCAGACGGCGTCTCTTTTACCCATGCGTATGCTTCCTACTTTCGGACCTACGTAGAGAGGGATGTTCGGCAGATTCTCAATATCCGCAATCTGGATGCCTTTGTGCTTTTCCTTCGTTTGTTGGCGGCACGCGTCGGGCAGGAAGTGAATCTCTCATCTCTTGCCGGAGAGGTAGGAGTAAGCTCCACCACGCTGCGCGAGTGGCTTTCTGTCCTCTCGGCTTCCTACATCCTTTTTACTTTACAGCCTTATTATCAGAATTTGGGAAAGCGCCTTACAAAGTCTCCCAAGATATATTTTACTGAGCCGGGGCTTGTGGCTCATTTGTTGGGGATTGAAACCGCTTCCCAGATGGGGCGCGACCCGCTCTTGGGTAATGTGTTCGAGAACTTGGTGGTGGTGGAGGCGCTCAAGGCTTGCTTTAATTCCGGCCGTACGCCGAACCTCTATTTCTTCCGCGATACTCGGGGCAATGAGGTGGATCTTTTGTTGGATAACAGACGCATTCCGTGTCCGGTCGAAATAAAATCCACCACGACGTATTCTCCTTCCCTGTGTCGCGGGTTGCACCAATTTTGCAAGAGAGTATCGGTTGCGTCGGCTCCGCAGCTCGTGTACGGAGGGCAGTCGCTTGGCTTAGTGCAGGATGTCCATGTGCGTTCCTATCTGGATGTGTTCGATTTAATCGACACTCAGTCAAAGATTTGAATGAGTTTGTGTAAATTTTCAAGTTCTACTTGAAAATTTACACAGTGTTTAACGGAGTATTGAGCAAGAATGTGTTGTAATGCTCCGGGTTCAAAAGTCTCGTCGGTTGGCGAGGCTTTTGAATTCCGCTTGCCTTCGGCTTGAAGGATTGGCATGTTCCTGATTGCTCCAATGCGTTTGCGACACACCAACCCCGGTGGTGGGTAGCGCGCACGCACGTGAGAGAATTCGCCCCTTGCGCTTCGTGGCTCGTACTTTTTGCTTGACGGAACGGAGTTGTGGTGTATAGTAGAAGGGTACTTGCATATCGTTGTATGAAGCTCAAACACAAGACTCCTATACCTAAGCGATTGATGAAGAGGAAAAAGCATGGCTTTGCCCTCATTGCGTCGCTTACCCTGATGATGCTGCTCACTCTCCTGGCCGTGGGTATTCTGGCCATGGCGTCATCGCAAAATCGTATTGCCTTGCAGACCGCCCTGCAGGCGGAGGCTCGACAGCAGGCGCTGGTGGGGCTGGATGCCGCTATCGGTGAGTTGCAGATGGCTCTGGGGCCGGACCGCCGCGTGACGGCCAGCTCCGGTATCACCTCTGAGGAGGAAGGCAGTGTGGCTCAGCATATTCTGGGCGTGTGGGACAGCTGGTCCGGCCCGATATACGGACGCCCGGTTACAGGGAAGGGGGGCGACATCAAATCCACTTATGATAAAGGACGCTCGTCCATGTTCCGCCGCTGGCTTATCTCCTCTCGCAACCCCGAAGAGCTGACGCAGATGCAGGCGGCCGGCACGCTGGGCAAGCGCGAACCCGGTAAGCGAATCTGCCTGGTGGGCGAGGGTACGCTGGGGAGTCGCCTGGGTGGGCGCCATCTGGTGTATGCTGATATGATTGATATGCCGGGCTCCGGTCGTAATACCGCCAGCTTTGCCTGGTGGATTGGCGGTGAGAACCAGAAGAGTAAGATTACCATCAAAGATCCGGATAACACGGATTCCCCCATCGATGTGTTGCATCGCACTTGGAATACGCCCGGGCCGATGTTTATCGACAGCGAGTATCTTACCTTTGTTCCGGAGAAGATTGAAAAGCCCGACAAGCTGCTCACGATGGCCAGCCTGCCGCTGCTTTCCACCTCCTCCCAGGATGCCGGTATGCCCTACTTCTTCGACGTGACGACATCCTCGTACTCTCTGCCCATCAATGTGCGCACGGGCGGGTTGAAGCAGGACCTCTGCCTGCTGCTCAACAAGGAATCGCTGAAAGGTACGGATTTTGCTGCCCGTTCCTCTCAGGATTGCCCCCTGGTGGAGGGTAACGATGTGCCGCGTGGCACAGAGGAAAACATGCCCATCGGCTCATGGCAGAACTTGTTTGCCTACTACAACTGCTGGCCGGACGGCAAGGCAAAGGATGGCGACAACTTTACGGCGCGACTCCTTGGCAGTGTCGATAATTGCTACACCCGAATGAGCGGCTCGATTTACCCTCACGGTAATCCTACTTCCTTTACTTCTGACCCGAATTCCGGGGGCGGCAACATCACCGTATACGACAGCCGTGCCATGATGGACCAGGGGAGTACGGCCTCCGGCTATGCTCGTACACCGGTGATGCTCGCTTTCATGAACACCTTCGGCCTGGTGACCGACCCGGTGGAGAGCAGTGGCAAGGAGGAGCCGAAGTATAACCTGCGCCTTTGCTTTGCGCCCATGTTCCTGTGGTGGAATCCCTACAATGTACCCATGAAGATTCGCGGCCAGCAGCTGTGGTCTCAGTCTGCACCGTATAAGGCAACATGGTTGCAGGGGTGGTCCAACAGTGGTTCCTATATCTGGCAGAACTACGGTTTCCGCCAGGATGCTTCTGATAAGGGCTTCGGTCTGGACTACGGTGATTATTTCCAGGCCTCGCTCAATGATGAGACAGGGGATATCGTATTCCAGCCCGGTGAGATTCTCTTCTTCTCGCCCGGCAAGGCTCGTGCAACGGATGAATACACCAAGCCCTACAGCAACCCTTGGACGATTGGCTACAACGCCAGTTCCGTTTCCGGCTACAAGGCGCACTTCTATGCCAATAAGACGCGCACCTCGGTGGATAATGGAGATTGGTACATCCGCATTCGCCTTGGCCTGAGTCATGAGGGTGGACAACACACCACCGACGGCCACCACTTTGCACCGCGCAACAAGGAGGCTATTACCGTGTTCAACGGTTACAGCGGCATGCGCGAAGCCAGTGGTGCAGATGGTGGCGTTGGAAAGCTGGGGCAGAGCCCCCACCGCGGTCTGCTGGGGTGGTACAATCCCGGTGACCCCTCGCAGAATACCGTGTTCTGCGATGAAAACCGCAACGATGCCCGCTGGAGCGCCGATGGCTCTCAGAGCGACAGTGCCGTGCCCTACTTCATTGCTGCACTCGGCATCGTGCCCAAGTCTGCCAACCGTAATATGGATGCCCGCATTTTCGAGGGGCGGGACTACCGCACGAAGAACTGGCAGCACTCCAGCCCGGCTTTCTGGGGTAGCATGATTATCAATCCCGACGATCAGCAGCGCCAGTATCACCCCTACCAGCTGGCTGCACTGGATGTAGGTGCCGGTATGAATGCCTGCCCGATGGACAGCATCGGCAACAACGGTATTCTTGGTATTACGGCGGATGGTGAGCAGGTGTCTTTCGTTTCCGTGCTGGAGCTTCCCGTGCATCCTCCGTTCTCGCTGGCCGGCTTTGCCGGTATGCGCCTGCAGCCCGGTTGGTATGAAGCCGGCGGCAACAGCGATTACAAAACGCAGGCTGCCCTGCGCCGTATGCAGTACCAGGCCGGTGTGCCCGGTGTGGGTATCGGCAATTCCTTTGCTGACCCCTGTCTGCCGCCGACGGAGGTGTACACCGCCCACGAGACGAATATCTACAGCCAGCTGGGTGGCAATGATAAGGTGTTCGGTGATTTCTTCGACCACGGTCTGTTGATTAACGATGCCATGTGGGACCGCTGGTTCTGCTCCTCGGTGTCCGATATGCCCCACGGTAACAACAAGCGCACAGCCAGGGAGGTGCTCGAAAACTTCCTGACCGATAAGGAGCCTTTGCCCGTAGCTCGCTATGTGAAGAGCCTCACTCCCTACAAGAACGAGGATATTGTGAAGCGTATCATGGGCGGCGATGGCTGGAAGCATATTGCCCAGTATCTCATGGTTGACGGCGGTTTCAACGTGAACTCTACCTCTGTGGAGGCCTGGGCCTCGGTGTTGCAGGGGCTGGCCAAGCGCAAGCTGGTGACTAATGCGGATGGTAAGCTGGCTCTGGTGGAGCCCGGCAAGTCCGACAGCCAGGTGCTCTTCTCCCGCTTCATGGTGTCCACGGCTGATAAGAGTATCGACGAGCTGGGCGGCTACAGCCCGATGCAGGGTTCCAATTCCCTGCGCGGCAGCAAGAGCAGCATGCTCTCCGCCTGGGGCGAGGTGCGTAAGCTGGAGCCCGACAAGATTCGCGAGCTCGCTACCGAGATGGTAAAGCAGGTGAAGAAGCGCGGCCCCTTCCTCAATATGTCAGACTTCATCAACCGCCGCCTCGATACCAACAA
The DNA here is from genome assembly GCA_030535795.1 of Akkermansia sp. Classification (GTDB taxonomy): domain Bacteria; phylum Verrucomicrobiota; class Verrucomicrobiia; order Verrucomicrobiales; family Akkermansiaceae; genus Akkermansia. Next base: position 9,366 of record JAUNRE010000066.1, read on the forward strand.
GGAATTTGCGATGAAGGGCGCCCTGCAGGCGGCTATCGATGCCACCGACATCAACGAGATGTTCATGGATGAGACAACGGAACCGGCTTCCGGCTCGCTCTACAAGTTTAAAGAGGCAGAGGAGGGGTCCATCTACACGGCTGCTCCCGGCTACCTGATTCAGAGTGACGTGCTGGCCTCCCTGGGCAACATTCTGACCGTGCGTGACGATACTTTCACCGTGCGTGCCTATGGTTGCGTGCGCAATGTCCGCAAGGCGATTCTGGCTCAGGCCTGGTGTGAGGCTGTAGTGCAGCGCACCATGGACTATGTAGACCCCACCAATGAGCCTACCGCGACTGAGTACGATCCGGATGGCCGCAAGGCCAAGGGGCTGACAGCCGCGAATCGCGTGTTCGGACGTAAGTTCCGCGTCGTTTCCTTCAAGTGGCTCGACGCGTGGGATATTTAACACCTCGACAAGCGTCTTTTGCGCGCGCCCTGCTGCGGTGGTTGCCGTGGCAGGGCGCGTTGCTTCGGAGAGGATAACTGAATAACAGGTATTTTCACGTGCGCGCGCCCGCGCGAAGTCGAAAAATTTATGCCATAATGTGAAAAAATGCAAAAAAGTTTGATTTTTCAGAAGAAAAGACTTGCCAAATCGTTAAAATAAGGTAAACTGGTGCACCCACTATGTGCAGGAATGCGCAGAGTGAGAGACATTTATCGGGTTTGCTGCCGGTGAAAACGGCGGGTTGCCTCCAGGTAATGAGGAATCTGCATAACTCCGTAAGCCCCTGAAAAACAATTAACAAATAGGAAACATGCCGACCATTAATCAGCTCGTCCGTAAAGGACGAATCGTACCGGAAGAGAAGTCGAAGTCTCGCGCTCTTCATAGCTGTCCGCAGCGTCGTGGCGTCTGCCTTCAGGTGATGACCCGTACGCCGAAGAAGCCGAACTCCGCTCTGCGTAAAGTAGCTAAAGTCCGCCTTACCAATGGCGAGGAAGTTATCGCCTACATTGGCGGTGAGGGTCACAACCTGCAGGAGCACTCCATCGTGCTTGTGCGTGGTGGCCGTGTGAAGGACCTTCCCGGTGTTCGTTATCACATTGTTCGCGGTGCTCTGGACTGCCTTGGCGTTGACAAGCGCCGTCGTGGCCGTTCGAAGTATGGTGCCAAGCGCCCCAAGGCCGGTGCCGCCGCTCCCGCTAAGAAGAAGTAACCCCTGAACCTTTAAGAATTAAGTATTATGGCTCGTCGCAAACGCGTCTATAAGAAGATTGAACGTCGTGATTCCCGTTACGACTCCGTTCTGGTTGGCCGCCTGATTGGTAAGGTGATGCTGGCCGGTAAGCGCTCCCTGGCTGAGAGCATTGTGTACAAGGCTATCGACTTGGCTAACGAGGGCACCGATACCGTGAGCCCCCTCGAGGTGCTGACCCGCGCCATCGAGAACGCCAAGCCCCGTGTGGAAGTGAAGAGCCGCCGCGTAGGTGGCGCTACCTACCAGGTGCCGCTTGAGGTTGCTCCCGATCGCTCCGAGGCTCTTGCCATGCGCTGGATTATCAACTATGCCCGTAACCGCAAGGGTATCCCCATGGCTAAGGCTCTTGCCAATGAAATTAAAGAGGCTGCTGCCAACCAGGGTGCTGCCGTCCGCAAGCGCGATGACGTGCACAAGATGGCCCAGGCCAACCGCGCCTTTGCTCACTTCCGCTGGTAATGCCGGTGTGGAGTTTTTCTCGTAATCTCTGAAAACCAAAACATTCATATTACTTTTCTGATATATGGCTAGTGTTAGCAGTCCTGACCGCAAGGCCCCGCTTGAGCGCTACCGCAACTTCGGTATCGCTGCTCACATCGACGGCGGCAAAACCACGCTTTCCGAGCGCATCCTTTTCTACACCGGCATGATCCACAAGATCGGCGAGACCCACGAGGGTTCTGCGACGACCGACTGGATGGAACAGGAGCAGGAACGCGGTATTACCATTACCTCCGCCGCTGTAACAACAAACTGGAAACAATTACCTGCCGAGGGCTGCTGCAAGCTTTTCGAGAACGAGAACTTCCAGCTCAACGTTATTGATACCCCCGGTCACGTGGACTTCACCGCTGAGGTGGAGCGCTCTCTGCGTGTGCTTGACGGCGCCATCGTGGTGTTCTGCGGTGTGGCCGGTGTTCAGCCCCAGACCCAGACCGTGTGGCGCCAGGCCAACAAGTACGAGGTGCCCCGTATCTGCTTCGTGAACAAGATGGACCGTACCGGTGCCAACTTCAACAACGTTCTCAACGACATCAAGACCAAGCTCGGCGCCAACGCCGCTGCCGTGCTCATCCCCATCGGCTCTGAGGACCAGCTTTGCGGCCAGATTGATGTGGTGAACCAGAAGGCTATCTACTACAGTGATTCCGACCGCATGGGCTCCACCTACGAGGTGAAGGAGCTTGAGGGCGAGCTCAAGGAGATCGGCGAGGCCGCTCTCGAGGAGCTGAAGGAGGCTGTGGCCAACGTGGATGAGGAGCTCGCCGAACTCTTCCTTATGGAGGAGCCCATCGATGCTCCCACCCTGAAGAACGCAATTCGCCGCGCCTGCATCACCAACAAATTCATCCCCGTGACCGGCGGTTCCGCCTTCAAGAACAAGGGTGTGCAGGGCCTGCTCGACGCTGTGGTGGACTACCTGCCCTCCCCGCTTGAGGCCAAGCTTGCCACCGTGACCGGCACTGTTGCCACCGGCCTGGACGAGAATGGCTACGAGACCTTCGAGACCCGCGAGATTATCCCCTCCGACGACGATAAGCCCGTTGCCCTCGCATTCAAACTGTGGGCCGACAAGTTCGTGGGCTCTCTGGTGTTCATCCGTGTGTACACCGGCGTTATACGCAAGGGCGATACCGTATACAACCCCCGTACCCGTAAGCGCGAGCGCGTAGGCCGTCTGCTCCAGATTCAGGCTAACGTGCACACCGACGTGAGCGAGGTATACTCCGGCGACATCGCCGCTATCGTGGGTCTGAAGAATGCCACCACCGGTGACACCCTCGCCTCCGATGACTTCGACTTCACCCTCGAGCCCCCCACCTTCCCGGACACCGTGATTTCCATGGCCGTGGAGCCCCTTACCAAGGCCGACCAGGAGAAGATGTCCAACGCTCTCCAGCGCCTGTCCGCCGAGGACCCCACCTTCCGCGTGAAGACCGATGAGGAAACCGGTCAGACCATTATCGCAGGTATGGGTGAGCTTCACCTCGACATCATCGTGGACCGCCTCAAGCGCGAGTTCAAGGTAGAGGCCAACACCGGTAAGCCCCAGATTGCCTACCGCGAAACCATCACCAAGTCCGCCGACCGCGTACAGGGCAAGCTCGTGAAGCAGTCCGGTGGTCGTGGTCAATACGGTGACGTGGTGATCGCCATGCGCCCGGGTGAGCGTGGTACCGGCCTGAAGATTGCCAACAAGATTGTTGGTGGCGCCATTCCCAAGGAGTACATGAACGCCGTGTACGCCGGTCTGAATGAGGCCATGAACTCCGGCTCCGTTGCCGGTTATCCCGTGGAAGACGTGGAGGTGGACGTGATTGACGGCTCCTACCACGAAGTGGACTCCAACGAAAACGCCTTCAAGATGGCTGCTATCTTCGCCATGAAGAACGCCTTTGCCAAGTGCGCCCCTGTGCTGCTTGAGCCCATCATGGCCGTTGAAGTTGTGACTCCCGCCGAGAACCAGGGCGATATCATGGGCGACCTCAACCGCCGCCGCGCCATGGTGAAGAACATGGAGCACAAGGGTGCTGAGTGCGTACTGACCGCCGATGTCCCCTTGGCTGAGATGTTCGGCTACTCCACTGACATTCGTACCCTTTCCAAGGGTCTGGCTTCCTACTCCATGGAGCCTTCTCACTTCGAAC
>JAUNRE010000013.1 GCA_030535795.1 Akkermansia sp.
TTTCGCTCGCTCTTTCGGGCTGCCCCGTGTCGGGGTGCCGCAAAGTATACACGAAACATCACGACACGTCAAGCTTAATTTTGAAAAAAAATGCATTTTTTTTGCTACTTGTTATACATCCAACACATCTAAAGCGTTGAAAGCCGCTCTTTTCGCGCTTATAGAAAAAAATCAGTTTTTCTTTGTGGCCAGGTGAGATTTTAGCAAATACTCGTAAAACGGCAGAATTTCGACAGCGATTTTATGCTTTTTTGCCGCTGCCTTACGAAGCCACTCGGTAACCTGCACCACATCCGGCTTGCCGGTCACCAAACCGAAGTAGGCTGCATCTGACATACCCATCGCAATATCCGCAGATTCCGTCGGTACCAACCGCTGTGACCATTCAAAACTCTTGTTTACATCTACCACGCCACCAAAACCACAGGTGTAATAGCTACTCAACAGAGAGGCTGCAAGATACTCGCCTGCATGTGCAGCGCGCTCAAGAGCTGACTTATAGTGTTCATTTTGCTCGACCGGAGCATCCCAGTTCATTTTCTCCGAAGCTTCCACGCAGATTGCTATGGGGTGTTCCAATTCCACGGCTCGAGCAAGCCAGACCTTCGACGAGGGGCCGTAGCCATCCGTTATATAAGCACGATGCAAATACTGAGCCCAGCACTCATCTGCCCCGAGTTGCGGCATTTGCTCATCCGGCACCGGAGTAGTTGCCCGCGCCAGCTCGATAAAATCCACCGCGCGCTGAGCACTATAGCAGCCACCGTCTGCCGCCCGGCGGAGCCACGCCTGCCCGACAGCCAGATTCTGAGCTGTGCCACGTCCCGTTGCATAGATCTCTCCCATCGCACCCATACAGGCGGGGTTTCCGGCAAACGCTCCGAATGAGTACATGCTGAGGGCTTTCTTATCATCTTTCTCTACTCCATACCCCCTGCTGTAGCAGTAGCCTAACCAGTAAAACGCCTCTGAATTCTTCTGCAGCGCCGCCTTATGTAGCAAACGAATCCCAACTGAGGGGGTCCTTTTCACCCCATCTCCGGTAAGGTAACACCAGGCCAGCATAACAATAGCAGACTCGTTACCACCATTGGCAGCCTGTAACATATAAGCCATCGCCTTTGCTGTATCCTTCGGTACCAGAACACCGATTTTATATATTTTAGCCAGTTCTGTACAACAAGCAATATCACCGGCCGAAGCACCGAGTGTGTACCAGTGCAGCGCTTTCTCCACATTCTGCTCCACACCCATCCCCAAATAATAGGCCATGCCCATGTAATGGCAACTCTGCGGAAGATGCGGTCCGGCCGTATCTTCAATGCGACTGCCATCCCACAACTGTTCCTCTGCGGCATGAGCAAATACCCCCGCCAAAGTAGACATTATCACACCACACACCAATGACAAAACACAAGATAACTTCATAACCGTCTTTTCCTATATCATATACGCACGAGTGTGTCAAGTTTTCGTTTACAAAAATTATTTGACTCTCATACATGCCTTTGCTAGTATGGTCGCGTATGAACCCCACACTACTACTCTTCCCCCTTCTGGCATTGCCGACCTGTGCAGCGCCTGTCAATCCCACCGCTCTTCGCCTGAACGATTTACCCGCCCCTCTGCTGTGGAACATACGCAGCTCTGCACTCCGGCTATGCGGAGGCGAGCCTGTCACCTATACCCGAAATACGTTTCCCGCAGGGTGGCGCCCAAACTACGTAAACGCCGGCACCCCACCGGGTGGACTCGTTATTGTGCGGGCTGTCGATTTAACCGGTGATGCACAGCCGGAATATGTGCTGAGCCATTCCATCGAAGGCGGCGAATACCAGGCCCGCACAGGCTACGTGTGCGACTCTTCCCTGAACTACCGCGCTACCATACCTCTCTCTCAGCTAAGCGAAACATATAAGGAAAAACTCAAGCAGCAGAAAGTTTACGCTGCGACCCTACACGACATGCTAAGCTCTGACTCGCCCCGCTGGCTGGAGCTGACATATCCCAACCACTTTGCCTATCGTGACAGGGTAGGCCACGGTGTAGACTACAGCCAATACATGATGCCGGAGCAGGCATTGCATTTACTCAATAAACACCTGGGCATTGCCACAGCTCCGCCAGATGCCAATATTCCCAGCCCTCTGTTTCCCACACGCATTGTTCACTATGGTGACCTCCCGCCCAAAAAAGAAGCAAAGTATACAGAATTACCCGCACCGAAAGGCCAGCCACCGCTGCCCAATCTGCAAACGGCGCCCAAAGTTCTGCTGAGTTACCTGTTGAGCTGCGCTGCCAGCTTTGATTTTGAAGATGTTCAAAATGAATACGAACAGACGAGCGAAACCCGTGGCGGCGAAATCCGCGTGATGATGCAAGATTTGTTCGGTGGGTCGGAACCCGAATACCTGCTTACCTACCACGCGCCGCTCAGCTATGGTACAGAAGCGCCTGCCCACACACCTACCTTCGTCTTCGACCACAAAGGAATCTACCACTATACCATCAACAATGCCCCGTATGATACCGTACCTATTTTCCACATGCTGTGGAACTCGGTAAGAAATACAGACCATACAGCCGGTGAGTTTACCTGGGAGAAAACCAAGTTCGAAAACGGAGTGCGCTACATCTGGTACCAACATGAGCTGCGAGAAAAATACGCACGCCTCATCATCTGGCATTCCTACGATTGCTTCGACAAATCCGGCAACTACAGCACCCCGCCACGCCAGATTGAGCTCATCTGTACCGCCAACGGCACCTTCCGCACAGATTCCTCCTGCGCCGCTGGGCGCCCCGGTTGCTTCCGCTTCATCGAATACCAGCGCGTACTCGAACACGTCTGCAATGAGAGTATGCGCACCCCCGAGCAGCCCCACACAGACTCACCCTTCATCCGAACATCTCTGCATGAGTTTCTCACCCGCCCTCACCCCCGGTGGATTGTAACGGATGAGATTGACAAGCTCCCGGAAGATATGAGAACGGCCGCAGGAACATTCACCACACAGGAGGCTATCAACATCCTGCAAAAACATGTGCAGGACTAACCCCGCTACCACACAAAGGCTTGGTATTCTCTGCCCCCTTTATTTCGCACTGTCAGCGGCTCATCGGGGACTTTCACAGCAGTGCGCATATCGCGTCGGTCGAACAAAAAATGCACTCGCTTGTTTGAGGCACGAGTGCATTCGATTCGGCACCGAAACAGCGCCAACTGTTATGATAAGCGCTATGAGAGCTGCTTCAAGAACCCACTTTCATTGAGATACAGCTTAGAAGAGCAGGTATAGGGCGAAGCCAGGCTCGGACCGGAAAGCGTTACCACGCTATCCTCCACCCCACCGGCGCCATCTACACGGAAACAGGGCAGCAGCAAGCCGCGGCTGTGCGGCAACACGCCCAGCTGCACCGTGCCATCCGCCAGCTTAAACACGCTGTGCACCGTACTCATGGAGATAATGGTACCGTCCGTTGTCGCACAGCACGGGCGCCAGCGCATGTTGGGCGTGGAAATAGCAGGCCCGTTGCTGAAGTCATAGAACGGCATCTGGCGCGGCGGGATAGCCTTGAGCAGAATCTTGCGCATGTGCATGCTACCGACTATCTGCGAAATACGATTCTCAATCACCTCATCAGCGCTTTCGATAAGATGCACCGGCGTACGCGTGATAATGGGCCACAACACAGAGAGCACCAGCTCGTGCGGCTCACCATGCCCCACAGTTGTCAGCAGGCAATGGCGACCTTCCTTCAGAGCATTCACGCGGCGCACCTGTTCCACATTCATCCACATGCGATGCAGACGCGTCAAATCGCGAGTGCCATCGATAAGTATCTTCAACCACTTACGACCGGGCTCCGGGCAATCTTCAGGGATTTTACAGCTAATGACAGCCCCTGCCACCTGGAAGCCATTAAGCGACCCGCCGGGCCAATGCACAATCGGACGACGACCGCGCAGCTCCAACAGACGCAGCAGTCCCTCTCGGCCGCCACCACCGGAGGCTGCCAGACAGCCGGCAGACAAGCTGCGGAACGCAGACAGCACGGAGGCAGAGTTGAAATCCTCATACATCGGTTCGCCCACCGAAACGGTGTAGGCATACGGCAGATGACGGGGTAACTTGAACGGCAGGGTATAGAAGAAACGGTTGCGATAGTAGGAGAAAATGCTTCCCCAGAGACCATCCATGTAAATGGGGATAATCGGGGCGTGCGCACGGCGGGCAATCATCTCCATGCCTCGACGGATGGGCGTGAGACAGCCCGTACGCGTCAGCTGCCCTTCCGGGAAAATGCATATCAAGTCGCCGTTTTCAATCCCCTTGGCCGCCTTCATAATGGCTTCACGGGGATTCTTGCTGGAAATAGGAAGCGAGTTGAAGATTTCCAGAGCCCACCCAAGAAGTTTGGCAGCCATGAACTCCTCTGCCACAACGAAGCGGATGGGGCGAGGGCAAATCATCGTCAGGAACAAAGCGTCTGCATAGGTGACGTGATTGCACACAATGAGAGCCCCACCGACAGGCGGAATACGATCACCATTGATAACACGGGGACGATAGAAGAACTTCATGCCCCAGATACCCACCATGCGAATAAACTCCTGCGGAATGAGGCGCAGGGAAGTCACCATGATAAAGGCACTGAGGAGGAAAAGCACCAGGAACTGATCACGAGGACCGGCGCCGTAGTTATTCATGAGCCACATGATAACCACGGCGACAAGCCCCATCAGGTTATCTATCAGATTACCGGCAGCAATGATGTTACCGCGATTGGCAGGGTCGCAGTTATCCTGCAGGAAGGCATTGAGCGGCACGAGATACGCCGCACCGAACGCACCTGTCAGCGTGAGGAAGATATTACTGGCCAGGCAATCCACCTCGAGCATGGTGAGCATGAAGGTACTGATGGTAATGCCGATAGCGCCAAAAGGAATAAGCCCCAGTTCATTCTTACCACGGCAGAGCAACGAGGCGACAGCACCGCCCAACACCACACCGCCCCCCAGCCAGGCCATCAGAATACCACACTGCATGGAGAAGTCAATACTCGGATCCTGAGCCGCCATTTCCTTGGCTATCTGGATGAGAATCAGGAAAAGAGAACCGGCCAAGCTCCAGAAATAGGCGATACCTAACTCACTGAGGCGAAGCTCGCGGTCTTTCCACAGATATTTAATCTGAACGAAGTGCTCATAGAACAAGCTCCAGGCAAAGGGCTTGTTCGGCCTGCTGTGATAGCGAGGCAGGAAGAATGAACATACCGACACAATACCGGCCACCGTGACAAACACCCAGGTCGGGAACTTCACGGCACTCCAACCGGCCTCCGCTTCAGCCACCGCCGGCGGCATCTCTGAGTTGTAAGCATCCAACAGGTAACTGAACCAGAAGAACACACCAATCTGCGCCAGAAGCAGTACAAAGACCAGACTGATTTCAATGATACCCGAGCCGAAGCCAATGTATCGGGAACCCAGCAAATCCTTCACAATACCCTTTTTCGCAGGGCTCAATATGGTAGCCTGCGTCGCAAACACGGCAAACCATATAATGGACGCGCGCATGTCGTGCTGATAGAAGCAGAACAACATGCAGCCCATCACAAATATCTGCAAAAAGCTCATTACCTGAATGATGCGGGTCTTGCAGAAGCAATCGGCCAGCCACCCCACAAGCGGAGAAAATAAAATGTAGGGCAGCACAAAAATGGCGCCCAGGAAATACTCCAAATCACTACCGGCTGTTCCCCACAACCACACGCCAAGGGGTATCAGCAGGAACTGCACGGCCTTTTCATTAAAAGCATTAACCGCCTGCACAGCAACGAGCGTCCAGAAACCGCCCCATTCCTTGCGAGACGGCTCTTTGTAAGAATTTTCTGCTTCTTCTTGCATAGTTTCTCCATTCAGTATCTCACACTTTGCGTTATATGCAAGCAAAAAACACCATTCTAACGGCGCACGCCCCAAAAAACAGAAACCGGGGAGCTCCACTCACCCGGCTTCTGTGTTTAAGTTGATAAAACAAGTGTTTACTTCAGATTATCGCGTTTCAACAACCGACGACAACGAATTGTTTCCACAACTTCTTTGATACATTTCAGACGACAGGCCATCACAGCTTCCGTCATGCAGGATCCACCCAGCGCCCGTGGCTGCGAATCAGATCAATGAGACGTTCCACAGCCTCCTCCTGAGGGATGTTGAACTCCACGGGATTGTGCCCGACATAAAGGTTAATTTTATTAGGGGCGCCGCCGACATAGCCGAAATCGGCATCACTCATTTCGCCGGGGCCATTGACAATGCAGCCCATAATAGCGATTTTCACGCCTTTGAGATGCCCGGTGGCCTTGCGAATGCGAGCCGAAGCCTCCTGAATATTGTAGAGGGTACGACCGCATGAAGGGCATGAAACATATTCCGTCTTGCTGAGGCGCACACCAGCTGCCTGCAAAACATTGTAGGCAAGATAAGCCGCTTTTGCAGGGTCGGCCTCAGTGCGAACAAGCACAGCATTACCGATGCCATCGCACAACAAAGAACCGATATTAAGGCCGGCAGCCATCGGCGCGCTCAGCTCTGAAGCCCCGCCCAGTGTATCCTTCAGCAGAATACTGTGACGCACCGGCACCTGAGCCGCTAACAGGCGGAACGCCTGAGGCACCGGCATCTGCACGCCATCCTTCACCGTCACCAGCGTGGCGGGAGCCTCAGCAAGTGCGGCTACTTCTTCGGCATTGCAGGGGTCAACCTCCACCACGCCGCACGCCTCATAAGCCAGTTCGGGCATAAAATCCTTCATCACCTCCGGACGGAGAGCATCGCAGGCAGCCTGAGGCAAGACCACACGCACCGGCTCATTCCACCCCACGCTCACACCGTTGATGGCAATGAGTTCGGCCTTGCGCTTAGAGAAAGAGAACGGATCAAACGGAGCTGCGGGCGGCGCCACTACCACCGGAGCATCATCCGGCCTGCCGGGCTGATACGGAGCGGCCAACTCAAAACCGGGCTTCACCTCGTACACCGGATCTTCCGTCAGCGAAACACGCAGCGTATCGCCGATACCATCAGCCAGCAGCGAACCGATACCGGTGGCGCTCTTAATGCGAGCGTCCTCACCTTCACCAGCCTCCGTCACCCCCAGATGGATAGGATAATTCCAATCATCCCCCTGCTCAGCCAAGCGTTTAACCAGCAGGCGATATGCCTGAATCATCACCTTCACGTTGGAGGACTTCATGGAGAACACCAGCTGGTGATAATTCAAATCACGAGCCACGCGAGCAAACTCCAGCGCACTCTCCACCATACCCTCCGGCGTATCGCCATAGCGGTTCAGGATACGATCCGACAGCGAGCCATGGTTAGCCCCCAGACGCATCGCGCGGCCATGTTCCTTGCAGAACAACACCAAAGGAGTGAAAGCCTTGCGCACACGCTCCAATTCCTCTTCATACTCCAAATCAGTATAATCGCGCTCAATAAACTTCTTCTTATCAATGAAATTGCCGGGATTCACGCGAATCTTCTCCACCCACTTAGCGGCCTCCATCGCAGCATCCGGCTTGAAGTGAATGTCTGCCACCAACGGCACCTCACACCCGGCGGCTCGCAGCTCACGCGCCACATGCTCCAGATTGGCCGCGTGCACCTTGGTCTGAGCTGTCAGGCGGATGATTTCGCACCCGGCTTCAGCCAGAGCCAAAGCCTCCTTCACACAGGCAGCGGTATCGAGCGTAGCAGCCGTCAGCATTGACTGGATACGAATGGGGTTGGCGCCGCCGAGCCCCAGATTCCCCACCTGCACCTCGCGTGTCAGGCGGCGATTATAACGGAAAAGGTCAGAACAATGAAACATGGAGTTCATGCCCCTATTCTACGCCCGTGCAATACTTTTTTCAAGCCCAAAGCTATGGAATACACTCTTTACTGTTGACTTTTGGAGCAAAAGAAACTAGAATTTCACCGGTCTGAATACTTTCTCATCCTAAAATGAAGACACCTTCTTATCTCTATCTTCTCCCGTTCCTTGTGAGCGGTTGCGTGCTCAGCTCATGTGTGTACCGTGGCTACCGAGTACCGGAAATGCCCTACAAGATGACCCGCCCGGCCGCGCAGGCTCCTCTTGCCGCCGTGCAGCAGCCAGTGCAGCAGCCTGTGGTTGCCCCCGGCACCTGGGTTCCGCGCACCCCGGCTCAGCCTGCTGTAACAGCTCCGGCGCTGCGCCCCCTCCCCGCCGCCCCGGCTGCCCCCGCCGTCGCGCAGCCCGTTGTGCGACCGGCCATTCCGGCGACACCGGCACCGCGCCCCACCGCCGCCACTTCCTCCCACATCACGCAGCCGTTTACCCCGCCGGTTCTGACCCCAGCCCCGGTTGTCACGCCTCCGGCCGCGGCTCAGCCCCCCGTTGTCACAACCGTCACCCCGCCCTCAGCCGAAGGCCAGGCAGCCACGCCGACTGATCCCAAGCTCATCACCAACACCGGCCCCATTCCCGTTGCCATGCGCGTAGAGGGCGACCCGATTCGCGTCTATAACCCGCTGGATCATACCAAAACAATCCGCATCATCGACCCCAAGACCGGCAAGGTGCACCCCAGCGGCAAGGTTCTCAAGGTAAAGGGCACCAACTTCAAATTCATCGTACCGTAAGCATGTCGCTGCCCTTCCGCACAGTCACTATCTACGGCCCCGGCCTGCTGGGCGGCTCCGTTGCGCTGGCTGTGCGGGATAATATGCCCGACTGCGAATTGCGCCTTTGGGCCAGGCGGGAGCAGCCCCTACAACTGGCACATGAACTGGGCATTACCCACACCTACACCGATGCAAAAGAAGCAGCGCGTGGGACAGAGCTCATCATTTTTGCCACCCCTATCGGCGCATTTGAAGAACTGGCACGCCTGATTTTACCCGGCATTGACCGCAAAGCCCTCGTGACCGATGTCGGCTCGGTAAAGGCGTATGTGCACCGCACCACCGGCGAGCTCCTCACCGAGCGCGGGCGCATGTTTATCGGCTCCCACCCCATGGCTGGCGCTGAAACTCAGGGCTTGGAAAACGCCACCCCCACCCTACTCCGCGGAGCGACGGTTGCCATCACCAATCCGCACGGCGTCCCCGCCGAAATGGAAGAACGCTTAGCGCAGTTCTGGCAAAAGCTGGGCGGACACACCTACAGCATGCAGCCCCGCAATCACGACCGAGCTGTCGCCAGGATTTCGCACATGTCCCATGTCATGGCAGCACTGGCAGCCCGCAATGCACTGCCGGGCGATGTCCCCATGGCCGACTTGCAGAGGCTGGCCTCCAGCGGCTTTCGTGACACCACACGCGTATGCTCCGGCGCGGCAGGCATGTGGGCAGATATTCTGTGGGAAAACGACGTAGCCGTGCGCGAAGTGCTCACCAACTGCGTGAACGACCTGCACCGCCTCATCTTCCTGCTGGAAGACCAAGACAAAGCCGGGGTGCTACGCTGGCTCACCGGAGCCAAAGAAACGCGAGAGACAATACTGCACAACAACGAAGCGAAGTCTTGACGCCCTCTTGTTGCCTCATTTTGCAGCAGGGGGCAGAGAAATAGTGAAACAGGTGCGAACACCCGGAATGCTTTCGGCCAGTATGCTGCCGCCGTGAACCTCCACAGCATGCTTCACAATGGAAAGCCCTAATCCGGTACCCTTTATACGCCCGGATGCATCCGCCCGGAAGAAGCGGTTGAAGATGTAAGGCAACGCCTCCGGCACAATCCCCACCCCATCATCCTGCACACAGATACGGGCAGAACCATCAGCCAGCAACTCCGCTCGCAACAAGAGATTCAGCCCCGGTGCCGGATTATTTTTGAGGGCATTTTCGAGCAGATTAAAGAATATCTGCGCCCAGTAAAAGCGATCTCCATATAACAGGAACGGCCTAGGTTCGACCTCCAGCCGCATAGTGGCCTGCTGTTGGCGCATCATCGCCTCCAGACGGGGCAACACATCCTCCAACGCATCCGATAAATCAAAATCCGCCATCTTCAAATACCCCTTATCGGCATTTTCCAGGCGGGACACCGTCAGCATATCCTCCACAAGACGCGTAATGCGGTCTGCATGCTTCTGCATCGTCGTCAGCGAGCGGGTGCGCAGAGCTTCATCCGCGGCTGTTGCCGGCTCATCAAGCAACGTCTCCAGATACCCGCGCAAAATAGTCAGCGGAGTACGCAGCTCATGCGATGCATTGGCTACGAAATCGCGGCGTATCACATAGGTGCGGTGCTCCTCTGTCACATCATGAAACACGATACCGACATGCCCCTCCGTATTTTGCAAGGGAGTAGCCCGCACGCGAAAGTAACGCTCTTCCCCCTTATGTTGCAGACACAGCTCCAACTTGCGGGGGGCTTTTACCAACACAGCCTCCGCTATCATGTCTCGCAACGCGCCCTCAGGGAGCATACGCAGCAGATTGGCATTGCGCGTCTCATCCATCCCGAGCAGCTGCCCCGCCCGCCTGTTGGCCATAACGAGTCGCCCCGACGGACGCACCAGCAGAAAGGGAACCCCCAAGGCCTCCAAAAAGAGCGATTTATCATTCTGCACATGCTCTTCGAGAGCTCGCAGCATGTGGCGCAAGTGTTCTTTCTCCGCCTGATCATGGCGAATACGGCGGCGTAAAGACATCAGCTGAGAACGCAAGTACACAAAGGGCAGCACCAGCGCTATCACTACCAGTCCGAGGGCTATATTCCAGCTAATCATACGTCACCTACGGTCAGTATATGATTTTTCGTCAAAATGTCGAGTCTCTTTTCAGCGACAAAGGGGCAGTTGCGAGCGAAATCGCTACTGCCCCGTTCTCGCCTTCACATCAGCAGCACCTTGAAGGAAGGATTACGCCTCAAAGAGCTCCTTTTGTTCTTTGATGAGGGCGAATGACTTACGCACCATCGAACGAGTCTCATTGAGAAGATTCAGGTAAAGGATACCATTGCGCACACCGCCTTCATCCGAGGCATCGCGCAGCAGGTGGCGGGTAATACAGTCAGCCAGTTCTTCACTGAGGTCACCGGCATGCTGCACGACAAGCGCCATGCTCTCATAATTGCCCGAGCGCAGGATATCACCCATTTCAGGGAAGAAGCGCCCCACTTTATCGCACATGGCCAACAAGTCAGCCCCCTGCTCTGCGTTAAGGCCGGTGTGATTATTGTCGATGTGCTTGTAGCTGAGTTTAACTATCGTCAGCAGGCTTTCTGCCACATCCAGACTACTCGCATTGATTCGGAAGAGAATCTGAGCCTGAGCGGCATGCTGCGGATTGATACTCTGCATCGTGGGCAGAATACCGTCTTCCTTCAGAGCGCGCAGCGTGCGGGCGATATCTCGAGCTTTACGACGCAGACTCTTCAGGCCGGAGAGGTCCTCCTCCAACAAAGCCTTCACCGTGGCACGGTACACCTCCATCACCTGTCCAAGACGCTCTGCGGAAGCCACCCCGATTTCCTGCACGGCGGCAGCGTCATTCAAATCAATCAGCTGCACTTCGCTGCCACTGCGGCGGTTTGTACGGGCATTTTTCACCAGAATGGCGGCAGCCACCACCAGCATGAAGGCTACACCCCACATGCCGCCGTACATCATGACAAGTGCCGTCACGAAGGCGGCCGTTACCGCCCCGATTCCGGTAAGGAACCAGCCACCGATAACCACCAGCACACCGGTAATGCGATACACGGCGCTATCACGCCCCCACGCACGGTCTGCCAGCGAGGTACCCATCGCCACCATGAAGGTGACATAGGTCGTGGAAAGCGGCAGCTTCATGCTGGTAGCCAACGATATCAGCAATGCAGCCACTGTAAGATTAACCGAAGCGCGAATGAGGTCAAACGCCACCCCCTCATCCTCATCTACGGGCAGCGGACGGAAACGCTCCCCCACGAAGCGAGCCACCGGAGCCGGAGTAAAACGGGCTACCACACCCACCACGTTGCGGGTAAAGCGCACGGCGGCACGAGCCGGAAGGCATGAGCCAAAGCGCTCCTTCGTTACAGCGCCTCGCTGCGAAAGCTTCAGCCCGGTATCAATGACTGCACGAGCCTTGCGGGAAAACACAAGTGCCAGCACCATCACCGCCCCGGCACCCAGCAGCCACAGCGCATTCACCTGTACAGGAGCCGACAATACCCCCATTTTCAGCGAACTCAGGTCACCGCCTGCAGCCACATAATCAGCTGCGGCGTAGTATGAATCCTTAGCAGCCATAAAAATACCGATAAAGTTCACCAGGTCATTCCCCGCAAAGGCTAATGCCAGCGAACAGGTACCGGCCAACACGGCCACTTTCAGCGTATTCACGCGGAAGACGTATTGCAGCACGGCGCAAAGCACCAACCACACACCAAATGCCGAGAGTGTAGCCAGCAACAAGTTTTCATTCAGAAGAGCCAGCAGTTCCTTATCGATAAGCGTGCTGCTCTTCAGCCCCTTAAACACCGCGAAATAAGTAATGGCAGTGAGAGCCAGCGCACACCACAGCGCACCGATGTATTTATAGGCAGTCAAATACCGGAAACTGAACATCAGACGCGAGAACCACATCACAACACACCCCACAGTAAAGGCAATGATGACCGAGCAGAAGATGGCCGTTATCATGCGGAAGCACTCAGCCGTGTTGATATATGCGCTCAGTTGCTGAGCCGCTGCAGGGTCGTGAGCCATGATGAACAGAGCCACAGCCATAGCCGCCCCCAACAATTCGCATACCAGCGACACCGTTGTCGAAGTAGGCAACCCCAAAGTATTAAAGAGGTCCAACAGGATGACATCTGTCAGCATCACTGCCAGGAAAAGGATCATGATATCATCAAACCCGAACATTGCCGGTGTAAAAACACCCGTTCGGGCAATCTCCATCATACCCGTTGAAAATGTGCAGCCAATCACCACACCAACGGCGGCTACCCCCATCAACACGCCACGGCCGGCAGCGCGGCATCCTACGGCAGAGTTGAGGAAGTTTGTCGCATCGTTCGATACACCTACCAGCAGGTCATAAATACTCAGCAGTAGTAAGATGCCCAACATCACGATATACATTGTGCTCATAGCGACTCCCTTTTAGCACAAAATACGCAGCTTTGCACGCTCTGCATTGTGAACTATACGACACATGCCGTGTGACAAAAACGTCACACGGCATGCATAAAACGATCCGGAGTTCCGCTTACTCCTGAGACGGCGGCAGCACCGGTTGAAGCTCAGGCACAGGCTCGGGGTCGGGCAGCTTTGTGCCGGGCTCAGGCACCTCCACTGTCAGCGGCGCATTTCGGAAGTAGTATACCGAATCCGTATCGGGGCGGAAAAACACACCGTTAAACACACCGCTATAAACATTTCCTTCCTTTCGTTGAAAACGCATCGTTGCAGCGGTTCCTCCTCCCCGCTCAAGATCATCGGATTTACGGACAGAGCCCCGCATGTAGTCGGACAGAAAGGTGCGCCCCGTAAACGTCCAGGCGTCGAACAGGATTTCAGCATAAGAGCCGGAGCGGTAATACAGCAAATTGTGTATCTGGTCATACGTATCGCATGTCGTCATACGCAATCCGCAATCCTCCATGTAGCATTCCAGAGTACCGGTTTTTACAGTTTCCCGCACCACCAGCCGCAGGGACAAATCCTGTTCCCGCGGCTGTTGCCTGCGGCGGCTGCGGCGAGTCTGTTTCTGTCCCCCGGTTATAGTGATGATGGCGCCATCCGTAAGGGAGGGAGCATCCACCGCGGCCTCCACCTCAGAGGCACCCCAGGCAAACACCAGAACAGCGGCAATAAGACGGTAACATTTCATCTGTTGCAATACGTGTTATTCAATTGGCATTTCGACGCAGCTCATTGTATTCTTTCTCAATACCTCTGAGCTGTTCCTTCAGTTGCTCCTCCTCCTTACGGCTATCCGCAAGTTCCTGTTCGCGCTTCAGATACTCCTGCACCTTGGAATCCTGCCGCAATTCCTCAATCGAGTTCCGGTAGTTTTCCAGCTGCTTTTCATTATTAGCCGCCTGCTCCTCCTGCCACGAAACCTCCCGTTTGAGGAAAGAAAGCGATTTAGGAAGCGCATACAGAGTCTCACGCAATTGTTTGCGCTGCTCATCTTCCGTGCGGCACTGCTGCGTCAGAGCCTCCAGCTCCTGCTCGGCAGAGCTGTGCCCGATGCTTGTCGCAACTGCAAAACCTGCCACCGCCAGAAATACACCGAGGGACACCAGCGTGGAAATCTTTTTGAACCAAGGCTTATGCTTATTCATCGGTCACTTTTTCCGCTCAAGGTTAACGTTTCTGAAACCGGCTGAAATCTCAGGCTTGGTATCGCTCACTGCTTCGCTCTGGTGACAAATGAGCCCATTCTCATCGAGTTTCCAGCTTTCCTTACAATACACAGTGCGAGAGGTAACGGGAGATGTCGAGTAGTCCGTCTGGTTCTGTTCCACAATGAACTCCACACAGGTTCCCTTGTAACCCAGTGCCTTTAATTTAAACTCACTGATACCGCCTTGCCGCTTTTCAAAGCGTTTCGAAATAGCCTCTGCCACACGGCGGCTTGAGACGCGCCGCTCACCGGTAAGACTGTGCACCAGGTAATTCGCACACATGCAACGGGGTACCTGTATCAGTCCAATCTGCAACGAACGCACATAGACTCGCACTTGCTTGCGCAGGAACTCATCGCGGGCAATCAACTTTTCCTCCGGCAATCGCTCCGGGGGCAGGTACATCTCCAGCATCGCCTGTGTCCGGGCAATCATCTCTCGCAGTCTGGCCTTTCGCTGTTCCAGTGCAGCAAGGTCATCCGCCACGCTACCACCGTTGCGATAGCGCTGCAGGCTGACTTCTTGCTGACGTAAGCTATTTATTTCCTCTCGCTGGGACTCACCGCGAACTTGCAATTCCTGCAATGTCTTTTCCAGGGTGCTCGCCTCATCCAGCTCTGCCTGTACCTGTTTTCGTCTGTCGGTCGCTTCAGCCAACGCAATTTTCTGCTTATCTATCGCCAGCTGTGCTGCCCCCATTTTCTTGTTGGCCTGCAAGCCTACAAGCAGAGCCACAAAGGCACACACGCCCAGCACAACAGCAACAACATTCGCCCCGCCCCCGGGCGAGCCGGAAGGCGACACCCCCTCATCGTCATCATCAGGCGGCGGTGGTGGCGGCACAGAAACAGCGGCGGGAGGTACAACAACCTCCACAACCGGCGCTTCCTCAATGCCTGAGGACTTTTCAGAAGAAACAGACATATGAAAAAGCGATTACCTTACTTTTTCGTACCGGCGCCAAGCGAGAAGAACGCATCGTAAAGATCAAACAGCCAAGATGTCAGACAGAGAGCAAGCCATGTGATAATGGGCAGGTGCAGAATAGCAACCATGGGCATGGCGGCCTCCATCAGAGACTCGATGGCACCCCACTTGCTCATATCCACCTCAAGCGATATAAGCAGCACAGCCACAGCTGCCAGCACAGCCAACACCGGGATAACAAGATGCCAGGAAGCAATGATAGCACGCAGCAGGAACTTAATGGAGTTGTTGAAATCGCGACCGGGAGACACCTCCGACGGACTTACCTTCACCATCAGCGCCTCAGCGTTCATGCACAGATACACCAAGACAACGGTAGGAAGCGTCAGACAAATCGCCATCACCCACTCGCCAATCATATCAGCGCCAATCAGCATCACCACCAGCCCCACGACACCACCTACCAACGCCAACACACCAACCAAACGGGGGAATGCGGCGGAGGAAAGCACAATGGGATGGCCAACCAGCAATGAGTTCGTGATGCAGAACAGCAAATAACCAATATATTGAAGAACAAAGCCATATATCACACCGGCAAGAGCACCGTACAATCCATACAGCGGCTTCAGTGCGAGTCCTGCTCCCAAAAGCGCCACAATCACACTTGCCCAGATAAGCAACCCGGTAATGGAGGCCAGCTTGTTAAGAGCCGCCAAGCGCCCCGCTTCATCCGTGGGCACAAAAGAGGGCAAGCGGAACACACGCGCAAGCAACTTATCCACCCCGGCATTCAAACTTAAAAGCTTGGACACAAAGGATTCGCCGGCAACAGGAGGCGGAGGAACGCTACCCGCCGTCTCCGGACGCAACACACTGTAGCGGCTCCACTCACGGCCACCGACCTCGATAACCGGCGTCTTGCCGCGAATGATACCATCCTTCGCCAAACGATCCAACTCTTCAATCTCCACGGGACCACGCGTTTCCCCTTTGATGCTGTAATAATACTTCATGATTCCAGGTCTGTATGCTATTTGAAAATGCTAAAAAATGCGCCGGTACGGCAACACAACGCGTATTCTAACGGATGACGTACGCGAAGTCAACAAAAAAACAGGAGAAAAAAAAACGATGATTTACGGGTTGCAAGAAATGAATGAATGTGGTAGTATAAGGGTGCTATGTTAAAAGGTATTTCCCCCGTCATTTCTCCCGAATTGCTTAAAATCCTGGCCGAGATGGGTCACGGAGACGAAATCGTTTTCTCCGATGCGCACTTCCCCGGCCACACATTCAACAGCAACGTTGTGCGTGCCGATGGGCTCGGCGTCGACACCCTGCTGGCAGGCATCATCCCCCTCTTCGAGCTGGATGCCTACGCCACCCCCGTAGTGATGATGGAAGCCGTACCCGGTGATACACTCGACCCATCCGTCGAGGCAAAATACCGCGCAGCCATGGGCTACGAGGGCGAGATTGAACGCGAGGAACGCTACGCTTTCTACGAGCGCGCCAAGAAAGCCTACGCCGTTGTCGTGACCGGGGAGACTGCCAAATACGGCAACATCATCCTCAAAAAAGGCGTAACCCCTGTTTGCTGAGCCACCGTGTACCGCATCTGCAAAACCATTGAGCTGGAGAGCGGGCACCTGCTCTCCAAGCACCCCGGCAGCTGCGCGTTCCCGCACGGGCACACGCGCAGTGTTGAGCTGGTGTTCGCGGCGGAATCCCTCGATGAAAACGACATGGTGCTGGATTTCAAAGCCATCAAAGAGATGATGGGCGACTTTCTGGAGCAATTTGACCACTCGCTCTGCATGAACACTGCCGACCCTCACTACGATGAGTTCCGCCGCATTTACGGAGAACGAATCATTCCCTTTGACCGCCAGGATCCCACCAGCGAAGCTATGGCTCACACCGTATTCCGGTTCGCGCAAGCCGCACTGGCCAAAGCTTCGCAAGGCATCGGCACGGCTTACCCCGTGCGCACCTGCGTGCGCCTCGAGCGCGTACGCGTGTGGGAAACGTCCTCCAGCTGGGCTGAATACGGCGAATAACCACCTTAGCTTCCGGGGACACAAGCCAAATAACACCGTCAAAGCCCCCAGGTTTTCGGGAGGAACGTCCTTTCTACCCTGCTTGCACAGCCTCACAGCTTTTGCTCGCAGGCGGAAAGCAACTGCCGGGCTGTTGTCACGAGCTCCTCTGCACGGGCAAATGCCTTCTCGGCGGTGCTGATGTCGGAGCGGGTCTGTTTGCGCTTGCGAGTAAGGGCATCGAAAAAGCCGGTGGTAATGTTTTTCACCTCAGCAGACACCACGCTTTGCATCTGCTGAGCCGGCGACTGTTTGCTCATGAGCGCATTCGTCTCATTGCAATAGTGCTCAATCATGGGGTTAACCACCTGATTCACAAACAACTCATTGCCCCAGTATATTTCATAGACCTTATCCGCATCCTTCCACCACCAGCGGTGCACTCGCTCCTCATACACAAAAGGTTCAAAGGGCGAGTACAGCCCGGCTGCTTCAGGCGGCAACGGCATATTGTGCTGTTCCTGCCAATCCAAGAAATCAGGATGTTCCGCATCAGCAAACTCGCCCCACAACTCGCCATCCAGAGCCTGTAAGCGGTCTCGGCAATCCTTGAGCAAGTCGCGTATCGTGCGGTTGCACCAGGCAGACACCGTGCAATTCTCGCCATTGAAGGACATTTGAATGTGCTTATCCGTCAATTCCTCGCAGACAAAGCGGTCAAGAATCTCGCGGCAGGCGGTATTACAATCAGCCATGCACTGGTTAATATCGCGCCCTGTAGCCTTGGAGCTTTTATAAAGTTCCCGGCGCTCTCTGTAGATATTCTCACAGGCGAGCGCATAATCCGGCATCTGACCGGGTGCAATGCTATACTCAGCCTTAGCCGGCACCGAGGGGGTACGCAGAGCCGTGCGCGCCTCGGCACGGAAAGCATCCCAACGCTCCAGGCGCTTACGCAGGGCAGCCAGCGTCTTATTCTCGCCACGGCTGATACGCAGAGCCTCGGCTACAAGGGAGCGCAAGGCGCGGCGCAAGGCATCGCAACAGTGGGTGTAGCGAATGTGAGTCAGTTCCTTGTGCAGCCCGACCTCCATTTCAGCAAAGCCGGAACCACGCAACAACTCGGCCGGGTTATGGTACACACCATCAGCCAATTCCACCGACTTACGCAGGCGTTCGGGGTTCTCAAAAATACCGGCATAGGCCATCCCCAGATTCACGGCCGACACCGGCAGCTCGCGATTCTCCGCCAGACGCCGCAGCACGGCCAGAGCGCGCGCCGTCTGCTCATCATTTTCAGCGGTAAACACATCGCCCCGGAGCCAGGATTTAGACTCCATGCGGTTCTGAATAATGCGGATGGTAGAGGGCGTACGGCCATCCAGCAGCGCCGTCAGCTCATCCACCGCACGGGCATTCAGCGGAGCCACCGAGCTTTGCAGCAGCAACAGCATATCACACTCGCGGCCAATTTCACGATAGCGCTCACCCTGCGCCACCTCGGCCACGGCAGAATCGCACCCGGGCATATCGAGTATCATTCGATTACGCGAACACAGCAGCTCGCAATCAGCGTTGTACTCAGGCTCTACCACCACCAGCACAGGCTCTGCCGTGAGGTGGGGAGACTCCCCGATGCGGTGGCAGAGCACCCCTCGCAGGTTCGCTTCATTGAGCGGCAAAGTACGCACACAGACGCCCTGCAACCCCTCTTCACCGGCAATACCTCGCAAGTGGTCCAATACCGATGCAAGCAACTTGCCGGCCTCCTCCGCGCAATCCTCCGCACGTTCATAGAGCACGATGCGGGGCTCTGCCCCCTGCTCCGCCATGCGAATGAGCGCCGGGCGCAGCGTCACATCCTGCCCGTAGCCGGTGGGAGAAGCCATGGGCGAGCGCGCCAGCAGATTCACCAGTGTGGATTTACCCGCCTTGAGCATCCCCATACAAACGATGACCTCAATGCCGGAATTGAACTGCTCCACCGCTCTGAGCGCCTGTGTCACCTGTTCCTTCACCACAGCGTGAGCTTCATACTCCTGATTCAACTTTTCAAGCATCAGGCGTATGGTCTTCAGTTCATCGCGTTTCTCCTCAGGTATCATCTTATTAGCTCGGGGGATAAACTCTTTCTGAGTGGTTAAAATTTAAGGCTCCCGTATATTAGCTATCCTCCCTCTCATTGTCAAGCCTAAAGAATCAATAACTCGCACACCGTTACGCGCCACACATTGCAGATTTCTTGACGATGCGTTATTTTCTGGTATGATTAGCACAGACATTGCACAAGACAGTCATGGATTTCGATTACATCAAGACCCCTGGGAAGAAAGCCTCCTATGTATGTACGCCGCAGCATTTCTGCTTTGTCGGGCCACGCGGTGTCGGCAAGACCTCGCTGCTGGCATCCATGTTCCATGAACTGACGCACAAAAAACTCTGCGATGACTTCATCATCGACACCTCCACCCCCGACGGCCTCCGTACCCTGAAAAGCCTCAACGCCGCCAAAAAGGCTATGCTCGATATGATTTACAAAACGGACGGGGCATACGACACCATCGATGACGGCCTGGGGATTAGGGGACAGGACGAAGAACGCATCTACGAATTCATGGGTAAAACGACCGTGAAAGATGACTCGTGGAGTGCCCGAATGACCCGAAGTACAGAAAAAGAGTTCCGCTTTATCTTTCACTTCACCGACATGCCGGGAGGATGGTACGACAGCGATGATGAAGCCATCCAAGCGAAAGTCCGACAACACCTCACCGAATCTTCCGTGAGCTTTCTCGCCATTGATACGCCGCCGCTCATGGAATCACCCGCCCATTGCCACGACCTCAACAAAGCAGACATCATCACCTCGTGGTACGAAAACGCACTCGATACCCTGAGCGAACGCGGGCATACCGTCATTATGGTGTTAACCCGCTGCGAACGCTACTGGAACAAAAAAGCAGAAATGCTTGAACGGCTGCGCAGCACCTACGACATCCTGCTGCGCAAGCTGAATAATAAGCACATACGGGTCTATGCCACCTATGTGAAAACTCTCGGCGGCGTCGAATTTGAAAAGTTTGAGACAAAACAAACAGGAGCCACCACCCTCGTGGTAGCGCGCTTCCGCCGCAATGGAAGCGAATATAGCCCCGAAAACTGCGCCACGCCGCTCCAACTGGCACTCAAACACGGCCTGATGGACACCATCCTTCGCCTCAAAGACAAGAAAAACGGGTTCTTCACCTCACTGTTAGCGAAGTGCTCCCTCAATAATATCGACCTCGTCATTCAGGCCGCCGGGCACCTCGCCGATGAGCTGGACTCCAAAATATGCAGCGATGGCACCCAAACACATGAATCCATGAATTCAGCCGCGAAATCATGAACATCTATGTACAATCCGCAGGGGTTGTGGACGACTACGCACAGCAGCAGCCCCCCACCGCCCCACCTATGCCGGCGGCCATCAGCCGGTGGCACAAAGAGATTGACCCGGAGGACACCTATTTTGCCCTGCTGGCCGGCATGGACGCCGGCAAATGGTATGTAGAGTTCCGCAACCTGTTACTGCCGGACACATACGACCTACGGCGGCGGCGCATCGTGCTCAATATCTGCTTCGGAGCTCTGAACAGCGAGGCCGAAGCTCGCGCACTGGCGCTCGCCTATCTGGATTTTGAGCTCGTGTACAAAGACGACACCTGCCAGGGGCGCTATTGCCCACAGCTCGCCGGTGCCTACAGCGCTCATGAAGGCAATTATCGCTTCGATTTCGAAGCCGCCCGGAACTGGGCGCAGGGCATCATTCATGCCTTTGCACCGCCTGCCGCAGGGCAACCGCCCATCTGCCCCATAGTATGCCACACCAACCCGGCCACAGACACCTACCTGCAACGCGTGCGCGATACCCTCAGCACCCACAGCCTGCGCCGCACAACGGGGCTACGCCTGCTCTGGGCAGAGCTTTACACCAACCCGGCAGCCGGGGCAGACATCACCCTGCAATACACGACCGAAACAGGCAGCTTCACCCAACAAAAGCCTCGCAGCCGCACTGCCCCCCTCCTGTGGCTGCTGCTACTCGCAGTAGTGCTGGTTGCAGTCGGCTTCGGCGCCTACCTCTACTTCTACTCAACAGCCCGGAGCTCCTCACCCCGGAAGCCACACACTCCGCCCCCGGCCACCAAGCCCATCACAGCTGAAACTGCACATCCTGAGCCTGGCCATTGAGTGCATCAAGTACCCGGCGGCGCACACATTCCAGGGCGGCGGCATCTGCCCCAGCATCCCGGCGAGCCTGCTCATCCAGCGCCGTCTGAGCATTGGCACGCTCCTCGGATTGCAGTTTATTCCAGATTCCATTCTCCTCCTCTATCTCCTGCTTGCCGATACGCTCGCAGGATATCACCACCGGTGTCAGATTCTCCAGCTTAATCACCCCGGGCGCCCCCCACTTGGCGTTTACTCCCTCCAGTGTAGCATCAATACCATAGCGCACACGGAACTTCTGCGTGATGCACATCGTCTTAGTAGAGCCACCCCAGGTATTGCTGTATCGATACACCACATTCATCTCCTTTTCGTAGAGAGCGTACATCATCACACTCCGGCCGCCTAACTCGGTGGACACCACCTTCTCTATCTTATGCCCTTTAAAAGCTTTGCCAGCCACATCAAGCACCTTGTCAAGTGCATTGTCAACCTTGTTAATTACATTGTTAACTGTCTTCTGCGGCCTGTCGACGGTCGCAAGAAAAGTCAACCAGGCCAACACCAGCAAAGTAGCCGACACGATGGCATATTTGACCACCGAAGGCCAGCCGCCTCCGGGCTTTACCTTTTCACTGTTCATCCTGTCCTTTCTTGTCGCCTTCGTTATTCCCGGCCAAAGCTCGGTTTTTCCTGTAGGTATTGACCGCGCACGAGAAAGTTGTCACCAGCACAAGTGCGTCATCCAGCCAGCCAATAATCGGAATAAAATCAAAATCTCCGGGGAAAACGGCATAGGCCACAGCCAGCACACACGCCACAATGCACAGCGAGCCCTTCAGCCCGCTGCGATGCAGCACCTGCAAAAATTGGATGAGAGACGGCAACTTATTCATCTGCGTACAGCGCCATTATAACCCTATTTTTCTACCGAGCAAGCCCAAATGCTATTCAAGCTCATTTTTATTGCCGCCTCTATTCATTTGGAGGCCTTTCGCTTCTCAATAAGTTCTTTTCTCAATTTCTCCAGTGCGTATGAAGCATACCACACCTTCTTATTGGTGTAAATCTCCTCTCCCGAAACAGGCTCCAGAAATTCCACTTTCAAACGATTCATAAACGACAACAGCACGCTGACCTCATTCGGTTTGATTCCGACAAAATGCCTTAACGGCTCATGACACTTTTCCATAAGCGTCATCCGGATATCGGCATTCTCTCTCATCATTAAGTTCACTTCATTATCACACGCTTCGTCCATTGACTTTGCATGCCTCCTATATTTCTCTTTGAACACCAGAGCCGCAACAGATGGGCCGGTCGAGGTAAACAGTTTCATTTTCTCCGGGCTTTTCTCCAGTTCGTTTCGTACCGATGTCAACCATTTTTTCACCTCGTCCTCGCGTTTATTCCGGAGCTCCTCAGCCTTGCTTGCATTCTGCAAAATCTTATTCTTCAACTCCTGAAGTTGATTTTGTTCACAGTAACGCTGATACAATTTCTCCTCTTCTGTAGGTTCTAGCGAGCGAAACTCAGCGGAGGCGGCCTGCTCGCCGGACATCGAATACCACGCAAGCACACCGCCGCCAACCACGGCAAGTCCTACCAACCCTCCTACGATAGCTCTCAGCCGCTTGGACCCGGCCGTCGGGGGAAGCGGAGGCCTGACAGCACCGAGGAGCCAGTCTCGCCAGGCTTCCGCACTCTCGCAACGCTCATCAGCCCGGAGCGACAAATTGCGCATAATACTCGCAACCAGCACCTTGCTTACACCAGGCAACTCAAGCGGAGGCAAATCATCCTGCAACAGTCGCGACACGGCGGCTTCCGGGCGACAGCCACCGAGCACTTCATACCAAGTGGCCGCCAGTGCATATAGATCCGTACACGGCCCCACTTTTCCCTTGCCTGCCACCTGTTCGGGGGCTGCATAACCGGCAGTAAACTCGCCCATTGTTACCGTCTCGGCCACAAATTGAACGGCAGCGCCAAAGTCAATCAACACAGGCAGACCCTTCTCATCAAACATAATGTTAGAGGGCTTAATGTCGCGATGCAATATCCCCTGCTCATGCAGATACGACAAGCCATCCAGCAGGCGCAGCAACCACTTCTGCGCTTCAGCTGCATCCACCATACGCCCTGCGGCCGCGGCTTCCTGCATTTTTTCGCGCAACGAGCCGCCCTCCAACCAAGGCATCACATAATAAAGCGCCCCGCTGCTCTCAAAAACATCGTACACTCGCACGATTGCCTCATGATTCAACTTGGCGAGCGTGCAGGCCTCGCGCCTCATATCCAGCATTGCCTGAGCATAAAGCTCACCCAGACTTTCATCGCGGGGGCACAGCACACCCCGTTCATCGCGGTAACAGATTGCAGCGGGAAAACACTCCTTGAGCACGACCGTACGCTCCAACCCGGCATCCCATGCCACATAGGTTACACCAAAGCCGCCGAAACCCAGTGTTTTAAGAATCTTAAAATTGCCTATTCTTGTACGAGGAGGGAGTGCGATCTTCATGGCTCCATATTACTTGCTCTCCACCAGAATGGCAAGAAAAAAACGCAGCGAAGCTCGCACCGCTGCATCTCTTTAGCCCGCCGAATACGCCCTCCGCCGACGATACTGAGCAGCACCGCCTCATACCAACCTTGCCCGCGCTGCCCGCAGGCCTTTGCCTTACTCTCCCAGTCGGGGAACCTCGTCCGCCAGGAACTCCGCCAGCGTCTTACCCTGCGCAAACGCTTTCTTTTCGAGCATCTTGCGAGTTTCAGAATCCAGGCTGAGCGTCACGCGCGTCTCCTCCGTCACTTGCACCTGCGAGGCAAACTGCAGCGGCACATCTTTCATCAGAGCACGGATGATATGCTCCTTGGCAGCCGGAATAATCTTACGCGCCATCCAGTTGCGCACCGTTGCCTCGGTCACATAGCACTTCTCAGCAAGCCATGCGTAGCCGTAGTTGTTTGCCTTGAGCCACAACTTCACTTTCAACTTCAACTCGTCCTGTTTCTGCGCGTCCACGTTGGCAAATATAGCATTATTGCCACAACTTTGCAAGTCGATAATTACCTTTTCAAAGTTTTTTTGCAAAAAAGATAATTTTTAGTTGACAAAATGTCGTTTTTGCTATATTTTCTAATCCAACAAAACACCACAGTAAGATGATTATCTCCTTTTCATGTCCACACTGCGGCTGCCACCAGCTCCATCAAATCAGGCAGGCGCTGCACCGAGCCGAGGTGAGGATTACGACGACGACGAGCGGACAGCTGGTTCCCACGCCCATAGGTGTGGTGGAGGAGCTCCGCGGGCCGATACTGGGTTACCGCTGCCGCAAGTGTCGCTACCCCGACAACCAGAATCACGAGGAGGGAGGGGGCTTCTACTGGCCCACGCCCGAAGCCGTGCACCGGGCGGGCTGCCTCACCATCACTACCGATGGCGCCACCGTCCACCGCTGCATGATATGCCACAAAGACGGCACCATGGAGCCGCTCATTGTAGAAAGCGACTCCCCCGGCACGCTGAGCCCTGAGCAGCGCAGCAAGATTCTCACGCGCCGAGGCGTGCGCGGGGTATTGCTCAGCGAATCGGATCCCGGCATTACCGCCTTTGCCTGCGATGACTGGGCGGGCGTAGCGAGCGAAAGCATCTGACCCCACCATTCCCCTTTCTTTCTTAATATCACCCCCAACCAATATCACACACATGAATACAACACCCACATTGTTCCGCGATGGCATGAATGCCTCCATGTACGGCAAACTTGAAGAATCAGCACGGATGTTCCGCCTCGGTCACGAGCAAGGCATCAACGAGTGCACCGCCCAGCTCGCCTGCTGTTATCGCTTGGGCCACGGCGTCCCCCGAGACTACAACGAGTACTTCAAACTGGCAACTGAACTCGAGCAGAAGGAGTGCCCCCTGGCATACTGCCTGCTCGCCAGCGCATACGCCGATGGCCTGGGCTGCCAAGTGAACAGAGAAAAAGCCGATTCATACCTGAAGCGCTGGGCCGAGGCCTCCGCCGCCCCCATACCGGGTATCTCCGATGAGTGCCGCCGCCACATGCGCTGCTACGACCTCAGCGAGTCCTACCAACAAGCTCTGGAATACTATGCAGCCAACACCGGCGAGCCACCGCTCATCGACCACGACGCCGCCATGCGAGACTACGCAGAGCACACCACCCTGGCCGACAAACCCTTAGCCCAAGTGCTCGCCTTGCAAGCTTCAACCCCACAGGGTGCCCCCATCCCGCCCGCCATCACGCAGCCGCTCGAACAGGCTTATAAAGACGGCCTGAGCGGCGCCGCCTTCCTACTGGGGATGAAACTGCTGCTCTCTTGCGATGAAAACGATGAGGCTACCCGCAACAGAGCCTTAGCCCTCATTAACGATGAAGAGCACAGCCTCGAGGACGTCAGCGAGCTTGTCACCAAATTACGCTGTGTGCAACCCGACGACGAAGAAGCATTCGCCGCCCTCCATAATCGACTGATGCGCAGCATGCAGTATGGCCACTCCGGCATACCTCGGGCAGATGAACTTCCCTGCAAACTCGAAATGACCCCCTCTCCCTACTCCGGTGTCTTTTATGTGTATAACGTCGAAAAGGCTAAGCATTTCATCGACCAGAAACAGTGGCACGAACTCACCCGCCCGCTTCCGCTGCCTGATTTAACCCTCATCAATACCGACACCAAAGCCTTCGGTAACCTCGACCTGCGTATCATCGCAGAGGGCACACTGGGGGAATTCACCACAACACTCGAAGGCAGCCTCCCCCCGGGCGAAAAACAAGGCATCTACCTGAACGACTACTCCGAATACTACAACAACACCTTGCGTGTCGAGCTGCATGCGGCCGATGGACGTTACAGCACCATTCGCTTCGAGAAAGCCTTCCTCGACACCATCGCTGAGCCCATGCCTCCGCTGCAACTGGTACACGACGAGCATTCGCTCATCATCATCCCCCGTGACACCGATATTGCCAAACTGCAAATCCTTACCTCCGACGGCACCAAAATCGCCGAGCTCAACAACCTCTGCCGCGATGAAGCCGTCACCACCGACCTCTGGCACCTCAAATCCTGCCTGGTCAAAGCCCGCTGCGATGCATTCCTCATCGTTTGCAACGACGGAATCCCCGCCATCGGCTTCATCAAATAAACAGCCCATCGTCTTGTCGATATGGGAGCGGCGGGCAAGGCTCTTGTATGAGCCTTGCCCACCACGTCTTTTTTTACACCCGGCTACGCCCGTTGGAACAATTTGAAGCTTAAACCAATAATGACAGCTATTGTCTACAATTTACTATCTACAAAGTCACGATTCGCGAACTTTCGCCCGCGGGAATGCCATAGCTAAATCCACCGCTCACGCCCCGCGCCTTCCGGGCGCGGGGCGTGAGCTATGGCACTTGCCATGCTTATGCTGCGTGCGTCAGCACGCCCAGACACAAACTTTGTCAATTGTAAATTGTAGATTCAAAATTCCTCTCGACAAATTGGCCTTTTCCTAATGATGCCGACGCGTATCCGACTCTGAACATTTAGCTTGCAGTATCCGCTAATAAATGATAGGATGCAACAACGTATGAAACGCAGCATTTTCTTCCTGATGTCCGCCGTGCTTCTGCTTCCTGCAGCAGCCGAACAGCCCGCAGCCGCAGCGGCAGAGGCTCTTTCTGCCGAAGTAGCCATCGGCGATGATACCGCCGATGATGCTACCATCAGAGAACACCACGCCAAACTCAAGCAAGCCGCAGAACAGGGAGACGCCGAAAGCATGTTCAAACTCGGATTGCGTCTCATGCTCATCAACCCGACAGCTGCAACCGAATGGTTTGCCAAGGGCGCAGACAAAGGACACCTACCCTGCCTGGATTACCTGGGACGCATGTTTTTCGAAGGCCGAGGCGTGAAATGTTCCGAGGAAAAAGCCGCCCACTGCTGGCAGGTAGCCGCCGAAAAGGGCTACACCCCGGCTCAAATGCACATGTATGATTGCTATAGCAGCGGTCGCGGCGTCCTCTACTCCGAAGAAGAAGCCGCCAAGTGGCTGAAACTCGCTGCCGAGGGCGGCAACAGCCGCGCCTGTCACGACCTCGCGGCCTGCCATGCAGAAGGCATGCTCGGCCTGGAGCAATCATACGAAAAAGCCGTAGAATGGTACCGCAAAGCCATCGAACAAGGCAACGAAGTAGCCATGTACAAGCTCGGCATCTGCTACGCCAACGGCCAGGGAGTGACACAAGACTACGAACAGGCGTTCAAATGGTACTGCGCCTCAGCCGAGGCCGGCTACGACCGCGCCTGGTATGGCGTGGGGGTATGCTACCGCAAGGGCGACGGCGTCACGGCCGATTTACCAAAAGCCTTCGAGGCGTACAAAAAAGGCGCTGAAGCCGGCGTCCCCATCGCCCAGCGAGCTCTGGCAGAATGCTACTTGCTCGGCATCGGCACCGAAGAGCACGTCTACCAAGGGCTCTACTGGCTCACCGTGGCTGCGGAAAACGGCGACCCCACCGCCCGCCAACGCATCAATGACATGCTCAGCAAAGACATCATCAACAGAGCCTACTTCATGACCCTGCGCGGCAAAATCTACCTTACCGGTGAGCATGTGGAGCAATCCATCCCCACCGCCGTCGACAGCCTGTGCAAAGCCGCTGAACTCGGAGACCCGCAGGCTCAGTGCTACCTCGGCCACCTCAGCCTGCGCGGCGAAGGCGTGCCGGAATCCCCGGAAGAAGCCGTCCGCTGGTTCCGACAAGCCGCCGAGCAGCAATCCCCCGAGGGGCTCTACCTGCTGAGCCTCTGCTATGCCAACGGCATCGGTATCGCCCAAGACCCCGCCAAAGCCGCAGAATACCTCAAAGCCGCTGCCGACCTCGGCCACCCCAAAGCTCAGGAGGAACTTAATAAACAATCCGCACAGCAAACTCCCCACCCCCGGGCCGACGGCGAGTAAATCCATGTTTCCGGTGCAGACTTCAACTGCTTAGAGGTGAGATAAGCGTATAAAACTGCTTTTAGGGCGTTTATCGTCTTGAAAAATCTTTCTTTATTTGCTAGACTCACCGTGAAAAAACAGCCGGATAGAATCCCTACCAAAAGCACGCTCTTCAATGTTATAAAAAACGAATGTACCGTCATGATTAGTTCTGTCATTACTTTTACCTCAGGAGTTATTGTTGGAGCTGCGCTAAGCGGAGGGGCTGCTGCGTATTGTTGGTGCAAGCGCAGACGCAAACAGCCAACGGACAGTGAGAAAAAAGCAATGCCGGAAGTCATGGTTGGCGATATCCTGAAAGCGGCAAGCCCTACCGCGCCGGCGCCACAGACAAGCTCGGGAAATGCAATTCCCCCGTTGGAACGGCCCGACTTCGGGGAAAGAGAGGCTGAAATCATAGAGCTTGATACCCCCACCCTTAGGGCTTCTCAGGCACACACCGAAACAGCTCCCGAATTGCCCGTAAAGAACAAGGCCCCTCTCACTGATGCAGCACCCCTCGCCCCCGCGATTGAACAAATCGAAGAAGCTGCCGACGACTCTCCTACGGAGGAGACAGAACAACCAATGGTTTTTGCCACGGGCAAATTCAGAAACATCGCGAATACTGCCACAGAAGAGGATTTGAAAATGCTGTTGCTGGATCGCCTAGACGAAATCGATGAAGAAGCGCCGGAGTTAACTCGCCAGGCACTCTGTGCTGTCACCCTGTTGGATGAAATCAGAGAAATGAAAGGAGCCTACACAGGACAAAATGCCGCAGTTCTGTCAGAGATGGCAAGGGGAGTAAACCAACATCTGATAGAGCTCGAATGTGAAGTGCTCGACTCTGATTCTTGGGATGCCTCCATTCAGAAAATCGGCAAAGTCACATACGACCTTCCCCCCGGGACAGAACCGGTCATTACCGCCAAACTAAGCTCCGGGCTGAAAATAGCCGGGCGCCTCATCCGCAAGCAAAGCGTAGCACTCAGCAAAAGCGAAGCTGAACTATAAACGAATCTCTTAACCCCAAACTCCATATTACAATGTTTGATATCAATCCCACCATCAACGATATTATCGAAGACCTTACGACAATAGATCTTCCCCTGACGGAGACGCCCGTCTTTGACCCGACCTCCCACGATTCACCGGCCATCACCATCGGTTCCCCTTCACCATTCGACTGGGAGCAGCAGATTATGCCCGACAACTGTGCTGTTGAAGCAGAGCGCTCCATCATCAATCTCTTTGTCAATCCTCCCCTTTCGCAGCAGGATGCTATGTACGTCTCGGCCTCCAACGGCTGGTACCACCCCGGCGCCGGCACGTCAATGGCCGATATTGGCCAGATGATGGATACCTACGGCATCCCCAACCATTCGGTAGTTGATGCCTCTGTCGCGGACTTAGCTCGCGAACTGGCTCAGGGGCATGGTGTGATTGTAGGTGTTGATTCGCAGGAACTGTGGGATAACGGCCCGCTGGCAGAGCTCAAACAATGGCTGAGCGAGACATTCGGCATTGATTTCGGCGACATTGGCGCCAACCATGCAGTTGTTGTTACCGGCATCGATGTGACAGACCCTGCCAATCCCATGGTCATTATCAATGACTCCGGTGTACCCAATGGCGAAGGTCAACCCTATCCTATGGACAAGTTCCTGCAATCCTGGGAGGACAGCAACTGTTATTACACAGCTACGGACGTCCCCCTGCCGGCCGAAAACCTGCGGGGTTCTGCTGAAAACATGAACACTGTCATAGGCGACATATTGGGCGATTTTACGGGGGCATTTATAGCCGGCTTTACCGGTGCTGCCGCATTCTCGATGACCGGAGATCCCTTCACCGCCATTACGGTCGGAGCCGATGCCGGCATGTTCACGAACGACTTAGTCGAAAGCTTCTTCTCTGACGACAGCACGATTGCTGACCTTTAATCTTATTAATCATCCCCCCCTCTTCAACAATGGAACAAGTCACAAAATCAATTCTTGCAGCAGCCCAATTTAACAACAAACTGACCGGTGAACCGATCAGCGAAGATTTCACCAAGCAAATTAAACGCTTTGGAGCCGGCATCTTCCGCCTTGTGGTGATGGGTGAAATCAAAAAAGGCAAATCATCATTCATCAATGCCTTTCTGGGCGTAAAAGACCTCGTGCCGGTTGCCTCGGATGTTGCAACCTCAACGGTATTTAAGATTCATTATGGTCAAGAAGCCGGCTATCGTGTCTTCTTCGAAAAATCCACCGGCAAAGCCCCTGTCAGAATT
Source organism: Akkermansia sp. (assembly GCA_030535795.1). Classification (GTDB taxonomy): domain Bacteria; phylum Verrucomicrobiota; class Verrucomicrobiia; order Verrucomicrobiales; family Akkermansiaceae; genus Akkermansia. The sequence continues at coordinate 30,850 of JAUNRE010000013.1, forward strand.
GAAGCGGCGGAACTTGCCGACTACGGCACGGAAAACGGCAACCCCGGCAACAGAAAACAGGTGGATTTCATCGAGGTCATTTCCACCGCCCCTCTCCTCAAGACGGGTTTGGTTATCATCGACACTCCCGGGCTTGGCGGTCTTTTCAAAGAGCACAAGAAAATCACTTGGAACTACGTTCCCAAGGCAGATGCTGTTTTCTTCGTGACTGACAGTGTGGAATCTCCCATCGGGTTAGAGGAACTGGAGCACCTGAATACTGTCCGCAAAATTACCCAGCACCTGTATTTTGTGCAGACAAAGGCTTCAGCAGTTGATGCAGAGGCCTGTGAGGCGCGCCGCCAAAACAACCTGAGCATCCTTTCCCGAGCCTTCAATACCCCCGCTGATAAAATTCCCTACTTCGTGGTTGACTCTCTGCGTAAGTTCTCAGCAGACGAAGATGAAAACTTCAAGCGACTTGAGCGCAGCGGCTACCCGGCTCTGATGACCTATATCAACAACAACCTGCTCTCCCAACAGCACCGCATTCTTGCCGGTAAAGCCATCAGCCTCGCAACCCCCATCCTGACATCCATCAGCAGTAATATCTCAGCCAGAAAAGAAACGCTCAGTGCTGATACGGCTGAAGAACAACAGCGTGCGAGGGCGGCCATCAGCAAGGCCGAACAGGAGCTGTTGAACTGGCAGACCGAGAAATTGCCGGAGCTGAGCAGAAGCATCAACCGAGAGTTTGCAGACCTGAAAGCAGAGTGCGAGCGAGACTGCGCTATGCTTCGCCCCAACGGCGAATTGCACGCTTCTCTGGAAGATGCTATCAATTCTTGTGAAAACAAAGAACAGCTGGCCGGGGTCGTTGAGACATTGTACGAAAAAATGCCCGAAGCAGCCTCTGCCCGCATGACGGAAATCCGCAACAAACTCGAAACCGGCGTAGCCGATATCATGAAGTCGCTCTGGAATGAAACGAACACACAATTAGCGCTGCGTATCGGCGCCCATTCCCAGAATGGAAGTACCGATTTGACTCTCTCTGCAAATAACCACTATGCCCCGGTAATACAAGTTTTGACCGATGGTGGCGACCTATACAAAGGCCTCAGAAACGGGGCCATCGGAGGCTCAATCGGCATGTCGATAGGCTCCTTTGTAGGTGGAGCCGTTGGCAGCATCATCCCCGGCCTTGGCACAGCTATCGGCGCCAGCATCGGCGGGCTTATTGGCTCTTTCTGGGGCGGCTATGAGGCAGGCAAAGAACTTGAAGAACAAGAGCTTCGCCAAGCTAAACAATTAGCGCTGAATGGATTAAGCAAAAACATATCCTCTATTTACAGCGATATCACCAATGCGCTCAGAGACCTCTTCAGACGTTTCAGCGACAGCGTGGATGACGCCATGCGCCAATCCCTCCGCCAGCGCACGGCGGAGCTCAAGAAGGTTAAGGACGATTTAGTCGAACGCTCCCGCATGAGCGCAGCTGAGCTGTCAAAAGCTAAGAACGAACTGGCAAAGGACGAGGCCACACTCCGCACCATCATGAAAACGCTGGAGCCCTGGATGCCCGCAAATCATTAAGCCATTACAACCATGAGTTCACCCTCATCTCTGGTAGCCAATAAAATTCATACCACCTACAGGGAATCGCTCCTGCAGTTGGCCGACGCCATCAGCCCGTACCCCTTCCTCCGCAAAAAGGAAAACGAGCTGCGAGCCGTAGCGGACAATCTGCAATCCCCGTTCAATGTCGCCATTTTCGGACGCATGAAAACCGGCAAGAGCAGCCTCATCAACGCTCTTGTCGGCAGGCGGCTGGCTATCACCGGTGTCGAAGAGGCCACCGCTACCATTAACCGCCTTACCTACGCCACGGATGAGAGATTAAGCCAATTCACCGTACACTGGCAGGATGCACAGCCGGAATCTTTCCCGCTGGAACGCCTGCAAACTGACTGGAACGGCAAAAGCCCGGAGGTGCTGGAGCGCATCAACCGGGCGGCCTGGCTCGAACTCTACTCAGACGCACCGGCTCTGCGCGACATCCATGTAACAGATACCCCCGGCACAGGCTCCACGGCCAAGGAGCATGAAGATATAGCCAAGCAGTTCATCAATGGCCAAACGGCTGATGCCCTGCTCTACGTCTTCTCCCCCACCGGCCGAGAGAGCGATGAAGCGGACCTCCAGGCTTTCCGTGCAGGGTGCCTGCCCGGTTCATCGCTGGATAACAGCGTAGCCGTTCTGCACAAGTGGGACCACATTTATTGGGACGAAGATAACTGGGATTCCATCCTTACAAAAGCAGCGAGAGTTCAAGGCTTTATGAAGGATTTGGTTTCTGCCGTCATTCCGGTAAGTGCCCCTCTGGCCATGATGGCAAAAATAGCGCCGCCTGTTTTCTGGAAAAACTGCATCAGCATTCTGCGCACCTTCGACAAAGCGGCTCCATTCGACAACGAAAAAGGCCTTCTGAGCACTCTGAAATTTCAGGATGAATGGGAAGAGGAGGCCCCCCGAGCCATGCTGTACAAACAAGCGATTTCTCTGGGGTGCCCCTTGGCCAGCTTCCGAGTTATGCTGCGCCACCTCTACAGGCATCCGCAGGCAGACCCGGCCTCGCTCATCTACAAGCTCAGCGGCCTTCAGGAGCTGGAAACCCTGCTCGACAAGCAGATTTTCTCACAGCGTTCCGTTATTCAGCAGAAACAAAACTGCGCGAGAGCTCGCAAGGTCATGGACGAGGTGTACTCCGCCATCGAACATGAGCTGGAGAAACAACAGCATGATATCGATATGATGGAGCGTATCTACGACATGCTGGCCGATAAGGACGCTATGGCTCGGCGATGGATGGACCACAAACGCGCCGAAATAAAAATGCAACGCTCCGCCTTGGAACAACAGTATTGCTCGCTGGACCGCCTCCGACTGCGCGTACGCGATTGGTCCGATGCCATTACCGGCGCTCACGACCTCATTCCCTGGCTGAAGGATTACCGCCGCCTCGGCATATCACAAGAAGCAGCAGATGGTTTCACTGCGTACATCAAATCCTTGCTTCCCAATGCCGAGGTCTCTCCTGCTCTGACACTGGAACGCTTCATGCAACTTTTACCACATATCAACCGACTTCAGACTTCCCCCATCGTGGAAGACAAGGCCAAGGCTGCCCGTTTGCATCAGTGTCTTATGCAATGGTACAGTCAACAAATGCAAGCTTAATTCAAACTCTCTCCATATGACCACTCACTCTATAGGCATCGACTTCGGTACATCTAAAACTCTGGTAAGTTATCTTACCCCCCATACACCGGTTCCCCAGCTTGTCAATCTCGGGCATGAATCTCCCTACATGCCCACTACAGTGTATGTCGATACAGAGGGTAGATTTTACTTCGGCGACGACGCGGAGGAGATGCGTGACAGTGGCATGGGTATCTACCTGAGAGGCTTTAAAATGCAGCAGGGTACCCTAAATCCGGTAATCATGTATCCTTCCAAGGGGCTACTTCATTCACTCACCGCCAAGGAACTGGTAAAACGGTACCTGCAGCATATTCGCACCCAGGTGGAAGGGCTTGTTTATCATGGCGAGAAAATTACAGGCGTCACCCTCACGCGCCCTGTCAAGTTCTCACCAGCACAGTGCGAGGATCTCAAACAGGCTGCTCAGGAGGCAGGCTTTTCCGCCGTCACCTTCACCACGGAACCGGAAGCCGCCGGCTTAGCATTCTGCCGACTGAATGTTTCCAAAGCGTTTAAGCGCAGCGCTCTCATTGTAGACTGGGGTGGTGGCACGCTCGATATGGCCCTCGTCACCCGCGATGGCAACACAATCAAAACCCACAGTAAACTAACAGACGGCGACACTACTATGGGTGGCGAGAAGTTCGATGAAAAACTCTGGACTCACGTCCTGCAAACTATCGAAGCACCATTAAATCACACCACTCAATTACCCAAAGTACGCAGGGCAAAAGAAATGCTCAGTTCTCGGGAAAGTTTCCCCTTACGTCTCAGCAGCGAGACTGGAGCCTGCCCTCCGCTTTCCCTTACCCGTTCGGTTTTTAATCAGCTGATTGCAGCTGAAATCAATCAGGCCGTGCAAAAGGTACAGGAGCTATTAGCTCGCATCCCAGCGGAATATAAACCCGATATGCTGTTGCTGGTTGGCGGGAGCAGCCGTATTCCTCTCATTAAGGAAAAGCTGGAAGCAGCCTGCCACCTACCCGCTCTCAGCTGGGATAAATCGCGTGACGCCGTGGCACTGGGTGCCGCATTGTGGGAAAAAGCCGATGATAGCCTCACCTCTCAACCAACAATAGCGACATCCGAGACAGGGGATTTATATGAGCTTGCTCTGGCAGAAAATGCAGAAGTTATAAAATCACTTACAAAAGGCAGAAACGCATTTATTCCGATACTACAACAGGTCAATCCCAACCTAAGCCTTACCGACATCAAAAAGATTCAAGGTTCACACTTCGGTATCGTCCTGAAAAGCGCCACAAAACAATCCATCTACGGGGGGCTGGCAATATTGAAACAAAACGGCCTACAGGCATGTGCCACCGCTCCTCTCTCTGTAGGATTGAGGGCAGCCATAGCCCAAGACAATATCCCTCTCGTTCAGGATTTGTTGAAACAAGGAGCTGATTTGAATGCAGCCTATCTTTGTGACGACTCGATAGAAACACCTCTGACTCATGCGCTGTTGAGGCATAACGCAAAACTCGTCAAGCTGCTTTTAGAGGCTGGTGCAGACATTGAGCAAAGACCGACTAACGACAGCATCCCCCCGCTCCATTACGTCGTAAGTTTAAATGATGACCAGGAGCTCGTCCGGTTGCTTATCAAGTCCGGAGCAAATATCAACGCTTGTGATGACGGCGGTGACACCCCGCTCCACGTAGCAACGGATTGCGCGGCTGATATAAATATGCGTCTTCTCCTGCAAGCCGGGGCAAATATTGAAGCCCAGAACGCCCAAGGCCAGACTCCCCTCCATTTCGCAACAGAGCAGGAGGATGAAACGGTTATATCCCTTCTGATTAACCATGGTGCCAATGTCAATGCGCAAACAAACGACGGAAGGACGCCTCTCCACTGGGCGGCAAGAAACGATGCCGCCAAAGTTCTGCCCATTCTGCTCAACCATGGCGCCAATGTCCATGAGAAAGACAACGACGGTTGGACGCCTCTCCATTGGGCGTCGTTTAACGATGCCGCAACGGTTCTGCCCATTCTGCTCAATCATGGCGCCAATGTCCATGAGAAAGACAACGACGGCAGGACGCCTCTCCATGCTGCGGCGGCGGAAGATGCCGAAACGGTTCTGCCCATTCTGCTTAACCATGGCGCCAATGTCCATGAGAAAGACAACGACGGCAGGACGCCCCTTCATATAGCAACCAAGCAGAAGAGCAACGCGATTGTATCCCTCCTGCTCAACCATGGAGCTAGTATCAACGAGCAAACAAACGAAGGGAACACAGCACAGAGCATAGACCAAACCTCGATTAAGCTTTCCAATGCAGGCAAATACAAGATAGATGTCATAAATGTACTCTGGGAAATATGTCCCCATCTCACACTTGGACAAGCAAAAAAACTGGTAGATTCAGCACCTATTATCCTGCCGTTCCGCTTCACCCAGCAAGACGCCATTACGGCAGTACAAATGCTCACCCAAGTAGGTGCCAAGGTTGAAATCATCAATGACGCACCATCTCAACCTAGCTTATCTGAACAATATTCTCATCTTGTAGAACATGCTGTAGAAAGCCTCCATAATGACCTGCACAAGTACCCTCTACACCTGCATTCGGAATCTACTGAGGAGCAATTTCAGCAAAATCTGGGCAATTATATCACTAAAATACAGAGCGCCATAAACCAACATGCGAAACCGCTCGCAACACAACTCTCTCAGATTTTATTGAACAATGGTTACGTTGGCAACGAACCTATTTTTTCCAAACTTCAATTTAATGACAATGCGACCGAAGCTATCTGCGCACCGCTCAGCCAAGCAGTGCAAGACTGCATTTCTCGCCACATGAAATACGCCCAATCTCTCGCTCATTCATCGACGGGGGAATTACTCGGCGGCATTGCCGGTGGGATTCTCGGTATCTTCACGCTGGGAGTATCGGCACCCCTGACCGCCTACGCTGGCTCAAAATTAGGAAAAGCAATTGCCAGTATCCAAACTGGGACAACCGGTTTGGACATCAAGGCCACAGCAGCTGCGCTACCAGCAGCTATCGAACAAGCATTACCTGCTGTATTAGAAAGCTTCAGGCAATATTTCTATCAAACAGAATCAACTCCGGTGCCAGAGAAGAATCGCCACGAACTATTTCATCTGGTAGAACGGGACGAATGGGGAAAAGCAATGAAATGCATAGAAAACGGGCACTTTACCAAGGATACTCTGCAAATAGCCCTCTCTTATGCTCATTCTGAAACAATGAAAAATCTGATTTCTCGTTACCTATAATAAGAAATCTCACTATGCACACCATCGGTATCGACTTCGGCACAACGAAAACACTCGTCAGCCACATTCATCCGCAAACGGGGCATCCCGCCCCCCTGCGGTTGGGACGTGGCAGCGATTACCTGCCCACCTCCATCTATGTTGATACGGCGGGGCGACTCTTCTTCGGCGACGACGCGGAGGATATGATAGAGGAGCCCAGCGGTTGCTACCTGCGCGGCTTCAAAATGCAGCTGGGCTCAGCCGCGCCACTGCACATGTACCTGAATAATGGCAAGCCCTGCATCCTCACCGCCAAAGAGCTGGTGAAGGAATACCTGCGGCACATCCGTGAACAGGTGCAGCAGCTCGTATACCATGGAGAGCCCGTGACAACGGCCACCATCACCCGCCCCGTCAAGTTCTCCCCCGCTCAATGCGAAGAGTTGAAACAAGCAGCCCATGACGCCGGGTTCGACACGGTGGAGTTCACCACGGAGCCGGAGGCCGCAGGCCTGGCCTTCTGCCGCATGAATGCCGCGCAGGCGTTCAAGCGCAGCGCCCTCATTGTAGACTGGGGAGGCGGCACGCTCGACTTCGCCCTCGTCACCCGCGAGGGCGACACCATCCATACCCACAGCACCCTGACCGATGGCGACACCACCATGGGTGGAGAGAAATTCGATGAGCTGCTCTGGAACTATGCTGCGCATATGGTAAAGACAAGTCTCAACCCCATCACTCAATTGCCGAAAATACGCCGGGGCAAAGAGCAACTCAGCACAAAGGAGGACATCTGGCTGCGACTGAGCTGCGAAAACGGCACCTGTCCCCCTCTCCATATGAGCCGTGAAGACTTCAATGTTCTGATAAGCCCTCACATTGATAAAGCCGTCCGGAAAATTCAGAATCTAGTGCAAAGGATTCCCACTGAAAACAGACCCGAGATGCTTCTGTTAGTGGGAGGCAGCTGCAAGATACCGCTCATCAAAGAGAGATTGGAAAATGCGAGCAAATTGCCGGCACGTGGCTGGCACTATTCCCGCGAGGCTGTGGCCATTGGAGCTTCGCTCTGGCGCCAGGACAACAGGCAGCCCTCTCCTGTTACCTTTAATTGCCACATCTGCGGAGCCCCGATTACCATTTCCGGAGAGGGGGTGACGTGCAAGCTATGCAGCATGCAATATAAAGTAGACAATGACCGAATCTTCCGCGATGGGGTAAATATAAAATGTGGCATATGCAACTCCGTTTTTGAAGTCACTCAAGAACAAGGCCGATGCAGCCAATGCGGCACCCCTGTTCATTGGATCGCCAACTCAAAGAAATGGGCGAGTACCATACGCAAAAATCCGCAGGCTTCAGAAATTTTCAATTGCCACATCTGCGGCACCCATGTCCAAATATCCGATGCAGAGGCTGAATGTGGGCGCTGCAGCATGAGATATGCCCAAAAAAGCAACGGCTATATCTTCCGTACCGGATTAAATATAAGATGCAAGGTCTGCGATTCCGTTTTTGAAATTAAACAAGAACAAAATAGATGTAAAAAATGCGGCAGCTCAATCGAGTGGTCTGAAACAACAGGAATGTGGGTAATTAAGCGACGAGTTCAAGGCCCTGGAGAACAGAATGGTATAAACCAACTGTTTGAATATGTGAAAAAAGATGAGTGGGGTAAAGCCATGCAATGCTTAGAAAACGGGCACTTTACCAGGGATACTCTGCAAATAGCCCTCTCTTATGCTCATTCTGAAACAATGAAAAAACTGATTTCTCGTTACCTATAATAAGAAATCTCACTATGCACACCATCGGTATCGACTTCGGCACAACGAAAACACTCGTCAGCCACATTCATCCGCAAACGGGGCATCCCGCCCCCCTGCGGTTGGGACGTGGCAGCGATTACCTGCCCACCTCCATCTATGTTGATACGGCGGGGCGACTCTTCTTCGGCGACGACGCGGAGGATATGATAGAGGAGCCCAGCGGTTGCTACCTGCGCGGCTTCAAAATGCAGCTAGGGTCTGCCACCCCGCTGCACATATACCTGGATGCCGGCAAGCCCAGCATCCTCACCGCCAAAGAGATGGTGAAGGAATACCTGCAATACATCCGTGAACAAGTGCAGCAGCTCGTCTACCATGGAGAGCCAGTTACAATGGCCACCATCACCCGCCCCGTCAAGTTCTCCCCTGCTCAATGCGAAGAGCTGAAACAAGCCGCCCATGACGCCGGGTTCAACACAGTGGAGCTCACCACGGAGCCGGAAGCCGCCGGCCTGGCCTTCTGCCGCATGAATGCCGCGCAGGCATTCAAACGCAGTGCTCTTATTGTGGACTGGGGAGGCGGCACGCTCGACTTCGCCCTCGTCACCCGCGAAGGCGACACCATCTGCACCCATAGCAACTTGACCGATGGCGACACCACGATGGGGGGTGAGAAATTCGATGAGCTGCTCTGGCGCCACTGTGAGCAAGTTACCCATTGCCCCCTCAGCGCAGTTACTCAGCTTCCGAAAGTACGCAGGGCAAAAGAGCAGCTCAGTACACAGGAAAGCACGGTCCTGCGCCTGAGCAGCACGACAGGAGCCTGCCCGCCCCATCATCTTTCCCGGGCAGATTTTAACAAACTCATCGAGGCAGACATCGATGCCGCCGTAACGAAATTGCAAAGACTCATCACCAAAACGCCCTCCGAATACAAACCGGAAATGCTCCTTCTGGTAGGAGGCAGTAGCAAGATACCGCTCATCAAAGAGAAGCTGGAAGCAGCCTGTCATTTACCTGCCCACAGCTGGCACTACTCACAGGAGGCGGTTGCTATGGGAGCAGCGCTGTGGAAAACAAACGTCGAAAAATTGGCCAAGTTTCAGGTACAACAAGGAGACAATTATTATAACGGCCGGAACGGATACCCGCAGGATGCCAATAAAGCCTTGGAACATTACCACCGAGCAGCTGAACTTGATTACCATTGGGGCTACTTCAATGTGGGCAAGTGCTATTTGGAAGGAAAAGGCGTGAAGAAGGATGACAGTGAAGCGCGCAACTGGTTCCGAAAAGCCGAAGCAACAGCTGACAACCCTTGGGCAACACGTTGGCTCGCTCTTTTGGGAGATGCCCATGCGGCCCGCCGCATCAGCGAATATTACGCCACCGGCAGTAAGGCAAGCTGGGAGATGCACCCAAACGAAGCGGAAGCAGAAAGATTTCGCCAGTTGGCAGATGAAATCCCCCGCGACCTAGTGGAGTGGGGGGACAATTATTACCATGCCCGGAACGGCTGTGAGCATAACCCGTCCAAAGCGCTGGAATGTTATCGACAGGCGGCCGAATACGGCAACCATTGGGGCTATTTCAACGTAGGCAAGTGCTACTTGGAAGGGCAAGGCGTGCCAAAGGATGACAATAAAGCGCGAGAGTGGTTTCTGAAAGCAAAAGCTGCCAATCCCGAGAATGTCTGGACTCTGCTGAAACTCGCCGAGCTGGGAGATGCCCCCAGCATGTGTGAAGTAGCCGACCGCTACTACTATGGCAATGCCGCCGACCAGGGATTGTACCGTGACACGAGTGAAGCCCTGAAGTGGTATCGAGCCTCGGCAGCAGGGGGATACCATTGGGGCTATCACAACGTGGGTAAGTGCTATCTGGAGGGACAAGGCATAAAGAAGAATGACGATGAAGCACGTATATGGTTCCGCAAAGCTTATGAAGTAGGGGAAAACCTCTGGTCCCTCTACTGGCTGGCCGCAATGGGCGATGCCAACGCAGGGCGTAAAATCATAGAGTACTGTGATTCAGGCCGTGCGTACCAACTGCTGAGCAACGAAGATGCTTCCGCACTTTGCGCACAAGTCAATAAGTTCCGCTAACAATTATATACCGACACACGCGCTGGAATAAATAGGAAAACGCCAATTTGTCGAGATGGATTTACCATCTACAATTGACAAAGTAATGGCTAGGCGCGCTGACGCGCGCAATATAAGCATAGCATGAGTCTTAGCTGCCGCTCCTCGCCCGGAAGGCGCGGAACTCATAAGCCCCGCTTTGCGGGGCGAAAGTACAATAGCCAAGGGGCAAGCCACGCAGTGGCGCAGCCCTGGGGATGGGATAATAAATAAAATGAGAGCCCGAGTCGTCGACGCGTCAGCGTCGGCGCCGAGGCCGACAGCCTGCCTCGGCGTAGGGCGTGAGCCCGGAGACGGACACGTTTG